>NZ_JAGIRL010000028.1 GCF_019012925.1 Fusobacterium sp.
AAATATATTCTATTTGTACAAAGATGAACCAAAAGTAAAAGAGCTATTGAAAAGATATAAAGCTACAGGAAGTTTAACCCCTAGTGAGCTAGGATATTTAACAGATTATTTTGTAAATTCTTTTGGCAATTATGATTTACCTAATATTTTTTTTCAAGCAAGAAAAAAACATAAAAATTATAAAGAAATAAGTGCTAATAGATATGATTAGGAGAGAGGAAGTCGAAAAATGATGATTAAAGATGTAGAATATGCTTTTTTTGCCCAATTATCATATTTAAATTGGAATAATTTAGATTTAAATAAGTTAAAAGACCATGACGAATATAATGACAAGGAATTTATAAAATTTTTAAACTTATCTGACGTATGGAACGAGATAAAACGTAAAGATACAATAGAACCAAGAGTAGAAAATGGAATATTGATGTATGATGAGGCTGATAAGAGATTATTTGGAGTTTTTGGTATAGTTAGAAATAAAGAAAATCCCAAATTAATGAATCCATACTACGATTTTAATGGTTGGCAGTTTATATATAGTGCTGATAAAACTAAATTATATAGAGATAAGTACAAATTTGAAGATGTAGAGGATGATGGTTTTTATGCAGTAGCTTTTATGAAAGATGAGAACATAGTCATAGCATATAGAGGAACTGAGCCAGAGCAATTAAAGGATTTACTAACAGATTTAGATATAGGATTTTTAAATAGAAGTCACTCTCAACTAGTTTCTGCATATTTGTTTGCTGAATATGTAAAGGAGTTATATCCCAATAAGAAGATTCACTTAACAGGACATAGTTTGGGTGGGTGTCTAACTCAGTATGTTTATGTATGTACCAATAAAAAATATCCAACAGTCACTTGGAATGCTTTAGGTTTAGGAAAACATAAAAATAAGATAACTGATGGAATATTTTGGGGAAATGATATAACAGACTATATAGGGTTATACTCATTACAAATGCAATGTGAATTAGAGGAAAAAGTATTAGAAAAAAATGGAAATATAAAGGATAAAATTATTCTCTCTAGTGAAAAAGAAAATATAGATTCAATTTTTAATGTACTAAATCCTAGAGCAACAGAAATCTATGAGAAGGGAAAGTATACAGTAATAGAGAAAGATGGATTTTCTCTAAGCTTTGTTGATTCTAATTCTGTTGGAAGAAATAGAGAGGAGAGAAATAACTTAACTTCTGAACAAAGAAAGCAATTAGAAAAGGAATTAAAAATAAAATCAATTGAAATATATTGGCTACTTAGAGGAATAAGAAATTACCAATTATCTTTTGAAGTTCAGTCTGAAAATATAAAAAACTACTATAATTCAAAAGATTGGACTGCGCTATTACAAACTAGAGAAGGAAATATAATAGATGTTTTAACTGGTGAAGTGGGTAAGCAAGAGCCTATAAATGATACAAAAACAAGAGTAATAAAAGAAACAATAGATAAGTTTGGCTTTACATACCACAGTGTCAACGATTTTTTAATGTATATGAATAAAGAAGGAATGATTGAAGTAGGAAAATACAATGAGATATTTACTAAAAATCTAATAAAAACAATATATCAATATATTAAACCAACAAATAACTGTCTGAAACTAGAGATATTTAAGGAAAGTAGTACAAAATATACAGATAAAGAAAAACCATTTGAAAGATTCCATACATTAGCAAAAAAGGAAAGAGTATTTTTGAGAAATCTAACATTGATAGAAGAAGCGAAGATAAAATATTTAACACCTTCTATAAATGTTTTATCATCAGATGTTAATGACTATATTCACTATACTCCATTTACATTTAAACTAGATAAAAATGATGAAGAAGGAGTATATGTAATAGGACAGCTATCTAATGTAACTTTAGCAGGAATAAAAGGTGGGGTGGAATCACAACTGATACAGATTAAAGAAAGAAAAAAGAAAGAAGAGACAAAAGGTTTAAAATTATCAAATCAAAACAATGAAAAATATTATCAAAATTTTAGTACTAAAGGTGGATTTAAATTCAATGGTAGAGGAGAATATTGTAATTAAATTATTTTAAGGAGGAATAGATTATGAAATTAGAAAGATGTGAGAATGGACATGTATATAACGCTTCACAACACAAGGCATGTCCTTATTGTAACAGTGAGAGATTAGAGCAGGCAGAGGTAAGAGAAGAAGTTGTAGCAATGGATAGAGTTGAAATAGAAGATGAGGCTACACAGTCTTATTGGGCAAATGAGATAGCAATAGAACCTGTTGTAGGTTGGTTAGTTTGTATAGATGGTTATGATAAAGGAAAGGATTACAAATTAAAAACAGAAAAAAACTTCATAGGAAGAACTCCAGAGATGGATATTTGTATAGAAGGAGATAATTCAATTTCTAGAAAAAATCACGCTATAATAGCATACAATCCTAAAAATAGAGAGTTTGTTATTACACCAGGTGAGGGGACAGGAATAGTATATGTGCAAAATGAAGCTGTATATGCTCCAACAAGATTACAGTCATTTAATGTTATTGAAATGGGAACATCAAAATTTGTATTTGTAGCTTTGTGTGGAGATGAATTTGATTGGAAGATAGATAAATAAAATTTAGAAATATTAGGTGGATAATTTATGAATAATATTTTAAATGAAGTAAATAAAGCAAAGTCTGGAGTTAAAAGGGCTGGGAATGATATAAAAAAAGTAAAAAGCTTAATTCCAACAAAAAATGAAGAGGAAGAATCAAAAGTTGAAAGTAAGGAAACAGGGAGGAAAGCAGAAAGTAAATTTATAACTTCTTTTGTATCAAGAATAGGAAAACAACCAGTTAATTGTGATTATTTTGGATATATAGAGTTACCAGACTTTGCTATATGGGCGTTAGCAGATGGATATGACGAAGAAAAAGGTGGAGAAGAAGCCAGTAAAATAGCAGTAGAAGAGGTAATTTCTCTTTTTATGGAAAAGCCTAGACTTTCAAAAAGATTTCTAAAAAAAATAATATTAAAAGCACATAACAAGGTAGAGAATTTAAAAGAAAGAAGTAGAGAAAAACGTGGAATGAGTGCCTCACTTGTGGTATTCATAACAGACTATACGTCTATGATATATGCAAATGTAGGAAATGCAAGACTTTATTTATTAAGAGATGATATAGTTACTGAAAAGACAGTGGATCATTCAATAGCTCATATGCTCTATGAAGCTCATCAGCTTGACTATAAAGAGATTAGATTTCATAGTCAAAGAAATAAGTTGACACAAGCTATGGGAGAGATGGATGGAATAAAACCATATATTTCAAAGAGAGTCCAATTATATGATGGAGATAGAATATTGCTATTAAGTCATGGAGCTTGGGAAAATTTAGATGAATCAGAAATAGAAGTAGAATTATCTAAAACTGATAAAGTAGGAAAATGGATAGGTGCTATTGAGAATAAGTTAAAGGATAACTCTGATGAAAATATTCCTAACTATACTTTAGCAGGAATCTTTATAAATGAGGTATCTCCAACAGGAAAGAAAAAGTCAAAAATTAATTATATGAAGTATTTGATAATAACTATAGTAATATTGGGGCTAAGTTTTTTCCTATACAAAGGATATTCTTTGAAAAAAGAGAGAGATGTAACTTATGAAAGAGCATATCAATATGAAAATGAAGGATTAAAATATGTGGAAAATGGAGATTTTGAAGAGGCGTTAGAGTATTTTGAAAAAAGTAAAAATGAATATACAGCTTTAGAAATTAGTCCACAAGAGGCAAATATAGTTTATAGAACAGTTTTCTCTCCTAAAATAACCAATATAAACTTAGGACGACAGATGTTATTAGTTGATAAGAAAATTGAGCAGATAGGAGTTTTACAGGAAATTTTATCTGATGTGAATGAGGCTGATAAATTGTATAATGCTAATGATTTTATTACAGCAGAAGAGATGTATAGAGAGGCTAAAGGTAAAATACCTCAGCTTAAGGACTTGAAATATAAGAAAATAGATGAAATCTCAAGAAAAATAGATGACTCAATTACAGCTTGTAAAGGTTTAGCAGTAGCTTATAATATGAAGCTTGATGGAGATGAGCTTTTAGAACAAGAGGATATTGAGGGAGCTATTAGAAATTATCTTGAAGCTAAGTTAGTATTCTTAAAATTTAATAAGATAGATTTATTAGCAGAAGTAACTGAAAAGGCAGAAAGATTAGCTAAATCAAGAGAGAGAAAATATGATAGAGCTTTGATGTATGAGAAGAAAGCTTATGAGATAGAGAATTCCGATATAAATGGAGCTCTTGTATATCTTGAAATGGCTAAAGGAATCTATGCTGAGCTAAGAGATGAGGTTAGAAGACTAGAAATAGAGGGAAGAATTTTAAGATTAGCTGAAGTAAAAACTACATTAATAAAGGAAAATAAGGCATATTTAAATGAAGCCAAGGCATATGCTGACGGTGGAGAGTATGAAAGAGCATTGGCTATTATAAAAAAATCTCAAGATATTTCTGTTCAACTAAAAGATAATCAAAAATTAACTGATAGTATCCAAGAAGAGGGAGATTTATTCTTGGCTAATAGAAAATATCAGTTAGCTTATGAAAAATATAGTGAAGCCTACTCTGTTTCTGTAAATACTAATAATAAAATACAACAAGAGTATTTACAAGGAAGAATAGAAACTCTGAAAAAATATTTAGCAATTAATAAAGATGAAAAGAAAGCTGATGACTTATTCAAAGAAGAAAAATATAAGGAAGCTAGAAATCTTTATGAAGAAGTTATGGAGAAATATAAAGGTTTAGAGGGAGATAAGTATTTTGAGAAAGAGAACTATGATATTCTAATGCAAGAGATAGAGGAAAAATATAAGAAGGCTAAGAAAAAAGCTAGTTGGATTCCATTTCTATAAAAAATGTCAAAGGAAAAGAAAATGAAAGTTCTAAGAAAAGGTAAAACATTTACTGTATATTATACAGAAAATAGTAGTAAAGAGAAAATTATTTTGAAAATGATAAATAGTGAATATCTCAATGATAAAGAGAAATATCAAAAGATACTAAAACAATTTCAAATTGAAAAAGAGATATTGAAACAATTAGATTTTGATTTTATGCCTAAATATATTGATAGTACAGAGCTTTGTTTGTGTATGAGCTATATTGAGGGAGAAAATTTAAAAGATATAAAAAATAAGTTGAACTATGAAGAGAAGCTGGATATTTTAATCCAGCTCTCTAGAATAGTTAAAGAACTTCATAAAGCTAAAATTATTCATTGTGATATAAAGCCAGAGAATATCGTATATAACAGAGGAAAGATATATATAATAGACTTTGGTTCAGCAATGTTAGATGGAGAAAAGGTTGAATATATTCAAGGAAGTAAAAATTATTCTGC
Source organism: Fusobacterium sp. (assembly GCF_019012925.1). Lineage (GTDB taxonomy): Bacteria > Fusobacteriota > Fusobacteriia > Fusobacteriales > Fusobacteriaceae > Fusobacterium_A. The sequence continues at coordinate 5,397 of NZ_JAGIRL010000028.1, forward strand.
TCCAGAGATTTATCAAGAGTTTATAAGATGCCCTCAAAATGATATATATAGTGTAGCATCTATATACAATCAGTTGATTGAAGAGGACAAGAAAGATTATAGAATCATTTATGGAGGTATGAAAAAAGATAAAAGAGAAAGATTTAATAGTATAGATAAAATATTAAGAATTTTATTAGATATTAGGAGTAAGATATGAAAAGATACTATGTTTATGATGAACTAAAAAGAAAAAGTCATTATGATTTATACAAAATATGTGTTGATGAGAAATTGGTAGAGGGATTTAGAGAAAATCTGAATAGAACAGAGTTAATCAATATCATATTGAAATATAGAAGTAGAGAAAAAGTCTACTGTATAGATACCTACAAAGAGTTTGGGATGGAAAGGTTACAAGATTTATTTGATACAAAACTTGGATTTAGATTAAATGATTCGAATAATATTAAAATTCCTCATAAAATTGTCATTTATAAAGGAATGCCACTTACAGAAGAAGACGACTATAAGGTTACAATCCCAGAGCATATATCAGATAATAATATATTTTTATTAAATGGAAACAGTTATTTATGTGGAGTTTTTCAACTCGTTAGAGATAGAAAAGGTGGAGAAAATACTTTTTTTATTAAAAGTGATGAAAAATTGCTTAGATTAGATGGTTTAAAGAATCAGAACTACTCATTGTTATTTTTTGGTAGAAGTGATGAGAAATTTTTATTTAACTCATACTATGCTGATGAAGAAAGTAAACTTCCTATGTCTTTAAACTACTATCAAGTGCCACTAGACAGTTTCCTTTTTTTAGATTTAGAAACAACAGACACTCCATTATGTATAGATTTTGGGACAGCCAATACAACAGCTGGGGTATATTTAGATAAATATTATATAAAAAACTTACCACAACATAAGATATTGAGCGAACACATTCAATTAGATAAGACAAATTATGTAAAATTTCCCAAAGGGCTTGATGATTATTCAAATGTAATACCAACAGTTGTATATATAAAAAATTGTTTTAATGAGGATAATATAGAGTACGCCTTTGGATATGAAGTAGAGGAGTTATTGAAAGAGAATAATTATAACCTAAAGGGGAGCGTATTCTATGGTATAAAAAATTGGGTAAAATCAATTGATCAAAAAGAGAGAATAGTTGATGAAAATGGAGATATTAGATATATAGAGAGAAAGAAAATTGTTAAAGCCTATATCGATTATATAATGTATAGAGCAGAATCTCTTTTTAAATGTAAATTTAAAAATATTCATATAACTACTCCTGTAAAATTGAAAAGCGAATTTTTAATGATGTTTAAGGAGATTTTACCAGACTATAAGATAATAGAAGAGAATGCTTTAGATGAAGGAGTAGCAGTTTTGTATAACTCCATTGAAAATATTATATATAAAAATAAATTTAATGATGGAGAGGAGTATAAGGCTCTTATAATAGATTGTGGTGGTGGAACAACAGACTTAGCTTCTTGTGTATTCAAGATAAATTCAGAGGAGATAAATTATGATATAGATATAAAAACTACCTTTGAAAATAGTGAAGAAAGCTTTGGTGGAAATAATATCACATATAGAATTATGCAGTATTTAAAAATTCTTTTAGCACAACATTATCAAAATAAAAAAGACTTAGGAATAAATGAACTAATCCCTAATATTGGAGAGTTGATATATAGAGATATAGATGAAAAAGGGGTTAAAGAGATATATAAAAATATAGAAGCTGAATATGAAAAGGCAGAAAAAATTATTCCTACAAAATTTGCTGACTTTGAAAATAGAGCTAGTGATGTTTACTCTAAAGTAAAAAATAACTTCTTCTTTATGTGGGAGATAGCTGAGGAGTTAAAGAAAGAGTTATTTAGAAAGACTACAATAGTTAGAACAAAGTTTGATAGTGTCCGTTTTGAAAGTAGTGATTTGTCATCAACAGTTTTACCTAGCTGGAATTTGAATATATATGATAATGGATTTATGAGAAATATAAGTACTTTTCCTAGCATTATAATCAATAAAAGTGAGATTATAAAATTGATAAAAGGGGATATATATGAAATCTTTAGAAGATTTTTAACACTTTATTATGAAACTGGAATAATATTTGATTATTCATTAATAAAACTTAGTGGACAAACATGTAAAGTAAATCTATTTGATGAGGTATTAAAAGAGTTTGTTCCAGGCAAGATGGTAGACTTTAGAAGAAACTTAGAAGAAGATGAACAACAACTAAAAATTAGTTGCCTTGATGGAGCTATAAGATACTTAAATTCAAGTAAAATAGGAAATATAAGGGTAGCAGTCAAAAACGATATTCCTATTGTTCCATACTCTCTACATGGAACAAAATATACAGGAGAAGAGGTTGAGATATTGAGAACAGGGGAACAAGCAGGAGCAAGTGCTGGTTCTATCAAAAAGATTTCAGCTACAGAAATATTACCACTATATTTGAAAAATAAAGAGGAAGAGATAAAGAAACATTTTACTTACATAAATAAACCAGAGTTCTATAAAGAGGAAGATGAGCAAAGAGTGTTAGAGTTATTAGATAACCATTTTGAACAGGATGATTTAGATACAATCTTTAATGGTGAAACAAAATTCTTTGCTTATACAGATAAAAACTTCTGGGGATTCTATGTAACAGCAGTAAAGAGAGAAAATAATCAAACTTTCATTGGGAAAAAACAATATTTTTCTTTTGAAGAGGATATAACTACAATAAGCTTCTTTGATGGAAGACATTAAAATATAGGGAGGTTATAAAATGAGATGTGTAATAAGAATAGGAGAAGATATTAGAAAAAATGGAGTTAAAACAACTCAGAAAACAGATGAAAGTGGAAATATATATCAATATGAGGATATGAATGGAATAATAGAATTAAAGGAACATGAAATAATAAGTATAGATATTGATACTGAGAATATAGCAAGAACAAATGCAACATTAACTGAAGAACAGTGGGAAAAAAGTGGAGTTTCAGGAGCTAAAGAAGAGAAAAAATTTAAAATAAAGATAGTAGGTAGAATAATTCCTAGTGTGAATGCAACAACAAAAGTAGCTATGTTTACTAATAAGGCTATAGATTTAGGTGTAGTTCCAAAAAATCCTGAAAATTATGAAGAACTTAAGAAAAGCATCAAAGAGAATTTAAAATTTGATGACTTAATAGGAGGATTAGGATTTGGTTTAGGAGTATTAGATACAGCTAATAATTGGACTAAAGTAACAGGAGAACATAGTTTAGAAGCTTGTAATAAACTAAAAGAATGGGCTTTAAAATATAAAGAGAAGATAGAGGAAGAGAATGAAAATAATTTAGAGAAAGAAAAAGAGAGATATGAGGACTATAGGGATGTAAAAATTGAAATTATTTTGTCAGATGTACAAAGTTTATATTATGAGTTTTTAAATATGTATGTAGATTACTATAAGGAAAATTTTAATATAAAATCTGGAGAGGGAACTTTTACTTTAGAGTTAAAACAAAAATATACTGAAAAAGCTGAAAATATAAATATAGAACATGTTAAGTCATATTCACTCACAGATAAAGTTGCAAAACGTTTGAATGAAGCAAATCCATTTAATCAAAATGGAAGAACAAAAGGAGGAGAAAATGATGATGCAAATGAAAAAATTGGTAAAAATTGATAATTTAAGTTTTAAAATATTGCTTTTATTGTTAATTTTATTTTCTTTTAGTTATTCAAAAGATAACTATATATTTGACTCTAATAGAATAAAAAAAGTATTCTGTGAATGGGAATTAACAGATGAGAAGAATAATGAAAATATTTATATGAGATTTTTTAACAAAGAGAAAAATATCTATATAGATATTTCTAATTATACAAATAAGGATACTCCAGAAAAGGCAGAAAAAAGATTTCATCAATCATCAATAGACACTAATTTTAAATATTTACGTAAGAATGAGGACACTAAAGAAATCTTAGGTAAAATTTCAAATGAATATATTTTTAATGGAAAAAAAGAGTTAGCTATTGAAAATCATATATTTTTTGATAAAGTAAAGATATCAATAGTAGTTACTAATGGAGATAAAAAAGACTATATAGAAACTTTAAAACTTGTAAAAGAGGCTATTGATATAACAGAGCCAATTCAGGAGAGAAAGTGTTTAGGTAAATTAAAGTACTATACAATAGAAGAGATGTTTGATATTGAGAAGTTAGAGAAAGAAATGAAA
>NZ_JAGIRL010000026.1 GCF_019012925.1 Fusobacterium sp.
GATTTTTTGTGCTGCCAAAATTTAAATTAAGAAATTAAAAACCTAGGAAATCAATTAAATGATTTCTATTTTTTTGCAAAAAAAGAAAAAGGCGTTGCAACTGATATTTAAAAACCATCAGTTTGCAACAGCCCCTTTTTTCTTTATTTATCCTATTCTTCAAAAAGTCTATCTTCATACATTATTTGAAGTTCTCCATATTTATTTAATTTATAGAAATCTCTCTACACTCTCACTTTTTTTATTGATAAAACAACTAGGCACAAAATCCTTTGAGGTATGTATCTATTTTATTTGAATTTAGATAAATTATTTTATTTTTTTCAGTTATAAAGTTTTCTTTTTTTAAGGTTGAGTAAGTAGCATAAAAAAGGCTTCTACTTACATTAAAATTTTCGGGATTGATCTCATCTTTTGAAATTGTTTTACTAGCATCAGCATAGAGTTTTAATACAGACATTATATACCCCTTGGTATTGAAAAGATGTTGAAAGTACTTGATATATGTATTTCTAATCAATTGTATAATTATTTTTTCTGCAGGAGTATTTTTTAGTGTTTCAAAAAAATTAGTGTCAACTTCTTCAAGAATAGTATTATTTTCTAGTGCTTCTATTTCAACCTCAAATTCTGGAACAAAGTATAAGTCCGTAGGTAGAAATGAGAAGAAATTACCAATAAATTCACCAGCTTTTATACAATTTTCATTGGATATTATCTTTCCATTTTCCAGAATGTATCTAGAGATAATTTTTCCACGTTTTAGTAGAAAAAATTTTTGATCTAAAAAGTAGAGTTGTTTTTTATTAAGAGTAATTTGTTTGTTCATAGCTGACTCCTTTTGTAAAATTCAAAACTGAATCCTACTATAATACATATATTTAAAACAAATAAGATCTTTTTGTGAAGAAATTATGAACAACATGAAGAGGAAGGAATAAAAAATAGTAGTAAAAATATAGAAGTTAAAATTATTTCCCTAGTCTAAATATGTGTAAATCAATATTTATTAAAAAGAAATAAATTTATTTTTTAATAAAAAGTCAATAAAATCAAAGGCTAAAAAAATATTAAAGTAAAATTGTCCATTTTTGGATTTTTTTTAAATAAATTTATATTATATTAGTTTATAAAAATATTATTTTAATATTTTAATTTTATGGAGGGGACTTTTTAAGTGAAAAGTAAAATAATTTTGGACCAATACGAGAGGCATTACTTGGATGGAAAGTTTTTTATAGTAAAAAAGGGAAAATTAGTTTCAAGAGATATATTAGATAGTGGAAAAATAATAACAAATGAGAATCACCTTAAAGAAGGGGATCTGATAGGAAACTTTTTTGAGTTTTTACCAGATAATAACATAATACTTCCAGAAATAGATATAGAGGTTGAAGCTCTAGAAGACGGCACGATATTAGAGGAGTTTGAATTTTCAGCAGATGATATTTTTCAGAATATCTATTTTGAAAAGATGCTAATGCAGTTGATAAAAAAGAGTATGATTAAATTCTTTTATCAAGTTTATGACACAAAAGGATATATTATGGCTATTTTAAAGCTTTATGCTGATGATGAGAAGACAATAGCAAAAAAGGATATAAATTATGAGAATTTCAACATAAGTAGAAGTCAATTTTACCTTATCTATTCAAAATTGAAAAAAGAAAAATTTATCACAGAAAAAGAGAAAAAAATAATATTGAACATAGAGAAAATAGATGAATATCTTTCATCAAATTATGATTAATTGTAGGGAGGTATGATGTTTTCAAAAAAATTAGAGTATGGATATGTCATTTTAAAACTTTTGAAAAATACTAGTGAAATTAATAAGATTTCAGGAAAAGATATAATACAAAAGGGAAATATCCCACTAAATATGGGATTGAGCATATTGAGTGAACTATCAAGAGGTGGACTCATAAAATCTTTGAAGGGTAAGAACGGAGGATTTTATCGTGATGATTCTCGGGAGATAACACTATTTGAACTATTCCAAGTATTGGAAAATCAAGGAAAACAGATGAAACCATTTTTTAATGAGGAGTTTAGAAATGATGTAGTCTATATAGGAGCTATGGTAATGCAGGAGATGGCAAATATAAAAATATAAAAAAATTTAAATAAATCCGATTTAGGAAAAAATATAAAAAAAATTATGATAATATGTCTTTGTAAGGCGAAAGAATGGAGTGAAAAAATGAAAAAATTAACAATGTGTTTTTTACTAGCAAGCTTAAATGTCTTTGCTTTCAGAATCGATGGAATCACCTTTGATCAATCTCTAGATAAGAGTGGATATAAAGAGTATAAAGTCTATAACGACTCACTTACAAAATCTAGATATAAGGTTAAGATAAGTAATGGTTCTAACGAGAAAGTAAACATGAGTAGTATAGTAAAGGTTTATCCGCAAATCTTAACTGTGGAACCACATTCTTATGCAATATTAAAACTTTTTGGTGATGCACCAAAGGAACTTGAAGCAAGAGAGTATGATTTCAATCTAGAGTTTGCACCAGTTGTAATTCCAACAATTAAAAAAAATGGGGATAAAAAAACTGTAGCAGGGACAAGTTCAATAAAGTTAGCACCTTCACTGGCTATGAGTGGTTATGGTGGAACAATAGATTGGGCTAAGTCTTTAAAAGTAAAATCTTTAGATCTGAAAAAATCTAGTGATGGAAAGGGACTAGAAGGTGACATCGTAGTGGAGAATAAAGCTCATTCAGGATTATCTTTGGGAATAAAGATGTATGATGAGTATAAAAACAAACTAGATTCCTATGCAATAGGAAGAATACCTAAGCAATCTACAAAAAGTATAAAGATAAAAGTAAACAATTTTGAAGATCCTAAGGAGATTAAGAAGATAGTATTTTATACATCAGACTTAGGAGATTTAGGAGAAGTTGATATCTAGTATATCTAGTTAATCATAAATAAAAAAGATAATAAATAAAAATAAAAAATCAGGAGGAAACAAAATGAAAAAATTATTATTAGGATCAATGTTAGTATTAGGAGCAACATCTTTCGGAGCTGTAGTAGAGGATTTACAAAATAACGGAGCAAAACCAGCAGTCTTAAACATAAGAGTTAAAGGAACAGTTGTAGACCCTACAAAATATTCATTAATAGTAAAACCACTAGATGCTACAAATACAACTGATACAATGCAATTTAATTTTGATGGATTAACAATTGGTGAAGAGCAAATAGTAGAAGGAGGATATTCAGCAGGTGTTTATCAAAATAATATTTTAATAACAGATGATTATAAAATTGAAACTTCTTTAAAAAGAAATGGACAAAATGCAACTACTAGTGAATATGATCAAATGGCAGCAGCTAAATTAGCATATTCTTTAGGAGAACCACAAGCAGTAGGAAGAGAATACAGAGGAAAAGTTAATGTAAAAGCCACAGGTAAAGCAAAAGGAAGTTTTGTGGATAATGGAGTAAACTTAGAAGTTCTTGTAAAAAATATTTAATAAAGTAAAAAACGACACGCTTGCCGTGTTGTTTTTACTAATTTATCTTAAGGAGTAGGATGAATCAGTAAAAACAACAATGGAGGAACAGATGATAGAATGAAAAAGAAGATATTATTCTTATTTCTACTTGGGATGTTTTCTAAGATTTTTTCAGCAGAGTATACTTTAGAAGAGTTAGATGCACTTTATAATGACAAAGTAATTACCCAAGAGGAGTATAGTATCCTAAAAAAAGAGATTCTAGGGAGTAATGAGCTAGAGAGTGGATACTACAATTTAAAGATAAATGGAAAACAGGTAACAAATATCTATTCAGTGGCTACAAAGGGAGAGAGAGCATATCTAAATCTAGAGGAGTTTTTAACCCTATTAAACCTCAATAACTATGAGAAGAAAGATAGTGTTTACAAAATCTATTTAGGAAATAGTTTGGAAGAGGTAGTTATAGATACTAAAAAAAATAGAGTTTCAAAAAATGGTAAAAATATACCATTGAAAGAAAATTGGTATTCAATGGAGAAAGGCAATTTATACTTAGAGAAAGATGTTTTCCAAGAGCTATTTTTATCATACTGTACAGTAGATAATTCTACTCTTCAAGTGAGCATGTATGTAAACTTTGCAACTCCAGAGGAGATAAGTAGTATCTTAGATGTAACAGCTGACAAATTAAAGAATGTAGATGTACAACCAGATATAGTATATAGAGGAAAGAGAAGTCTATTTGATCTAGGATATACAAGGGTACAATTAGGACAGAGTTTTGTAAAAAATGAGCATGAAAAAGGGTATAAATCCAATTGGGACGGATCTTTAGAGTATCAAGGTGGATTACTATATGGAGAGTTCTTTGCAGGTTATGATTTAAAAGAGAAAGAACTTAGAGATTTAAAGTTAGAGTATGAAAATATATGGAATGATCATACATTTGTAATCAATAATAGAGGAAGTGGATCAAAGAGAGAATGGGGACTAGCATTCTATAAGGATAAAGGATTTACAACAGATGGTAGTAAGATTACCATAAAAGAGAGTGTGCCTATAGGAAGTAGGGCAGAGTTAATCTACATGGGAACACCTATAGCTATTGAAGATGAAGTCAATGGAAGTGTTGAGTTTACCAACGATATGATTGTAGGAGATAGAACATATCAATTAAAAATCTATACTCCAGATGGAAAGATAACTTTAAAAGAGATAAAGACAGTAGAAGATTACAATAGACAGAATAGACATGAGATCAAATATGATTTTAGTATAGATGAGAATAAAGATAAGAAAAGATATGCAACAAAGGGAAATGTATTCTACGGAATTACAGATAACTTCACATTAGGTGGAGGATACACAAGAGATATAGTGGATACAGAGAATGGATATAAATATTTTGATAGTAACTCTCTTGAAGTGATATATGGAGAGGTTTACAATGGATATTCATATACATTGAGAACAGCAGGAGAAAAGACATGGAACTCATTTGACGAGTATTCAAAAAAATTAGATGATCGTTACAAATATGAGGTAATGGGAGATCTTAGAGTAGGAAAATATAAGTACAAGTTATCACAAGAGAATTATGGAAAATACTATGATGAAAAGAGAAGAAATAACTTCGAATTTCAATATGATGTTTTTGACAATACTCGTTTAACATATGATATTGAAGATATGAAAAGATATGATAAAACGAAAGAGAGAAGTGAAAAATTAGGATTCAGCCATGATTTTACATTCAAGAAGGTACTATTGGGATCAAGTGCAAAGTTTGATCTAAAAGATAGTAATAAAAATGAGTATAGTGTAAATGCTTACTATAATGGTTGGCAGAGTATGACTGCTCGTTTAGAGAATAAATGGGAAAATTCAGGAAAAGATTATGAAACAACTTTGAATTTCTACAATAATAACTTTAGAGGATTATTTGATGTTTCTGTGGAACTTGGATATTCAAATATAAGAAAAGAGAGTGTAACATTTAAAGTGAGTCTAGATATAGATAACTGGTTAACATTCGATAGTAATATAAGTAAAAATGGAAGCAAAGAGTTTAGAGTAGGAGTAGATAGAGTAATTGATCTAAAAAATCCTAAAGTTCGTATAGATAGTATGGACGTTTCAAGAGTAAATGTAATTACATTCATTGATAATAATAACAACAATATCTTAGATTCAGATGAGATAACAATTGATGGTGTAGAGGTTACAATAGGAAATCAGAAATTGGTAACAAATAAAAAAGGAAGAGGAACATTCTACAACATTTCAAATGGACTTCTTCACGACTTAAAACCAAAAATAAAGAAACCGTCATTTGCATTGGGAGATAATAAGATAAAAGTATTAAGTAATGTATCTTCTACAGTAGATGCATATATTCCTGTCAAACCAATGATCAATCTTCATGGAGTGATTGAATTAGATAAGATACTGAAATTGAATGAACAGGAAAAAGAGGATTTCTATTCAGAAATACTGATTGAGATTAAAGATGAAAAAGGAAAAACAATTGAATTAGTATCTCCAGATAATACAGGAACTTTTGATGTGAGTGGATTATTCCCAGATTCATATAATATAGAAGTTTCATATGTGGGAACTAAGTACAATATAGAATCTTTGGCTAAAGAGATGAAATTAGATTATAAATACAATGAATTTGTATTGGGATTTGAACATAAGATTACATTTAATGTAACAAATCAGAGTATAAAATTAACAGAGCATATATAGTAGAAAGGAGAAAATGAGAAGAAAATGAATAGAATATTTATAATAGCTTTCTTAATAATCAACGGAATTTGTTCTTGGGCTCAAGAATCAGTTTCTCCAGAGTTAAATATTCCGCCATTAACAACTGAAGGAACATATCCTATGATTCCTCTTCTTCCTGCTATTCCTACAAAAGGAGAAAATAGAGAAAATGATGAAGTTAGAAAGCTAGAAAAAACCTATACTGTAATGTTGGAATCAAGAGTTAATGTGTTCGTTCCATTAGAAGTTATATCAGATATAAATATTGATGCAGTTCTTGTTGGAGATCAAATTGCAGAGATTCCATTTGAAATAGAATTAAATAGAAAACCTGAGAAAAAAGATTATTACTCAATAAAATATAGTGAAAATATATTAGATATTGATAATGATGGACAAATGGATACATATATATATTCTCCTCAGTATATAAACGAAAAAATTTCAAAGGATAATACTGTAAAAATTTATGGTGAAAAAATAAGTAAGGAAGGAACTCATAAGAAAAAAGTATACGTAACAGTTGAAGTTGGAAATTAGAAAGAGGAGAGGGAAACTCTCTCCTTTTTTTATAATAATAGAATGTATGGAGGAAAAAATGAAGAAAATAATAGTTTTTGGTTTATTTATCTTGGGGACACTTTCTTATGGTGAAATAAAAATCAAAATTCATGAGCCAATTAGATTTAAAAATGTAAATACTAGAGCCGTTGGTGATTTGATTGTAGGTGAGGGAAGTTTAGAGATCGCCACAGATAAACTAGAGGAAGATTTTAATAAAAAACTTATTTTAAAATTTCCAGAGACAGGATTGATGACAAATAAGAAAAGATGGTTAAAAATAGAAAAATATATGATGGAGAACAGTGAAAAAGAGTTTAAAATTACTCAAAAGAAGAAGATAGTGAAAATATATGCACTTTTAAGAAGAAAAACTTTAAATGATAAGATGATAGATGCTGAACTATTAGAAGGAGAGTATGTAGGAAGAGTACCTATAATTATAGAGCAGTACGGTAAACCAATTGAAGATATGAGCAATTTGGAAACAGAGAGTAAAAATCAATTATAGGATAAATTAGAAAGAATTTTGATTTGAAAGGAGAGTTTGTTTTTATCATTAAAAACAATAAAATTGAGATGTTAAAAAAAATAGTTATAGGAATTTCAATAATGACAACTTTAGTATTTGCTGGTGAAAATTTGAAGTTTGATATAGAAAATAAGAGTGGAGTTATAAAGATTTTAGTAAAAAAAGATAAAAATAGTATTAAAGAGATTGAAAAATCAGTAGTAGAGTATAAAGTTAAAAGCGGAGATACTCTTAGTAAGCTAGCTAAAAAATATAAAACTACAGTAAGAAAAATAGCTTTTGACAACAATATAAAAAATATTAATTTAATTCAAGTAGGTCAAAAAATTATAATTATAAAGGATAACTAATGAAAAAGATAATGTATATTTTAATTCTTTTATTGATGAGTATAAATGCTTTAGGATACATAAATATATATCCTAGTAAGTTTGAAAAGAGTATAAAAGAGGAAACGTATGAGGAGTTCACACTATATAATAGAACTCAAAGAGATATAAAATATAGAGTGTACCTTGAGGATATTGAGGGTAAAAAATCAATGACAGATTGGATAGAGATATATCCAAAGAGTATATCATTAAAACCTTTAGAGGAAAAAACAATAAAGCTTTCAGTAAAAGCTCCAGCGGGAACTCCAGCAGGAGAGTATAATTCAAACTTGGTTATAAAAGAGATAGAGAGTGTAAAAAAGACTAGAGATGAAGATGAAAGCAGAGTGAAAGTAATGACAATGTTAAAGTTAAAACTGAAAGGATATATAGATTAGTAGTAAGGAGGATAGAGATGAAGAGAAAAACTCTTATAATATTAATATTTAGTATATTAGCTATATTATTAGGGTGTTGGAGTTTTAATGTTTATAAAGATAAACAAAAAGAGATTAAAGTAATTAAAATAAAGAAAGAGAAATTGGATAAAAAATATGAAAATATATCCTTTGTATCTATAAACGAAGAGTATATTATTTTTTCAGATGAAGAGAGATCATATTGCTATAATTTGAAAGATAGAGAGTTAAAAAAATTAGATTATTTGATAGTTAGTGAGGTAGAAAATAACTATATCATACAAGAAAATAACAAATATGGAGTGGTTAATAAAGAGTTTAAAGTGGTATTTAAACCAATTTATGATTCAATAACAGCTTCTGGATTAAAAGATGTCATAATTGGAAAGAGAGGCAAACTTTCTTACTTGATATCTTTGGAGAAAAGAGAGATTTTAAAACAGTATGAAGAGATATATCCAATGGATGAAGATAGAAATATACATATAATTGACAACTCTTTACATGGATATTTGAATGAGAAATTGGAAGAGGTAATCTCTGGAAACTATATATTTTTATTTTCCTTTAAAAATAAACTTGTAATAGCATACAATGGAAAGAAATATGGAGTTATTAATAAAAATAATGAAATTGTAGTTCCTTTTATCTATGATGAAATATATCTTCATAAGAATGGAAATATTTTAGTAAAGGATTCACAGGGATATACAGATTTTAAAGAGAAAAAATCACTTTTAGTTGATACAATCTACCCTTCTTTGAGCGATTATCTAATCTACGAAAAAGATAATCGTTTTGGAATATTAGATTTAGAGACATTTGAAATAAGTAATACTACATATGAGGAATTAAGTCCTAGAGTTGATGGAAATTACATAATAGTTGCTGAAAATGAGAGATATGGAATAGCAAGTGTAAAGGATTTTGAGAAAAAGGTAACACTAAAATATGACTATATTTCCCCTATAACAAAGGATGTTTTTGTAGGTGGGACATTAGAAAAAGGATTGAATGCTCTTATTATTCCTGAGATAAAGGAAACAGCAGAGATATATGATAAAGTACAGTATTGTAATAACTACTATCTGGGATATAGAGAAAATGAGAATGTAGATGTAATAAATCAAAAAGGAGATACTATTTTAACAGTAAAAAAATCAGAATTACTGTATATTAATGAGGATATAATTTTATTGAATAAAGAGAGTAATATAGAGATAATTTTAAAGGAGGAGATCAATAAATGAGAGTATTGAAATTTATATTTTTCTTTATAATATCTATTGTTTCTTTTGCTTTTGAGATAGATTCTATAGATTTTAGTAAGGAAGTAGTTGCTGGAAAAACAGAAACGAAAGTATTTACTATAAATAATAAAAGTGAAAATACATATGGTTATAAATTAGATATATATGGAGATAAAAACGTATCAGTTTCACCAAAAACTCTATATATAGCCCCTAATACTGAAAAAACATTTACAATTACAGTGAGTGGAAATAAGAAAAAAGGGGATCATATATACCAGTTACTGATAGATCAAAAAATGTTAACAGAAACTAAAAAAGTGAAAACAAATATGATGTTTAGAATAAAACAGAAGTATACAGTTATTTAGCGAGGAGGATAGATGAAAAAATATTTACTTATTCTGATGTCTTTTTTTATGGTTATATTGGGAATAACATCTTTTTCAAATGTAGAAAATGAAAAAGTTCCCAATGAACTGATTATAAATAACCCTAAAAAAGAAGTGACAACTATAGAGAGTTTAAAAAATAGAGAGCATGGAGAGATGAATATCTCTGTAACAAAGATAAATCCTATTCCAATTACTGGAATAGAGAGAGATGGGAAGTTGGAGTTTGAACTTCCAGAAAAAGTTGAATTAGAAGAGAATATTTTTGTAACAGATGATGTTAATAAAATACAAGAACATAGAACATTAAAATTAAATAAAAATTTAACAACATTTTCATTAGAAAATCAAACTGAAAAAACTAAATTAAAAGTTGATAAACCAAGTGATTCAAAGAAAATATATATTGCTGTAAAAGAACAGGATAAAATAAAGAGAGTATATGAGAATAATTATATGAATTATAATAGTACTGATTTAGGGAAAGCTTATATGTATATTGATGGGAGAGTGTATCTTGATAATATATATGATTCTAGCTTTAATAAAATAGGTTCGAGAGAGTTATTTGTAGGAAAAGATGGGAAAGGTAAGGGTTTTGATCTTACAATTCCATTAAGAAATGAAACTCAGATGACAGAAGGATATGGTACTGTTGATAAATCTTCTGTTTATATTTCAAGAAAAGAGGAAACTTCTTATTATACCGGTGACTATTTTTATAATAAAAATAGAAATTTTGGATTAATATTAAAGAAATCTAATTCTTTAAAATATATAGCTGAAGGTCGAGATGAAACTAGTAGTAGTTTATCAAATATAGTACCAGCAATTAAAATACCAAAAAGTTATCATGGAGGTTTTGGAAAAGAAGAAGAAGTTAGAGTTGGAGCTAGATATACTGATAATAGAGATTATTATTATACAACAATAATAAGACATTCTGGAGAGGATATAAGTAAATTTACTGAAACTATAACTATAGATATGACAAATGAACTTGTTGGAAATACAACTCGTCTTGACAATATGTTTGATACAAGAGATAGAAATTTTAGAACATGTATGTACAGTCAAGCTGAAACTTTAGATCAAACATATTCAAGTAATATGGTTGCTGCAGTAATGAGGATAAAAGAAAATAAAGGGGAAGTGAAAACTTCAAGCCGCGTAGGACCATCATTGTTTCCTGACTTTGAAGTAAAATTTGATGGAAAATATCAATTTAATTATTATAATAAGACTGTATATACTCAAGATACTCATTTTGCTATCACAAAATTAGGACAAAACTTAGGAACTAAGAGATATACTATAGAAGTATATTCAGGTAGAGATTACCATGTTTTACTAGGGGTATTAAATTTAATTATAAAAAATGGAAATGGTCCAGATGATTCAATTGTTACACCACCAGCTCCAGTTACACCAATAGATATAGGATCAGCAACATTTAATGTTGATTGCAGATTTATAAATCGTTGGATATATGGCGATGAAAAATCTAGTAAAAATATAGGTGAGTATAAGGAGAGTTATAATCCGTTAGTAAAAGTAAATAGATTTATAGGGCTACCTTCAATTCAAATAACTAATGTAAAAGTAAATAATAAATCTTATACTAGAGCCCAAAATATTGGGGGAATAAGATATGAAATTTTTAGTACTTCTTGGGGAGAATTAGCTATCCCTGTTAATACTAATCTTTCTAATTTTAATGAAAATATGGTGATATATAGATCTGTCAATAAGTGGATAGGAAATTATAGTGCTAGTATAGAATTGACAGGATTAGATAATAAAAAGTATGTAGGGAATATAAATATAATAAGTAAAGGATTAGAATTAAAAAATACAAAAGTTACCTTAGATTTATCTAAATGGTTAATAAACAAACCAGGAATTTGGGGTAATCCAGAAAGTCCTCAAACAACTGCAGGGCAATCAGCAAAATTAGAAAATGGAACATTGTTTTACTGGAAAACTTATATAGATGATAATTTTTATAATAAGCATATAATAACAAGATTAAAGCTTACAAAAAATGAAAAAGAAATAAAGGAAGTTTCGATTAAAAACGGTGAAAATAAAGTAGAGTGTACAGTTTTTTCTGACAATGATATAGGATTTGATAATAATGGTTTTTTTATAAAGAAAAAGACACAAAATATAAATCCAATTAAATATAAAGTTGAAGGATATTATAAAGATATTTTATTAGGAACAACAACTCTAACAATAACTAATCAAAAAAAACCAATTGATATAGGAACAGCTAAATTTCGGGTTGATAAAAGATTAATAGCAGCACAAAGAGGAGATTGGGTATTTGCAAATGGTGATACTGGATTAGGGTTAAATGCAAATCAATTTAAAGGAAACTTTATAAATTTTGTAGATGTATCAGGTTTTGACAATATTAATAAATATAAAAATATAACAATACAAGATGCTGAAATTAATGGAAAAAGTAAGGATTCTAGTAACTTTATAGCTAAAAATAAACATTCGTATATTGCATTTAAAAAAAATAACTCTTGGGATAACGATGCTTCTGCGGTTCCAAAAGTATTATTTAACAAACTAAACGAAGCGTTAGTTATTAACAAAAAAAATACTATAAATACAGATATAATTACTTTTATTGGTTCTGATGGAAATAATTATATAGGAAATATAATTGAGGAATTTATAGGAGAAGAAGCTATAAGTACTAATGTAACTTTAGATTTATCTAAGTGGATAATTGGGGAACAAAGGATATGGAATGATCCTAAAAAAATAGAGTCATTTACAAAAAATAATATTAAAACAAGCTTAGTAGGGGGAACTTTTTTTAACTGGAAGTCTAGTGTAAAAAATATTCCACATATTGTAACTAAACTCAGAATAAAAGAAGATAATAAAGAGCCAGTAGAAATAAAAAATACCACTGGTAAATTAGAATATAAATTTACGAATAATACAATTGGAATAGATAATACAGGTTTATATATAAAAAAAGAAACTAACTCAAGTCAGCCAGTAAAATATGTTATAGAAGGATATTATCAAGGAGTAAAATTAGGGCAGACAACCATAACAATAACTAACCAAAAAAATTCTTTTGAATTAGTTGGAGATGGAGTATTAGATTTTGGAAATATGGTTTATACTTCTAATTTTAATGAGTATAAAAAAGAAAAATTATTTAAAGTAAAAAATCCAAGTAATGCAAAACTAAAGTTTAGTGTTGCTTCATCAACAGGAACTATAAAAAATGGAATGGATAATCTAAAATTAGAAAATATAAAAATTTCAGAAACAAAAAATAATGGGAATGGAGAAAGTTCATTCTTATTAGGAGCTTCAGCAAAGGTAGAAAAGAATACAAAACCTGGAAAATATACAGGAGAGATTCAAGTTATAGTTGATATTGATGGCACTGGAAAATAAAAAAGTGTTTAAAATAAAAATATTTTGACTTGAAAATAAGAAATAATGTTATATAATGTATTATAATAAGTTTAGATAAAATATTTCAAGGGGGAAGGAATATGAAAAGAAAAGTATCTACACTATTAATTACATGTTTAACATTATTATCA
This sequence comes from Fusobacterium sp., assembly GCF_019012925.1. Lineage (GTDB taxonomy): Bacteria > Fusobacteriota > Fusobacteriia > Fusobacteriales > Fusobacteriaceae > Fusobacterium_A. Next base: position 13,367 of record NZ_JAGIRL010000026.1, read on the forward strand.
ACAGTAGCAATTGCCAGTGATAAGGACACGTTGATAGTAGCACAGGGAGCAGAGGCAAAGACTATGGATCCTATTGCAACAAATGATGTTCCGTCATACAGAATTATGGTTAATATCTATGATACCCTTTTTCAGAGAGATCAAAAAGGGAATTTAGTTCCAGCTCTTGCAAACTCTTGGGAGCAGGTAGACCCACTTACATTATTAATACACTTAAAAAAAGATATAAAATTTCATAATGGAAATGACTTTAAGGCAAATGATGTCGTTTTTAGTTTGAATAGAGCTAAAGAAGCTCCAACTCTTATGAGTTTTTTTGGAGATATAGACAAAGTTGAAGCTGTTGATGATTATACAGTCAAGATAACTACTAAACAACCATTTGGTCCACTTATTAATTTTTTATCGCATAAAGGATCTTCTATCTTAGATGAAGAGACAGTAAAATCTGCTGGGAAAGATTATGCCCTACATCCAGTAGGAACAGGACCATATGAGTTTGTTTCATGGAAATATGGAGATAGAGTTGAATTAAAAGCAAATCCAAATTATTTTGGAGGAAAACCAGTTACTGAAAATATAGTTTTCAGAACTATTACAGAACCTACAAACAGAATTATTGCTCTAGAAACAAAAGAGGCTGATATAGCTTATGAGATTGATCCTATTGATCTACAATTTATTAAGAATAATCCAGAGTTAGTCTTAATGGAGCAACCAGCTTTAAGTATAAATTATTTAGGATTTAATACTAAGAAAGAGCCACTAAGTAAAAAAGAAGTGAGAGAAGCAATCGCCTATGCCATCAATATACCTAGTTTAATAGATGCTGTTTATTTAGGTTCTGCTACTCCAGCCAATTCAATTGTTCCACCAGGAGTTCCAGGATACAATGCTAATGCTAGAAGATATGAACAAAATATTAATATGGCTAAGGAGCTTTTAACTAAAGCTGGATATCCTAATGGATTTAAAATAAAGATAACATTGAATGACTCTGGAACTAGAAAAAATATTGCTGTTATTTTACAAGATCAATTGAAGCAGATAGGAATAGATGTTGAAGTTGAAATAATAGAGTGGGGAGCTTATTTAGATAAGTTATCAAGAGGAGAGCAAGAACTATATCTTCTTGGTTGGACAACTCCACCAGAATGTGATGCGGCTGTATACTCTCTATTACATACTAAACACCACGGAAGTGGAGGAAATAGAAGTTTCTTTAGTAATCCAAAAGTTGATGAATTATTAGACTTAGCTAGAAAGAGTACAGATCAAGAGGAGAGAAACAAATATTACTGTGAGATTCAAGATATAGTACAGGAAGAACTACCTATATTTGTTTTGGCAAATCCTTATGATAATGTTGGTTTACAAAAAGATATTAAAGGGTTTTTATTTGATATAGAGAGTGAGCACCGTCTTTATAAAGCATATAAATAAATTATTTTTAAAATATTAATTTTAATATTTAGGAGTTTTAAAGATTTATAAATCGATAAGACTCCTTTTAAATTGTTTAAAATAACAATTATAGAAGAGTTAAAATGTAAAATTTTTAGTCTGATTGATCGGTTAGTATAAAAAAAGATTGAAATTTTAGAATAAATATGTTAATTTTATATTAAAAACTTAAAATTGTAAATAAAAGGAGAAATAATGGAGAGAGATAGAGTAATACAAGAATATGTACCAGGGAAACAAATAACTTTAGCACATTTAATAGCTCATCCAGACAAAGATATTTGTCAAAAGTTGGGTTTAAATAGTGAAATAACTCAAGCTATAGGAATATTAACTATTACGCCAGGAGAAGCATCTATAATAGCAGCAGATATAGCAACTAAAAATGGAGATATTGAAATAGGTTTTTTGGATAGATTTAGTGGAACTGTTGTTCTAACTGGAGATGTATCAAGTATAGAAAGCTCTTTGAAAAGTATACTAGATTTTTTAATAAAAGATTTAAAATTTTCAGTATGTAATGTAACTAGGTCGTGAAATTATGAAAATAATGCTTATTGGAAAAACAGGGAGTGGAAAAACGACTTTAACCCAAAGATTAAATAAGAAAGAAGTAGAGTATAGAAAAACACAAATGATCTCATATGAAAATAATATTATTGATACTCCAGGAGAGTATTTAGAGAATAAGTTTTATTATAAAGCACTTTTGGTTGCTTCAACAGAGGCAAAAAAACTAGTTTTTATTCAGGAAGCAACAGATACAACAACTTTTTATCCACCGAACTTTAGGACAATGTTCAATGGAAAAGATATAATTGGTGTAATAACTAAAAAAGATTTAATGAACGATACTGAAATGGCCAGAAAATTTTTAAAAAATGCAGGAGTAGAAGAAATATTCGAAATCGGAATGGAAGAAGATGAGGCGTTCTTAGAGTTAAAAAGGAGATTAGGGGTATGACTAGAAGAATTGTAATAGCAGAAGATGAAACATTAACACGTTTAGATTTAAAAGAGATGTTAATCGAAAATGGATATGATGTAGTTGGTGAAGCTTCAGATGGTTTGGATGCATTGAGAATATGTAAAGAAAAGAATCCAGATATAGTTTTATTGGATATAAAAATGCCATTAATGAGTGGGCTTCAAGTTGCAAAACTATTGAAAGAAGATGGATTCATGGGATGCATTATAATTTTGACAGCATATAATATGAAAGAATATATAGAAGAAGCTTCTAAAAATTATGTGATGGGTTATTTAATAAAACCGATAGATGAGCCTATATTTTTATCAAGAATGAGCATGATATATACAACTTATTTGAGGATGATAAAGTATAAAGATGAAAGTGAAGAAGCTAAAAATAAATTAGAAGAAAGAAAATATTTAGAAAAAGCTAAAGGTAAAATAATGAAACAGTATAATTATACTGAAGAAGAAGCATATAAAAAAATGAGAGATGTTAGTATGAAAAAAAGAATTTCAATGTTAGAATTATCTAAGATAATTTTAATTTCTGGAGAGATAGAGATATGATTAAAACTTATTGTAAAATTTGTTCAACTTTAGTAGCAACAGATATAGAAAAGATTGAAAGAGTAGTAGAAACAGTCCAAATGCTAAGTAATATTTTAAATGTTGATGTTTTTATTGATTGCCCTACTAAAGATAAAGATAAAGGTATAGTTGTATATCATGCAAGACCAGAAAAAAATAGTTTGTATAGTAAAAATATTTCAGGTGAGATAGCAATATCTTCTAAAGAACCAGCAGTGTTTAGGACTTTTTTAACAGGACTTCCTTCAAGAAACTATAAAGCAATAAACCAAGAAGAACAACAAGTATTTCAGAATATAATACCTATTTTTAACGAAAGTAGGGAAGTTATAGGAGTTATAATAGTAGAATATCGTGATTTAGAAAAAGATTATTTTAGATTTGATGCTTTTAATCTAACAGCAAGTAATTTATTAAAAGAGTTAGACCTTTCTAGAAATAGTATTCCAGATTTTGTAAAAGATGGAATAGTAGTTTTTAATCAGGAAGGGATAGTAGTCTATGTGAATAAAATTGCAAAAACAATATACCAGACACTGGGGTATCCTAATAATATTTTAGGTGAGAGTTTTCAGAATATAGTTTTAACAAAAAATAAATTAGAAGATATCTTTTTAGGCGAGAAAATAGATTCTCAAGAAATTGAAATTTCAAATATAATTTTAAATATATCCTATTTTGTACCATGTTTAGAGGAGAAAAATTGTAATATTATCATGTTAATTAGGGATATTACAAAAGAAAAAAATAGTGAACAAGAGTTGATGTTGAAGTCAATGGTCATAAAAGAGATTCATCATAGAGTAAAAAATAATCTACAGACAATTGCTAGTTTATTAAGAATCCAAAAAAGAAGAGTAGATAATGATGAAGTGAAAAAAATTTTGACAGAAACTATAAATAGGATATTGAGCATAGCTATTACTCATGAAATATTGTCAGAAAATGGAATGGATAGTCTAAGCATAAAAATGATAATTCAGTTATTATATAAGAATTTTTTTGAAAATATTCTTGACAAAAATAAAAAAATAGAGTTTAATATATATGGAGATGACTTTGTTATAGATTCAAGTAAAGCTACTTCAATTGCTTTAGTCATTAATGAATTAGTTCAAAATGCCTTGCATTATGCATTTGTCAATAGAGATGAAGGGCGGATTGATGTAACTATTAAAAAAGGGGTATTTTTTTCGAAGTTGATTGTTTCTGACAACGGGGTTGGGATGGATGAGAAAAAGTACAGAGATAATAGTTTAGGATTAATGATAGTAGAGAGATTGATTGTAGATAAATTACAAGGGAACTTTGAATTAAAGAGCGAAATCAATCAAGGAACAACCATTGAATTTGAAATAAAAAATAATTAGTATACGATGAAGTATACTTTATAGAGGGCAAAGGAGCCAAATTTAGAATAGGTTTTATCTATTCTATGTTTGGCTCCTTTTTTTTAACTTTTTTTAAGGAGAAAAATATGAAAGAAGAAATTATTAGTGTTGGAATAGATATAGGAACTTCAACTACTCAACTAGTTTTTACAAAAATTATTTTAGAGAATATTGCTTCAGGAGCGAGAGTTCCTCAGATAAAGATTGTAGATAAGGATGTTTTTTATAGAAGTTCAATATATTTTACTCCAATCATTAATCAAAATGAAATAGAAGCTGAAAAAGTTAAAGAAATAGTGCAGTCTGAGTATAAAAAAGCTGGAATAAATATAGATGATATTTCAACTGGTGCTGTAATTATAACTGGTGAAACTGCTAGAAAAAATAATGCAAAAGAAGTGTTAAATACATTGAGTGGTATGGCTGGAGACTTTGTAGTAGCAACAGCAGGTCCTGATTTAGAGAGCATAATAGCAGGAAAAGGTGCTGGAGTTATGGATTTTTCAGAAAAAAATAATACGTCTGCATATAATCTAGATATAGGTGGAGGAACTACCAATATAGTCTTATTTAAAAATGGTGAAGTAATAGATACAACATGCCTAGATATAGGTGGAAGATTGATTAAATTTAAAGAGAATACTCTAGAAATAACCTATATTTTTAAAAAGTTTGAAAAATTAATAGAAAAATTAGGATTGAAAACTTTAAAGGTTGGATCTATAGCTAGTGAAAAGGAATTGAGAATTTTATGTAGAAAGCTAGGAGAAATCCTACTTATGTCAGTTGGTAAAATTAGCAAAGATTCAGAATATAAGCTGTTAATAACAGATAAAGATTTTAATTTTGAAAATAAGGAAGCAGCAGTAAATTTCTCAGGTGGTGTTGCAGATTGTATATATAACGAATTTACAGAAGATTTATTTAGGTACAATGATATAGGAATTTTATTGGGACAAGAAATAAAGAAAATCTTTGAAAATAGTGATATACAGGTAGTAAAAACTGGAGAGACAATAAGAGCAACTGTCATAGGAGCAGGTTCTCATACAACTGAAATAAGTGGAAGTACAATTACATATACAGAAAATATATTTCCAATAAAAAATATTCCTATTTTAAAAATAGCACCTAAGATTGAAGAGAATTTAGAAGAGTTATTATCAAATTTAAATCACAAAAGAGAATGGTTTAGAATAGAAGATGGAATACAAGAGGTAGCAATAGGATTAACAGGAAAAGAAAATATAAAATATAGGGATGTAGAAAAGTTAGCAGATATTATTTATAGAAGTTTTTCAGATGTAGCTAGGTTAATAGTAGTTATAGAAAAAGATATGGGGAAAGTATTGGGTCAAGTTTTAACTTTAAAATATCAAAATAAAATCCCAATAATCTGTATTGATAGTGTAAAAGTTTCTGATGGAGACTTTATTGATATAGGGAAACCGTTAGGAAGTGGAAGTGTTCTTCCAGTTGTAGTAAAAACATTAGTATTAAATAATTATAAATAAATGAGGTGAAGGTTTAATGAGACTAGAAACTAGACTTTTTGGCCAAGATTACAAGTTCAATTCATTGATGGAAGTAATGGCTAAAGCAAACGAAGAAAAGTCAGGAGACAAATTAGCAGGAATAGCAGCAACATCGACTAAAGAAAGAATGGCAGCAAAAGAAGTTCTTGCAAATATTCAATTAAAAGATTTAAAAGAGAATCCAGCAGTTCCATATGAAGAGGATGAAGTAACAAGAATTATTATAGATTCTCTTAACTTAAGAATTTATGATCAAATAAAAGAGTGGACAGTTGGAGAGTTAAGAGAGTGGCTATTAAGTGATGAAGTAGGAAACACTGAAATAAAATGGATAAGAAGAGGATTAACATCTGAGATGATAGCTGCAGTAACAAAATTAATGTCAAATTTAGACCTTATAAATGCAGCTAAGAAGATAATAGTAACAGCTCATTGTAATACAACAATAGGAGGAGCAGGAATATTAGCCTCAAGACTTCAACCAAATCATACAACAGATGATCCAGATGGAATAATGATATCGTTATTAGAAGGATTAACTTATGGTGTTGGGGATGCTGTAATAGGATTAAATCCAGTTGATGATACTGTAGATAGTGTTATTAGAGTATTAGAAAGATTCCACGAAATAAAAGAGAAATATGAAATACCTACTCAAATATGTGTTCTAGCACACGTTACAACACAAATGGAAGCAATCAGAAGAGGAGCTCCAACAGACCTTATATTCCAAAGTATAGCAGGATCACAGAAGTCAAATGAAGCTTTTGGAATAAATGCAGATATGATTGAAGAAGCAAGACAATTAGCATTAAAAGAGGGAACAGGTGCAGGACCAAATGTAATGTATTTTGAGACTGGACAAGGATCTGAATTATCTTCAAATGGACATAACGGAGTAGACCAAGTAACTATGGAAGCAAGATGTTATGGTTTTGCTCAAAAATATGATCCATTCATGGTAAATACAGTTGTTGGTTTTATTGGACCAGAGTACTTATATAATAGTAAACAGGTAATAAGAGCAGGATTAGAAGATCATTTTATGGGAAAATTACATGGTCTTCCTATGGGAGTAGACGTTTGTTATACTAACCACATGAAAGCAGATCAAAATGATATAGAGTGTTTAGCAGTATTATTAACAGCAGCAGGATGTAATTATTTTATAGGAGTTCCAGCTGGAGACGATATAATGTTAAATTATCAGTGTACAGGATATCATGATATTCAAACTTTAAGAGAAACATTGGGAGTAAAACCAATTAAAGAATTTGAAGAATGGTTAGAAAAAATGGGAATAAGAAAAAATGGAAGATTGACTGAAATATCAGGAGACGCATCAGTTTTTTTAAAGTAGGAGGATAAAATGGTTTCTGAAAAGGAGTTAAAAGAGTTAATATCACAAGTTCTAAAAGAAATTGGAACTAATAATAATGATGAAAAAGTAATAGAAAAAAAAGAAAATATTGAAGTTAGATCTGATTTAAAAGATATTACAAAAATAGATTTAAGAGATGTAGTAGAATTAAAAAATCCTGCTAATTTAGCAGAATTATTGAAATATAAAAAGAAAACACCAGCAAGAATTGGTATTTCAAGAGCAGGAGTAAGATATACAACAAATACTATGTTAAGATTTAGAGCTGACCATGCTTCAGCAGTAGATGCTGTATATACTGATGTTCCAGAAGAATTTTTAAAAGAAAATGGTTTATTTTCAATTCAAACAAGATGTAATTCAAAAGATGAATATTTAACAAGACCAGACTTAGGAAGAAGATTAAATGAAGAAGCAATAGTAACTTTAAAAGAAAAAGCTAAGAAATCTCCAAAAGTTCAAGTTTATGTATCTGATGGACTTAGTTCAACAGCAGTAGAAGCAAACATGGAAGATACTTTATTAGCGTTGTTAAATGGATTAAAATCTTATGGAATAGATGCAGGGACACCATTCTTTGTAAAATATGGAAGAGTTGGAGCAGCAGACGAAGTTTCAGAAGTTTTAGATGCAGAAGTAACATGTGTACTAATTGGAGAGAGACCAGGATTAGCAACTGCTGAAAGTATGAGTGCTTATATAACATATAGAGGTTATGTAGGAATTCCTGAATCAAAAAGAACTGTTGTTTCAAATATCCATAAGAATGGAACACCAGCTTCAGAAGCAGGAGCTCATGTAGCATACATCATAAAGAAAATTTTAGAAGCAAAAGCAAGTGGACAAGATTTAAAACTTTAATTAATAGTGGAGGAAACAGATGACTAACGATCCTTTAAAACCAAGTGTATTAGGAGTAAAACTTATTCCTAATGTAGATGATAAAATGGCAGAAGAGTTAAATTTACCAGCAGGTTATAAAAGTATAGGAATTATAACAGCTGATTGCGATGATGTAACATATACAGCATTGGACCAAGCAACTAAGATGGCAGAAGTTACAGTAGTTTATGGAAAATCTTTCTATGGTGGAGCAGCTAATGCAAATACAAAATTAGCAGGAGAGGTAATAGGAATAATAGCAGGACCAACACCAGCAGAAGTAAGAAGTGGATTAAATGCAGTAGTTGATTTTATAGAGAATGAAGCAAGTTTTATAAGTGCAAATGAAGATGATACAATAGCTTACTATGCTCATTGTGTATCAAGAACAGGAAGTTATCTATCTAAGACTGCAGGAATAGAAGAGGGAGAGGCATTAGCATATTTAATAGCTCCTCCAATTGAGGCAATGTATGCATTAGATGCAGCTTTAAAAGCAGCAGATGTAACATTAAAAGCTTTCTTTGGACCACCTTCTGAAACAAACTTTGGTGGAGGATTATTAACAGGAAGTCAATCTGCTTGTAAAGCTGCCTGTGAAGCTTTTGCTGAAGCTGTTAAGTTTGTTGCTCAAAATCCAGTGAAATATTAATAGTTAAGGAGTTTTAATTATGAAAGCATTAGGAATGATTGAAACAAGAGGATTAGTAGCAGCAATAGA
>NZ_JAGIRL010000024.1 GCF_019012925.1 Fusobacterium sp.
CTTTAAGACTCCTTCGAGCCTAGGAGGTTGATAGGTTGGGGGTGTAAGGGCTGTGAGGCCTTTAGCTGACCAATACTAATAAGTCGAAGTTTTAACCTTAATGATTTTACTATATAGTTTCAAATGTCTATTCCAATAAACAAAGAACAACGAAGTTGCGATTATGTTTATTGAGACACAGATGACTAAAAGGAATCTGTGTTACAGATATTATAGCTTGGTGAGAAGAGCTACGGGGGTACACCCAGATACATTCCGAACCTGGAAGTTAAGCCCGTAAACGCTGAAAGTACTTGGAGGGAAGCCTCCTGGGAGGATAGGAACTTGCCAAGCATTAATTTAATAATTATTGCTTAGTGAAAATAGCTATGGGGGTACACCTAGTCACATTCCGAACCTAGAAGTTAAGCCCATAAACGCTGAAAGTACTTGGAGGGAAGCCTCCTGGGAGGATAGGAATTCGCTAAGCTTTTTTTTATTTTTTGTAAAAAATAATCATAAAGTTTGACTTTTATAGATAACGTGATAAAATTAGAAATATATAAGGAGGTATGAATTATGATATGTAAGGATAATATTGGATTTAAAGAATTGGAGGAATATATATCTACATTTGAAGACAAGAAAAGTTCACTAATCATAATACTTCATAGAGCCCAAGAGATTTTTGGGTACATACCTGAAGAGGTTCAGGAGTTTATAGCAGAAAGGATAGGAGTTCCAGTATCAAAAGTATATGGAGTAGTAAGTTTTTATAACTTTTTTTCAATGGTTCCTAAGGGAAAATACCCTATATCAGTTTGTACAGGAACAGCTTGTTATGTAAGAGGAGCAGAAAAAATACTGGAAGCACTTCAAAAAGAATTAGGAATAAAGTTGGGACAGGTAACAGAAAATGGATTATTTTCTTTGGATTCTTTGAGATGTGTAGGAGCTTGCGGATTGGCACCTGTAATGCTCATAGGAAAAGATGTTCATGGAAAGGTAAAGCCAGAAGATATAAAGGGAATAATAGAGAAATATAGAGAAAAAGAGATGCAGTAGTAGAAATTAAAGGGTAATTTTAGGAGGACATATGAGTAAAAAAATATTGATATGTGGTGGTACTGGTTGTCTTTCATCTAAAAGTAGATTAATAAAAGAAAATTTGGAAAAGGAATTAAAAGAGAGAAAAATAGAGGATGTAGAGGTTGTTTTGACAGGGTGCTTTGGATTTTGTGAAAAAGGACCAATTGTTAAGATATTACCAGCTAATAATTTTTATATAGAGGTAAAGCCTGAAGATGTGAAGGATATTATTGAATTGGATATTATAAAAGATGAAAAAGTTGAAAGGATTTTATATAAAGATCCAATAACAAAAGAGGTTGTTACTGATTATAAAAAGATGAATTTTTATCAAAAACAAGAGAGAAGAGTCTTAAAAAATTGTGGTTTTATAAATCCAGAAAGTTTGGATGATTTTCTAAAAAATGATGGATATAAAGCAGCAAAAAAAGCTATTTCAGAAATGAGTAGTGAGTTTGTAATAAAAAATATTGTCGATTCAGGATTGAGAGGTCGTGGTGGAGGAGGATTTCCAACAGGAGTAAAATGGGAAATTGCCTCTAAAAATGATGCTAAACAAAAATATATTGTCTGTAATGCTGACGAGGGAGATCCAGGGGCATTCATGGATAGATCCATATTAGAGGGAGACCCCCACTCTGTGATAGAGGGAATGCTAATAGCAGGTTATGCTATAGGAGCAACAAAAGGTTTAGTTTATATAAGAGCAGAGTATCCATTAGCAGTTGAAAGACTTTCAAAAGCTATAGAGGCTGCAAGAAAAAATGGATATTTAGGTGAGAATCTCTTTGGAACTCACTTTGCATTTGATATAGAGATTAAATTTGGTGCAGGAGCTTTTGTATGTGGAGAGGAAACTGCGTTGATACACTCTATGGAAGGAAGAAGGGGAGAGCCAACTTCAAAACCTCCATATCCAGCAGAAAAAGGTTTTTGGAATATGCCTACTGTTGTAAATAATGTTGAAACTTTAGTTAATGTACCAAGAATAATTTTAAATGGAGTGGATTGGTTTAGAGAGGTAGGAACTGAAAAATCACCTGGAACGAAAGTTTTTGCTCTATCTGGAAAAATAAATAATGTTGGATTAGTTGAAGTTCCAATGGGAATTAGCTTGAGAGAGATTATCTTTGAAATTGGTGAAGGAATTAAGGGTGGAAAAAAATTTAAAGCTGTTCAAACAGGTGGACCTTCAGGAGGATGTTTAAATGAGGATGATTTAGATACTCCAATTGATTTTGATAGCTTGGCAAGTAAGGGAGCTATTATGGGATCGGGAGGAATGGTTGTAATGGATGAAGATGATTGTATGGTATCTGTTGCAAAATTTTTTCTAGAATTTACCTTAGATGAATCTTGTGGAAAGTGTACACCTTGTAGAATTGGAAATACAAGATTATATGAGATATTGAATAGAATAACTCAAGGAAAAGGAAAATTAAAGGATTTAGCATTATTGAAAGAATTATCAGAAGCGATAAAAGTAACTTCATTATGTGGATTGGGACAGACGTCTTCTAATCCAGTATTATCTACTTTAGATAAATTTTATAATGAGTATATAGATCATGTTATTGAAAAAAGATGTACTGCTAAGGTATGTCAAAAATTGATAACTTATGTAATTACAGATGCATGTAGAGGATGTACAGCTTGTACTAGAGTTTGTGCTGTTAAAGCTATTGACGGTAAGGTAAGAGAAAAACACACTATTGATACAGAGAAATGTGTAAGGTGTGGAGCTTGTATGTCAACTTGTAGATTCAATGCAATTATAAAATTATAATGGAATAGGTGAAGTTATATGAAGATGATAAGACTTAGAATAGATGGGAAATTAGTAGTAGCACCTGAAGGAACTACAATTTTAAATGCTGCCTTAAAAGCTGGAATATACATACCACATCTGTGTTATATGGAGATGAAAGAGGTAGGGTATAAAAATGATTGTGCTTCTTGTAGAATTTGTGTTGTTCAAGTCAAAGGAATGAGTAGATTAGTTCCCTCTTGTACCACTCCAATAAAGGAGAAGATGGAAGTTATAACCAACTCTCCAGAAGTTATGCATAAGAGAAGAGTTGTTTTAGAGTTGATGTTATCAGATCACCCAAAAGATTGTCTGATCTGTGGAAAAAATGGAGAGTGTGAATTACAGAAATTAGCAATCTCATTTGGAATTAGAGAGATGAGATTTGAAGGTAAAGAGGGAAGATATGATAAACAATACTCTATTGCAATAACTAGAGATACAACTAAATGCATTATGTGTAGAAGATGTGAAACAATGTGTGAAAATATCCAAGGTTGTGGAATATTAACAGGTGTTGATAGAGGATTTAATGTCATTGTAAATACCGCTTTTAATCGAAATCTTTTAGAGACAGATTGCACCTTCTGTGGTCAGTGTGTAGCCGTTTGTCCAGTGGGAGCTCTGTATGAAACTGATAATACTTTTAGATTGGTAGAAGATCTGATGAACCCAAATAAAAAAGTTATTGTACAGGTTGCTCCAGCAGTAAGAGTAGCAATAGGAGAGCTTTTTGGAGTGGAGCCAGGTATAGATATGACTCCTAAATTGGTAACTGCTCTTAGAAAATTAGGTTTTGATGCAGTTTTTGATACAAATTTTGCTGCTGATGTAACTATTATTGAGGAGGCAACAGAACTAAAAGAAAGAGTTTTATCTAAATTAAAGGGTGAAAAAGGTGTGAAATTACCATTGTTTACCTCATGTTGTCCTGCTTGGATAAGATTTGTAGAGCTTAATTACCCAGAATTGAGGGATAATCTATCCAGTACAAAATCTCCCCAACAAATTTTTGGAGCAATTTCCAAAGAGTTTTGGACAAGAGAGAAGGAGATAGAAAGAAAAGATTTAATCTGTGTTTCAATAATGCCTTGTACAGCTAAAAAGTATGAAGCCTCAAGGGAGGAGTTTGCAACAGATGGTATACCAGATGTAGATTATTCTATAACAACAAGGGAGTTGGGACGTTTATTTAAACAGTATAATATAGATCTTCTAGAGATGCAGGACGAGGAATTCGACTCTCCATTGGGTGAGTCAACAGGAGCAGCTGATATTTTCGGAAGAACAGGTGGAGTATTAGAGGCGGCGATTAGAACACTATATGAATGGCTGAGTGATGGAAAATTGGAAGATTTAGATTTTGTAAATTTAAGAGGTTTCCAAGAAGTCAGAGTGGCGGAGATAGAAGTGACTGGGATTAAATTGAGAGTAGCAGTAGTTCATGGTTTGGGAGCAGCTAGAAAATTGATAGAAGATATAAAATCTGGAAAAGAGTATTTTGATGCTATAGAGGTTATGGCATGTAAAGGTGGATGTGTTGGTGGAAGTGGACAACCATATCATCACGGTAATTTTGAGATAGTTAAAAAAAGAGCAGAAGGGTTACAAGATATAGATTATCATAAAGAATTGAGAGAATCTAATGAAAATGAGAGTGTAATGAAACTTTATGATAGATATATAGGTGAAGCTAATAATGAAGTTGCTCATAGACTACTTCATACTCATTATTTTGATAGAAAAGAGAAGTAGAGAGAGGTTTAAACTATTGTTAGTTAATTTTAAAAAAATAAATTTTAATAATCAAAATATTAGTGTTCACAATCAATTAATATTTTTTAAATTATACTTGACAAATTAAGGAAAATGTTATAAAATTAACTCAAGTAAATTAAAAGAAAGAATTAAAAATTTTATTAGGAGGGATTTGAATGCACGTAATAGATAAAGATACTTGTATCGGATGTGGAGCTTGTGAAGGAACTTGTCCAGTAGGAGCTATATCAGCAACTGATGATGGAAAATATGCTATCGGAGATGCTTGTGTAGACTGTGGAGCTTGTGCTGGAGGATGTCCAGTAGGAGCAATCGCTGCTGAGTAATAAGAGAAGTAGAAAGAGTCCGAAAGGACTCTTTTTTTTATCATTTTAGGAGGATTTTATTCATGTATAATGAGATAGATTTACATCATATGAACTTTGATGATGCTTTGAGAGTATTTATAACAAAGTATAATGCTTTATATAAAAAAGGTATGAGAAAAGAGATAGTAGTTATACATGGGTATGGCTCAAAATTTTTGGATAGCACACCAGTTATAAGAACAAAAATAAGAGAGTATTTTTTGAGAAATAAAGAGTGTGTAAAAATGAGATTGGATATGAATCCAGGTGTTACATATATTCTTCCACTAAAACCTCTTCCGATACCTAAGAAAAAGAAAAGATAATACTTTTCTTTTTTCTAATTACGAAGTATAATTTAAATAAAAGATTAGGAGAAAATTATGTATATAAAAACAAAAAAAAATATAGGTGAACATGAAAAAGAAGAGATTCTAAAGTTCCTTAGTGACAATAAATTGGGGAGCATAATAAGAAAAGAGGAAGAGTTTTATAAAATAGGTATAATTGGAGATAAAAGTAAAGTAGATTTAGATAGATTACTCTCTTTTGATGGAGTAGATGAGTTAGTTCCAATTGGGAAGAGTTATAAGTTTGTAAGTAGAGAGTTTCAACCACAGGATACTATAATAGAGATAAAGGGAAAAAAAATAGGTGGAGGAAATTTTTTAGTTATGGCAGGGCCATGTGCTATAGAGAGTAGAGAGTCAATATTTGAGATAGCTAGAGAGATAAAAAAAGCAGGAGCTCAAGTATTGAGAGGAGGAGCTTTCAAACCTAGAACATCACCATATGATTTCCAAGGATTGGGAGAGATCGGACTAAAATATATGAGAGAAGCAGCTGACGAGTATGGACTACTTGTGGTAACAGAGGTTATGGATAGCAATGATATAGAATTGATAGAAAAATATGCAGATATTTTTCAAGTAGGTGCAAGAAATATGCAAAATTTCTCCTTGCTAAAAGCTTTGGGAAGATGCAATAAACCAATCTTATTAAAGAGAGGATTGAGTGCTACAATGAGAGAGTTATTGATGGCAGCTGAATATATAGTTGCATATGGGAATAAAGAGGTAATCCTATGTGAAAGAGGGATAAGAACCTTTGAAACAATAACAAGAAATACTGTAGATATAAATGCTATTCCACTTTTAAAAGAAAAATCACATCTTCCTGTAATAATAGATGCTAGTCATGGAACAGGAAGACGTAGTCTAGTAGAACCAGTAACTTTAGCTGGAGTGATTGCAGGTGCTGATGGTGCTATGGTAGAGGTACATGAGAATCCTGAGTGTGCAACATCAGATGGAATGCAATCTCTGTATTTTAAAGATTTTGAAAAGTTAATGAGAAATTTAGATAAAACATTAAAATTAAAGGCTGAATTGGAGTAGTTTATGTTTGTAGAAAAGGAAAACTATTTAGTTCTAAAAGAGTTTCAAAACTTGGGAATAGAAGCTATATATACCAAAAAAAATTATGGAAATGTTTTAGAGCTTCCTAAAGAGAGATTTTTAAAGGATTTTGGTGGGATTGAGAAAAATATTGTAGCAGGGCATCAAACACATAGTGATAACATAGAGATAATAGAAAGTTTGGATAAACTCTATTTTGAGGATACAGATGGTTTTATAACCAATAGAAAAGATATTATTATCTATACAAAATACGCAGATTGTTTACCTATTTATATAGTTGATAGTGTTAAGGAGATAATTGCTCTTGTTCATTCAGGTTGGCAGGGGAGTTTTAAAGGAATAGGAAAAAAAGCTGTAGAGATGATGGTAGAGAGATATGGTTGTAATTTAAAAGATATAAAAGTGGCATTTGGTATAGGTATATCCTCTAAAAACTACGAAGTGGGAGAGGAGTTCCTTAAAAAATTTCAAAAAAAATATCCTAAAGATATGATAGATTATAGTTTTAAAAATGAAAATGGAAAAATTCTATATGATAACCAAAAATTTGTCTACTTAGATCTAGTAAAATTTGGAATAGATGAAAATAATATAATATTGAATGAGCTATGTACCTATGAGGGAGAGTTTCACTCTTATAGGCGAGATAGAGAGAGCTCTGGAAGAAATGGAGCATTTATCTTTTTTAGATAGAAAATTGAGATAATAAAAGAAAGAGGAAAAAAATTACTGTATAGGCAGTAACTTTTTTCCTCTTTTACTATTTAACATTATTAATAACTTTTAAAACTTTTCCAATAATTTTAAACTCATCTTCAGGATATACATAGATTGGTTGATAATTAGGGTTATCACTAAGTAAAGCAAAGAAATTTTTAGTAACTTTTATTCTTTTAACAAATGATTCACCATTCACTAGGAATGCTCCAACCTCTCCATCTTTTAATTCCTCTCCCTGTCTACAAAGAATGATTGATTGATTTTTAATAGTAGGCTCCATAGAGTCACCTTTTACATTTATAGCAAAAACATTATCAGAATTTCTTATTCCAGGTAGTGAGATAAAATCAACAGGCTCTTCATCAGTGATCAAACCTATCCCAGCACTTATTCTAGAGAAAAGCGGGATTAGTGTGTTATTATTGCTAATATCCTTTATAACTCTTCTTTTAGAGAGTTCTTTCTCATCAGATAATCTTTTAAGCTCATTTAAGATAATATCTGGAGTTCTCTCTATAGCAGCTAAATATTTTAGTTTTTCACCTTCAGAAGGAGTAAGTAATAGTACTTTGATAAGGCTATCAAGAACTTCTTCACTAGGAGGATTTTTGATCTCTCCTCTTTCAATACCGTTATAATATGATTGAGTTATACCAGCTAATTTTGAAACTTTATTTTGACTTAGTCCAAGAGCTTCTCTTTTTGTTTTTATATATGTCTTAAAATCCATTACTATACCTCCTATATATATATATAAATAATTATAATATATTTTTCTCAAAATATCAAGTAATAAAATAGGGTATTGACAAATTTAGATATTAGTTATAATATATATCTATAAATATAGTTATCTATTACTAAATATAAAAACGGAGGGAATATTATGAAGATATTGATAAGAAATAAAAAATGGGAAACAACATTTAATAGAGTAACATTAATATGTGAGGTAACAAATTGTAATAAGATATTTAGTATTAAATTTGCTTATAAGGGAAATGAGATAACTATCAAGACTAATAACTTAGATAATACATTCAAATACTTGGAGAGAATATTCAATGAAAAAATCCTTGAAAATATTTCAAATGAAACAAAAATGGTAAGTTAAGGATAAAAATAAAAATTACTTTGCAAATAGATTATTTATATCTTATAATAGAGTATAGAAGAATAAGATTGTTCAAAATGTGAGGTAATTTTATGAAGAAACAAGTATTGAAATACTTAGATGATAATTATAATTCTTTTAGTAAAAGCTTTAAAAAAATAGCTGAATACATAAGATACAATCAAAGTATAGTCTCTTTTATTTCAATTAATGAATTAGCTAAAGAAACGGAAACAAGTCCAGCAACAATAACGAGATTTTCAAAAAGTTTAGGATTTAAAGGTTATCCAGATTTTCAAAAAATCTTTCAAAAAGAGGTAGAGCAACAAACTTCATATATGAAAGGTTTAAAAAATAGTATCACTGAAATAGACAATAGTAATAATATATTACAAGATATGATTAGAACAAATATAGAGTTACTTCAAGAGATGGATGTTTTAGAGATAGAAAAAAGCTTAGATCAAGCTGTTAGATGGATAAAAGATAGTAGAAAACTTTATATATTAGGAGCTAGAGGTTCATATGCTTTAGCCTATTATCTATATTTTATGTTAAAGGAATTTAGAGAAGGGGTAGAGTTAATGATATCTGGAGCTTCTGACTTTACAGATAAATTACTATATACTCAGAAAAATGATCTGTTGTTTACAATCTCTTTTCACCCATATACTAACTTTACTTATCAGGTTACAGAGTTCTTTAAGGAGCATGGAAATAAAGTTATAACTGTAACAGATAAAAAAGATTCAACATTGGGAAATATTTCAGATCTAGTATTAACAACTAAAAATGGAGAAAAGGCATATACATTTGTACCAGGGACAGTGATTATAAATGCTCTTTTAATGAAGCTAGGAATGGAAGATAAGGAAAACGTGGTAGATAAGTTGGATAAATTAAAAGAAATTACAGATAGATTTAATATCTATATTGATAAATAAGGAGACGAATATGAAAAGAATAGGTTTTATAGGTTGTGGAAATATGGGAGAGGCTTTTTTAAAAGGGATAATAAACTCTCAATTAGTAGAAAAGGCTGATATTTATGTGTATGATAAATTAAAGGGAGATTATATCTCTAATACTTATCAAGTAAACCAAGCTAAAGAAGAGGTAGAGGTTATTGATAATTGTGATATTGTATTTTTAGCAATTAAACCAAACGTTTATTTTGATGTGATAGATAAGATAAAAGATTCAGTAAATAGCACGAAAATATTGGTAGCTATGGCTCCAGGAATAACTATGGAAGATATTTTAGAGGAGACAGATAATAGAAATAGTAAGATAGTAAGAACTATGCCAAACCTGCCTTTAATGGTTCAAGAAGGATGTATAGCTTATGCTTTCAATGAGAATATTGAAGATGAAGAGAAGGCTTTCTTCAAAGAGTTATTTGAAAAAATAGGAATGGCAATTGAGACAAAAGAGGAGCTATTTGATGCTGTAATAGGAGCTTCAGGTTCATCACCAGCATTTATGTTTATGTTTATAGAAGCATTAGCAGATGCTGCTGTATATGAGGGATTACCAAGAAGTGATGCGTATAAATTAGTAGGACAGACTCTAATTGGTTGTGGAAAGATGTTCTTAGAGAGCGGTAAGCATCCTGGAGAGTTAAAGGACAACGTATGTTCACCTGGTGGAACAACAATAGTAGGTGTAAGATATTTAGAAGAGAGTGGTTTTAGAGGAGCGATTATAAAAGCTGCAACTGAAACTATAAAAAAATCTAAGGAAATGAGCCAAAATAGCAATAATAAATAAAAAAATGTTTGACAAAATAAAAAATATATGATATTATCTTATGTGCTTGGAAGGTTATCCTAATTGGTAAGGAACCGGTCTTGAAAACCGGCGCCGCAAGGCTTCAGAGTTCGAATCTCTGATCTTCCGCCATAAACGGTGAAGTGGCAGAGTGGCCTAATGCACTCCCCTGCTAAGGGAGAGTACCTATAAACGGTACCGAGAGTTCAAATCTCTCCTTCACCGCCATTTGAATCAAACGGGTAGAGTATCTACCCTTTTTTTATAAAACGCGTTCGTAGCTCAATTGGATAGAGCGTCTGACTACGGATCAGAAGGTTAGGGGTTCGATTCCTCTCGGGCGCGCCATTTATAGTTAAAATGAGAGTATGGACTCTCTTTTTTTATATTGTGATATAGGGGGAAATTTATGTTTGGTATAATTAACTATGGAATGTATATTACATCTAGTATAATTTTAGCTTTGATCCCAGGAACGGATACTGTATTTATATTGGGACAATCTATATCTAATAGTAGAAAATCTGGTATCTATTCAGCATTAGGAGTTTGTTCAGGGATCTTAGTACACACTTTTTTAGCAGCTTTTGGACTGTCTATAATATTAAAAAATTCAATTACTGCATTCAATATTGTGAAGAGTTTAGGAGCACTTTACCTTGTTTATATGGGGATTAAGAGTATAAGATCTAAAGAGGATATGTTGATTAGTGATGGAGAAAAGAGTAAGGAGAATTTAAAAAAATCTTTTGTTCAAGGGGTAATTTCAAATGTTTTAAATCCTAAAGTTGCACTGTTTTTCTTAGCTTTTTTACCACAGTTTGTAGATAATGAAAATACATATGGAGCTTTGCCATTTGCTATTTTAGGATTAACATCATTTATGATCTCTGGAATTTGGTGTGTATCTCTTTCAATTTTTGCATCACTTATCTCAAAATTTCTAAAAAGAAATAAAAATTTTGGAAAGATAATTAATAAAATTTCTGGAACAATTTTTATAATTTTGGGTATAAATTTACTCAAAGCTAAAATAAATGGGTAGTTGCAAAAAAATATAAAATCCTTGACTTTTTGTAAAAAATAACGTATAATTATAAAGGTAATAAAATAAATATTAAAGAAGAAACTACCTGTTTCTCACCTTATGGGCATTAGAAGCTTACACAGGGTTGACTTTTAAAAATGAGAAGTAACATTGTTTATTATAAAAGTTGAGATACAGGGCATAGTTTGTCCTGTTTTTTATTTATAATTAAAATGGAGGTGCTTACTATTACTGATAAAATTAGAATTAATGAAAAAATAAAAGGAAAAGAGTTTAGAATAATCTCATCTTCTGGAGAACAATTAGGAGTTATGAGTGCTAATGCAGCTCTTGACTTAGCAAGACAAGAGGGATTAGACTTAGTTGAGATAGCAGCTACTGCAAAGCCACCTGTATGTAAAATAATGGATTTTGGAAAATACAGATATGAGCAGACAAGAAAAGCTAAAGAAGCTAAGAAAAATCAAAAGCAAACAGTTGTTAAAGAGGTAAAAGTAACAGCTAGAATAGATAGTCATGACTTAGATACAAAAGTATCTCAAATTAAAAAGTTCTTAGAGAAAGAAAATAAAGTAAAAGTAACATTAGTGTTATTTGGAAGAGAGAAAATGCATGCTACATTAGGTGTAGATACACTTGATGAGATAGCAGAAAGATTTGCTGAAATAGCTGAAGCCGATAAAAAATACAACGATAAGCAAAAACATATAATCTTATCACCTAAAAAATAATTAATAATAAAACAGATTTAGATATTTGAGAGGAGGACATTATTATGCCAAAAATGAAGACTCATAGAGGAGCTAAAAAAAGAATTAAAGTTACAGGAACAGGTAAATTTGTAGTTAAACATTCAGGAAAAAGCCATATCTTAACTAAGAAAGATAGAAAAAGAAAAAACAACTTAAAGAAAGATTTCGTAGTAACTGAAACTTTAACAAGACATATGAAAGCATTATTACCATATGGAGCAGGAAGATAATTAGTTTTATCATAAAATCAGATTTTTGTGTGAAATAATTAGGAGGAAAAGTAATGAGAGTTAAAACTGGTATAGTTAGAAGAAGAAAGCATAAAAAAGTTTTAAAAGCAGCTAAAGGATTTAGAGGTGCTTCTGGTGACGTTATAAAACAAGCTAAACAAGCTACAATGAGAGCAGCAGCTTATTCAACAAGAGATAGAAAAGTAACAAAAAGAAGAATGAGACAATTATGGATCATCAGAATTAATACAGCAGCTAGATTAAATGGATTAACTTATTCAACATTAATGAATGGTCTTAAGAAAGCTGGAATCGTATTAGATAGAAAAGTGTTAGCAGATATCGCTTTAAACAATGCAGCTGAGTTCGCTAAATTAGCAGAAACTGCAAAAGCAGCTTTATAATTAGTCAAGTAAATAATTAAGAGAGTTTCGTTTGAAACTCTCTTTTTTTATGTACATCTATATGTATAATGGATATTTTAAACAGAATAGTTTAACTTCATCTTTTATCTTAGCTAACTCACTATCGTTTTTAATATTATCAATAACTTTTAAGATAAAGTGACCAATAATCTCCATTTCGCTCTCTTTCATACCTCTTGTAGTCACAGCAGGAGTACCTATTCTAATTCCACTTGTAACCATAGGTTTTTCAGTATCATATGGAATTCCATTTTTATTAACTGTAATACCAGCTTTATCTAAAGCTTTTTCTACCTCTGCACCAGTAAAACCTTTAGATTTTACATCAATTAGCATCATATGGTTGTCAGTTCCACCACTTACAATTCTAAGTCCACCTTTTTCTAAAACTTTAGCTAATGTTTGAGCATTTTTTACAATTTGTTTTTGGTATTCGATAAATTCAGAAGATAGAGCCTCTTTGAATGCCACAGCTTTAGCAGCAATAATATGCATCAATGGACCACCTTGTATACCTGGAAAAATAGTTTTATCTATTTTTTTAGCAATCTCCTCATTATTGGTCATAATTATACCACCACGAGGTCCTCTTAGAGTTTTGTGAGTAGTTGTAGTAACTACATCTGCATATGGTACAGGAGATGGATGTACACCAGCAGCAACCAAGCCAGCAATATGAGCCATATCAACCATAAGGTAAGCTCCAACCTTATCTGCAATCTCTCTAAATCTTTTAAAGTCAATAACTCTTGAATAAGCACTAGCTCCAGCAATAATAAGTTTTGGTTTAGTTTCTAAAGCTATCTTTTCAACTTCGTCATAATCTATCTTCTCATCATTTTGAGATACACTATAAGATACAATGTTATAGTCTTTACCTGAGAAGTTTACATTTTTACCATGAGTTAAGTGTCCACCATGATCTAGTTTCATACCTAAAATAGTATCTCCTATGTTTAGAAGAGCTTTATATACACCCATATTAGCTTGAGATCCAGAATGGGGTTGTACATTTACATAGTTTACATTAAATAATTTTTTAGCTCTTTCAATTGCTAATTTTTCTGCTACATCAACAAATTCACAACCACCATAATATCTCTTGTCAGGATATCCTTCAGCATACTTATTAGTCATAATACTTCCAGCAGCTTCCAAAACTCCTCCAGATACAAAGTTTTCAGAGGCAATAAGTTCAATTCCCTCATTTTGTCTTTTTTTCTCCAATTCTATTGCATCAAAAATTTCTCTATCAATTTCATAAAGTTTTTTCATATGAACCTCCATAATAAGTTATTTAAAAAACTCTTCCCACTTATCTTTTTTAAAACCGATTAAAACACCTTTGTCAGAAATAACTAAAGGTCTTTTAACTAGCATACCATTAGAGGATAGAATTTCTATCATCTCATCTTCACTAGCAGTTGTAAGTTTTTCTTTTAAATTCATCTCTCTGTATAAGATTCCACTTGTATTAAAAAACTTTTTTGCAGGTAGTCCACTAAGAGCAATGTATTTTTTTAATTCCTCTTTAGTAGGATTATTTTCTACAATATGTCTACTTTCAAAATCTATTTTATTCTCTTCTAGCCATTTTCTGGCATTTATACAAGTAGAACACTTAGGATAATTAATAAATAATATTGACATAAAACATTCCTCCTTAAAATAAATGTATATTCATATTATACTAAATTTGTCATAATAAAAGCAAGATAGAAATATATAAATTGACGAATCTTATAAAAAATGGTATAATTTCTAAGTCATTTATGTCTAAAAAAATAGTATAAAAAAATAATTTAAATAAAGGAGTGAGAAAAATTTATAAGACTAAGGATATTGTATTAACGGGATTTGCACTATTTGCAATGTTATTTGGAGCTGGAAATTTAATA
This sequence comes from Fusobacterium sp., assembly GCF_019012925.1. Classification (GTDB taxonomy): domain Bacteria; phylum Fusobacteriota; class Fusobacteriia; order Fusobacteriales; family Fusobacteriaceae; genus Fusobacterium_A. The sequence goes on from NZ_JAGIRL010000024.1 coordinate 14,380, forward strand.
TTTCCACCTACAGTTGGATATATAGTAGGAGATAATTGGAAGTTAGCAGCATTTGGATTTTTTATTACGGGAATAGGATTTCCATTGATGGGGATAATAGCGTCTGGATTTGCAGGAACTGAATTGGATCACTTTTCAGATAGAGTATCACCAATGTTTAGTAGAGTGTTTAACACTGCTCTAATTTTGGCTATTGGACCTTTTTTAGCGATTCCAAGAACAGGGGCAACAGCTTTTGAAGTTATGATGACTCCATATGTAGGAATGGGGAACTCAACTGTAAAGTTTATATTTTTACTTATTTACTTCGGAATAGTTTTACTTTTCTCTTTAAGAGAGAGTGCTGTAATTGATAGAATTGGAAAAATTTTAACTCCAATCCTTTTAATAGTTTTAGCTATAATAATTTTTAAAGGGGTAACTACTCCAATAGGAGAATTGATCTCTACAGGGACAGAAAATAATTTTAGATTTGGATTTTACAATGGTTATCAAACAATGGATACGCTTGCAGCTATAATATTTGCAAGTATTATTTTAAAGACAATAAATGGTAAGAATAAAGGTTTAGAGAGAAAAGATCAATTGATATTTCTTTTAAAAGCTAGTGCTATAGCTGTGATAGGATTGGCTATAGTATATGGAGGATTGCTTTATATAGGGGCAACATCAACATCAGTATTAGAAAATAAGGGAACAACACAACTTTTAAATGCAATTGTTGAGAAGCTTTTAGGTAAGAGTGGAAACTTATTATTAGGAGTATGTGTGGCAGGAGCTTGTTTGACAACTGCTATTGGACTTACAGCAACTGTTGGAGATTACTTTAGTTCAATCTTCAATACAAAATATGAAAAAATAGTTGTAGTAAATATATTAGTAAGTCTTATTTTTGCTAACTTTGGAGTGGATTTAATAGTGAAGATAGCTGCTCCAATATTAACATTTATCTATCCAATAGCTATAGTTTTAATTGTGCTAAATTTCTTTAAAAAGTATTTTGACGATAGAGGAATATTTATAGGTTGTGTAATTGGAGCTGGATTTATTGGTGGAATAGAGACATTACAAATGTTAGGGTATTGTCCAGCAACTCTATATAGCTTCTATTTAAAATTACCATTCCAAGATTATGGATTAGCTTGGTTAATTCCTAGTGCAGTAGTTGGTGGATTATTTAGAGCAGTAGAAAAGATAAAACAAAAATAGTATAAAAAAAGAGGGGTTTTACTATAAAGTAAAACCTCTCTTTTTTAGTTGGTTACTATTTAATACCCATATGAGCAGCTATAACTACTTTTTGAACCTCTGAAGTTCCTTCATAGATTTCAGTAACTTTAGCATCTCTCATCATTCTTTCAACAGGGAATTTTTTAGAATATCCATTTCCACCAAATAATTGAACAGCTTTTGTAGTAACTTCCATAGCTACCTCAGAACAGAATAGTTTAGCCATAGATGCCATATATCCATAGTCCTCTCCTAAGTCTTTCATAGTAGCAGCTCTATAAGTCATAAATCTAGCAGCTTCTATTTTAGTTTGTAGATCAGCTATAACAAACTGAATGTTTTGGTGATGTGATATTGGTTTTCCAAGTTGCATTCTATTTTTAACATATTCAATAGCAGAATCCAAAGCTCCTTGAGCAATTCCAACAGCTTGAGCAGCCACTCCAATTCTACCTCCGTTTAAAGTAGTCATAGCAACTTTTAATCCCTCTCCTAAATTACCAAGTAGATTTTCTTCTGGGATAACACAGTTATCAAAGATTAATTCAGCAGTAGATGAACCTCTTACACCCATTTTATCTTCAGCTTCTCCAACTGAGAATCCTTTAGTTCCTCTTTCAACAATAAAAGCTGAGATGCTGTTATCTTCAAAGTTTGTTTTAGCAAATACCACAAAGATATCAGCTTCATGTGAATTAGTTATTAAAACTTTTTTACCATTAAGTGTGTAATGATTATTCTCTTTAACTGCAGTTGTTCTAGTTCCAGCTTCAGATTCTGTCCAACCAAAAGCTCCTAATTTCTTTCCACTTGCTAAAGGAATAAGATATTTTGTTTTTTGCTCCTCATTACCATAAGTATATATAGGCCAAGAGCAAAGAGAAGTGTGTGCTGACATTATAACACCAGTAGAGGCACAAGCTTTTGATAACTCTTCAACAGCTGCTACATAAGTTAAATTATCCATTCCAAGTCCACCATATTTTTTATCAAATGGAATTCCCATAACACCATTGGCACCTAATGCTTTAATTGAATTAAAAGGGAAAGAAGCATCCTTGTCAATTTGTGCAGCTATAGGAGCAACCTCTTTAGCTGTTAACTCTCTAACTTTAGATAAAAATAACTCTTGTTCATTGGAAAATCTAAAATTCATAGTAACCTCCTAAAATATTAATTAAAAATAGTTTCTTTTATTTATGTATTGATTTTATCACAAAAATATCATAAAATAAAATTATATATATTTATTAAAATATAAGAAAAAATTATAAGAGGTGATAAGATGTTAGATTTCAGGGTTAGCACGTTTATAGAGTTATGTAGAACAAGGAATTATACTAAAACAGCTGAAAATTTACATATGACTCAACCAGCTGTGAGTCAACATATTAAATATTTAGAAGAGTTTTATGAATGTAAACTATTTTCTTATAATAAAAAGGTTCTTTCAATAACTGAGCAGGGTGAGGCATTATATAAATATTTAATCACTATGAGTTCAGATGCCAATAAGATAAAAACAGAAATTAAAGAGATAGATCCAAGTAAGAGAACACTTCATTTTGGGGCGACATTTACAATTGGTGAATATATAATACCAAAGATAGTTTCAGCTATTTGTACTGAATATCCAGAGGTAAATATATCATTTATAATAAGGGATACAAGTGAGCTTTTAGAAGAATTGAAAAAAGGAAATATAGATTTTGCATTTATAGAGGGATTTTTTGAAAAAACTGAGTATGAAAACTATCTTTTTTCAAAGGAAAAATTTGTTGGAATATGTGCTGCTAATAATCCGATAGCCACAGAAGTTACAGAGTTTGAGGACATTGTAAAAGAGAGAATAATATTGAGAGAGAGTGGATCTGGAACAAGAGATATTTTTGAAAAGATACTATATGATAACAATCTATCTTTGAGTAATTTTAGTAAAAAATATGAGCTTGAGAATATAAGTTTGATAAAAGAGTTAGTAAAAGAGAATAAAGGAATTTCGTTTATATATGAAAGAGCAGTTGAAAAGGAGATAGCAACTAGGAAAATTGCTACAATAAATTTACAAAACTTTTTTGAAGAGAGAGAGTTTAATTTTGTATTTTTAAAGGAGAGCATACATAGAGAAGAGTATAAAAGATGGTATGATTTTATGAAAAAAGTTTATGATAACTCTAAATAAAAAAATATTTTCAAAAAAATAAAAAATATAATTGCATTTTTAAAATAATGTGTTATACTATTATAGTAAATATTTTTTATATTTTTATAAAATGAAAATAAAATTTAAATAGAGGTGAACTGTTAAATGAGCAAAAAGATAAACTTGACTACTAAAATTTTTATAGCTTTGATACTGGGGATAATTACAGGGTTGGTACTACATCCTCTAAAGGACAATATAATAGTTAATAATTATATTGTAAATTTTGTATTTAATCTATTAGGAAATGGATTTATAAGAGCTATAAGAATGGTGGTTGTACCATTGGTACTGTGCTCATTGGTTATTGGAGCTGCTGGAATAGAGGATGTTACTAAGTTAGGAAGAATAGGGATAAAAACATTGACATTTTACCTTTCAACAACAGCAGTTGCAGTTGTATTAGCTTTAGTTGGAGGAAATATCATAAATCCTGGTAGAGGTGTTAATATAGGAGAGATTGCAACATCAGAGGTAACTATAGCTAAAACTAAACCTTTTGTAGATATACTACTAGATATGATTCCTATAAATCCTGCTGAGGCTATGGCGAATGGAAATATGTTACAGATCATAGTTTTTGCTATATTAGTAGGGATTGCAATATCACTTTTAGGAAGTAAGGCTGACAATATCAAAAGAATATTTGAAGAAGGAAATGCATTGAGTTTAAAATTGGTTGAGATGATAATGATATTCGCTCCTTTAGGGGTTTATGGTTTGATATCTAAAACATTTACAACATTAGGTTATGTTGCATTACTACCTCTTTTTAAATACTTTATAGGTGTTGTAATAATCTTAGCACTTCACTGTTTAATCACTTACCAAGGGATATTGGTTCTTTTTGGAAAGTATAATCCAATGAAATTTTTTAAGAATTTTGCTCCAACTATGATGGTTGGTTTCTCTACAGCTTCAAGTAGTGCTTGTCTACCTTCATCATTAAAATCAATGCAGGAAAATTTTGGAGTATCTAAAGCCATATCATCATTTACAATTCCATTGGGAAATACTATAAACATGGATGGAACAGCAGTAATGCAAGGAGTAGCAACTATCTTTATTGCACAGATATATGGAATAGATTTAACAATGGGAAATTATATAACAATAATACTTACAGCTACATTAGCTTCTATAGGAACAGCAGGAGTTCCAGGTGTAGGTGTAATTATGTTGGGGATGGTTTTGGTACAGATAGGACTTCCACTTGAAGGAATAGGACTTGTAATGGGAATTGATAGATTTGTAGATATGTTTAGAACAATGGTAAATGTAACTGGAGATGCAGTTTGTACTATTGTAATAGCTAAAACAGAGGGTGAAGAGTTAAAATAACTTTTTAAAAATAAAGAGCAGATTTTATAACTCATTAAAATTAACTGAGGTGTTTTATTTTAATGATTATATTGATTATCTGCTCTTTTTATTATTCTTAAATTTATTCTGTTCTAAATTTTAGGAGAGAACTTAGTTAAAAATTCCTCTTTCTCTCTTACAAAAAGTTTTCCTTCAGCTTCCTTACAAATGTAGACAACTACAATTAAACCATCTCTTTCATTAGTACAGTCGATAGCTTCTTTTATAACTTGATACTCTCTCTTGTTTTTATTGTTTATCCATATAGAGTTTTCTTTAATAGACATTAATTTTCTCCCTTGTTAAAAAGTTTTTTATTATAGTATGAATTTGAAGTGTAGATAGCAGCTAGAGGATTGTGTCCAAGTACTCTGTCTTTGACAGCGAATACAGTAACTGGTGCTTCAGAATATTTGATGAATAAGCTATCGTGTCCTACACAAAGTCCCAATAGAATATTTAGATCTGTTTTTCTTTCATTTAAAAGTTTAGCTTGTCCAATAGGATTGCACATAGGCTCAAATTCACAATATGGTCTAACTTGATGATCTCTATCGATATTGAGTAGTTCCTTGCTAATACTTCCATTTTTACAGATTAAAGACTCCACTACAAAACCGTGATATCTCAAGATATTAGCAAAAGTTTGAGCTTCCTTAGATAATCCAATACAGAATGCCAAACCTAATTTTTTAAAATTACATTTTTGAGCAAAAAGTATAATCTCTTGAACTCTAGTAAGTTGACAATATCCTTCAGCTTCTACAAGAGCAGAGTTATGAGCTAATTTCATATTTTCCTCTTCAAGATAGTATTGTTTTAACTCCTGAATTTTTTCAAGTTCTCTACAAGGGCAGTTGCTAGGAGCCTTTGTTAAATCACCAGTTCTACAAGCATGTATTTGACATGAATCACAAGTATACATAAAAATCTCCTCCTTAAATTTAAAGTAATAACTACTTACTATTATATAACATAAAAAAAATTTTACCAAAAAAGATTGATATATATTATAAAAAAAGTTATAATGAAGAAATATAGAGGAAATAAAAAAAATGGAGGGAAAAAATGAACTTAGTAGTAGCAGAATTTTTAAACAAATTATTTCTTTTCTTACCAACATTAATAGTGAGAGGAGTCATCTTAATAGTCGTAGTTACAGTATGGCCAAAATTAGTTGAGGTTTTAATCACAACATATAAAAAGATGTTAAAGAGAAAAAATGTGGATCCGTTATTAGAGAGTTTTACAAGTTCTATGTTAAAAACTTTATTGTACATAGTTTTATTCTTTTTAATAATTGGAATAGCAGGAGTTAAAGCAACTTCTCTTATAACTGTTTTAGGAACAGCAGGTTTAGCTGTTGGTTTGGCATTACAAGGAAGTTTAGCAAACTTAGCTGGAGGATTATTAATACTATTTTTTAAACCATTTACAAAAGATGAGTATATAGTAGCTAATGGTGGAATTGAAGGGACAGTAGATAAGATACAAATACTTTATACAATTTTAACAACTGTAGATAATAGAGTTATAATTGTTCCAAATAGCCAATTAGCAAATAATGCTATAACAAATGTTTCAAGAAATCCAGAGAGAAGATTGGATATGGTTTTCTCTGTATCATATGATACTTCAACTGATAAGGTAAAAGAGATATTAAATAGAATTGCAAATGAACATCCAGCAGTGTTAAAAGATAAGCCAGTTAATATTAGAATGAGTGTTCAAAATGCAAGTTCACTTGATTTTATATTTAGAGTATGGGTAAAGAAAGAGAACTATTGGGATGCAAAATTTGACTTTACAGAGATTGTAAAAGCAGAATTTGATGCAAATAATATAGAGATTCCATATCAAAAAATCGATATTTACAGAAAATAAAATTATTTTTAAAAACTATTTACAAATTTTAATATTTTGTGCTATAATATCTGAAATTTAAAAAAATTTTAGTGGTGTTCTTAATTAGTCTATATTTAATATATTAAAAGGAGTTGCAAATGAACGGAAAAATAGTAAAAGAGGCAATAACATTTGATGATGTATTGCTAATACCAGCAAAATCAGAAGTATTACCACATGAGGTAAGCTTAAAAACAAGACTTACAAAGGATATCGTATTAAACGTACCTATTCTAAGTGCAGCTATGGATACAGTTACAGAATCAGACTTAGCCATTGCTTTAGCAAGACAAGGTGGAATTGGATTTATACACAAAAATATGAGCATTGAAGACCAAGCTGCAGAAGTAGATAGAGTAAAAAGAATTGAAAGTGGAATGATCAGAAATCCAGTTACTTTAACAGCTGATTGTACAGTTGGACAAGCAGAGGATTTAATGAGAAGATATAAAATCTCTGGATTACCTGTAATAGAGGGTGAAGGAAAACTTATCGGTATAGTAACAAACAGAGATATAAAATACCATACAGATATGGAGCAACTAGTTGGAGATATAATGACAAAGGAAAATCTTATAACTGCTCCAGTAGGAACAACTTTAGATCAAGCTAAAGAGATCTTACTATCAAACAGAATAGAAAAATTACCAATAACAGATGAGAGTGGATATTTAAAAGGGTTAATCACAATAAAGGATATTGATAACTTAGCTGAATATCCAAATGCTTGTAAAGATTCACATGGAACTTTAAGAGTAGGAGCAGCAGTAGGAATAGGTGCTGATACATTAGAGAGAGTAACTGCACTAGTAAAAGCAGGAGTAGACATAATAACAGTGGACTCAGCTCATGGACACTCAGCTGGAGTAATTAGAAAGATAAGAGAGATTAGAGAAGCTTTTCCTAACTTAAACTTAATAGGTGGAAATATAGTTACAGCTGAAGCTGCATTAGATCTAATAGAGGCAGGAGTAGACGCTGTAAAGGTTGGAATTGGGCCAGGATCTATCTGTACAACAAGAGTTGTAGCAGGAGTAGGGGTACCTCAATTAACAGCTGTAAATGATGTTTTCCAAGTATGTAAAGAGAGAGGAATTGGGGTAATAGCTGATGGTGGAATAAAATTATCTGGAGATATAGTAAAAGCCTTAGCTGCAGGAGCAGATTGTGTAATGCTAGGTGGATTATTAGCTGGAACAAAAGAAGCACCAGGTGAAGAGATTATTCTTGAAGGAAAAAGATTCAAACTTTATGTTGGAATGGGATCAATAGCAGCAATGAAGAGAGGTTCTAAAGATAGATACTTCCAAAATGATGCAAAAAAATTAGTTCCAGAAGGAATAGAGGGACGTATCTCTTACAAAGGAAATTTAAAAGATGTTGTATTCCAACTTTGTGGAGGAATTAGAGCAGGTATGGGATACTGTGGAACTCCAACAATAGAGGATCTAAAATTAAATGGTAAATTTATAAAAATAACAGGTGCAGGACTAAGAGAGAGTCACCCACATGATATAACTATAACAAAAGAAGCACCTAACTATTCTAAATAAAATAGATAGAGAGAAATGGGAAAACAGTCACTTAAGTGATTCTGTTTTCCCTATTTTTTTAGAAGAGTAAAAAAATTATGTATAAAATTGAGATTTCACTTAAATAAGTAAAATATATATTAAAATTTCATAAAAAAAATAGTATAATAAATAGTATATATTTTTAAAAAGGAGAAGAGAGTGAAAAGAGGAATTGTAATCATATTAAATGTTGTTGTTTCAATGCTACTGTTTGGATCTGAATTTAAAGAGATGGTTCCATTAGAGAATAAATCTGCTATAAAAAAAGAAGAGGTAAAAGTAGAGGAGAAAAAAGAGCCAGAAGTAAAAAAAGTAGAAGATGTAAAGGATAAAATTAGAATAGAGGATCTATCTGTAAAAAGAGTTGGGAATGATGGTAAAATATATGCTGGAGATGAAAAAATTCCCTATACAGGTAAACTTGCTCTATTTTTAGGAGATATAGTAGAGTATACAGAGTCATATGTAGATGGAGTATTAGAAGGCCCTAAGATATGGTATTCAGACAGTGGTACTGTGGTACTGGAAGAGAGTTATAAGGATAATAAGGTTGAAGGGGAGCAGAGAGCTTATTATGAAGATGGAAAGTTAAAATCAATTGTAGTTTATAAAAATGATAAGGTTATCAGTTTGGAATCTTTTGCCAGAGATGGAAAGATATTGTATAAGAGTGACCTAAGTAAGGGAACAGGAATATGGAAGTATTTTTGGGAGAATGGACAGATTTTAGAAGAGGGAAAATATAAAAATTGGAAAAAAGATGGTGTTTGGGTAAAATATCGTGAAAATGGAGAAGTAGACGTAACTACAACTTATAATAATGGAAAATTAGTTAGTCAAGTGTGGGGATAGAATGGATATAAGATCAATTGAAAAAACAGAGAAGTTTGGTTACATGTTCTATGTAAAATATAGTGGGACAAAGTTTCAATCATTTGATGAGATGGTAGGAAAGAGAAGTGTAAAGGGTTACTTTAGAGAAGTGATGGAGAAGGTAGGATTTAGCTGGGCAAAGGGAGTACAGCAAGCTGGAAGAACAGATGCTAAGGTGAGTGCTACAGAAAATATCCTCTACGTAAGTAGTAATTACAGTGGAGATAAGAGGGAGTTGCAGGATAGATTTAATGAGGTATCAAATGGCGATTTAAAAGTTACAATGATAAAGAAAACACTTCCAAATCTAGTTTTTCCTGAATGTATAAAAAGAAGAGAGTATATCTATGAGTATCCTAGAAAGAGAGTAAAAAATACTCTTGAAGAGATAGAAAATTTGTGTAAAAAGCTTTCTGGGAAATATGATGTAAGTGAGTTTACTGATAAGAAAGGCTTGGAGTTAAAGGAGCATATTAGAGAGGTAGAGATAAATTATAGAGATGGAAAACTATACTTTTCTGGAAACTCTTTTATGCCAAAACAGGTTAGAATGATGTCAGGCTATATTTTAACTGGAAAAAAAGAGGCAATAGAAGGAAAATATCTTACTCTTAGTAAGATTATATTAGAAGATGAATTAAAGAGAAATATCTTTGAAGAGATCAGTGATCTAAAGATAGAGAGTGTTGAAAAGATAGAGAGTAATGCTGACAGAAGTATCTATATATTTTATACCCTAAAGAGTAAAAAGGGAGAGTTAATAGGTAAAAATGGAAAAAATATCAAAGCTCTCAAGAAAACTTATGGAACTGTAGTTGTGAGAGAGATATGATAGCTAGAATAAGGCAGGGATTGATATTTATATTTGGAAGATATAAAGAGGAATGGAACAATGAGATAAAAGGAGTCTTAACACCAGAGGAGTATGAGATATTTAAAAATATGAGTAGATATGATAGGATACACTCCTTTAGATTGTACAGATTGGTAAAAGATGATGAGCTTTTAGGTGAGAAGAGATTGTATCAAAAATTAGCTCTATTACACGACTGTGGAAAGTATAATGCCTCTTTATACAGAAGGGTAAAGAAAGTTTTGATTGGAGAGAAGAGTTTAGAGAATCATAGCGAAATCTCTTATGAAAAATTAAAAAATATAGATATAGAGTTAGCAAAATTGGCAAGAGAACATCACTCTAGTTCAAAGGATATATATTTAAAAAGATTTCAAAAGTTAGATGATGAGTAGATTAAGGAGATGTAATGAGAGTAGATTTAGATAAATATTTATTAAAAGTAGAGAAACCGGGACAGTATCTGGGGAATGAGATCAATAGTATTCACAAGGAGAAGTTTGATGCTAGAATGTGTCTGTTTTTCCCAGATATATATGAAGTGGGAATGTCAAACTTAGGAATAAGAATACTGTATAGTATTTTAAATAGAGTGGAAGGATTCTCATTAGAGAGAGGATTTTCACCTATGGAAGACATGGAAAAGATTATGAGAGAGAACGGTGTTCCAATGTTCTCATTAGAGAGTAAGACACCTTTAAAAGAGTTTGATGTAGTTGGATTTTCACTCTCTTATGAGATGTGTTATCCAAATGTATTGAATGCTTTAGACTTAGCAGGAATACCTTTGAGAAGAGAGGATAGAGGAGAGGAGTATCCGTTGATAATGGCAGGTGGTACTTGTATGGTAAACCCTATTCCTATGGAAAAATTCTTAGACTTTATAGTTATTGGAGATGGAGAAGAGGTAATGACTAAGATTGCTAAGATCTTAGTTGAAAATAAAGATAGGAGCAAGATTGAAAAGCTAGAACTTATAAAGGATTTTGATGGAGTTTATGTTCCTTCAATACATAAGAGAGATAAAAAGATTAAGAGATCAATTGTAAGTAATTTAGATGATGTAGAGTACTATGAAGATCAGATAGTACCATATATAAATATAGTACATGATAGAGCAACTGTAGAGATACAGAGAGGATGTTCTAGAGGATGTAGATTCTGTCAGGCTGGAATTGTTTATAGACCTGTTAGAGAGAGAAGTTTAGACAAAAATGTTGAATTGATAGAGAGAATGATAAAAAATACTGGTTATGGAGAGGTATCACTCTCTTCACTAAGTAGTAGTGATTATAGTAAAATTGATAATTTGATTAAAATTATAAAAGATAGATATGATCATAGAAACTTAGGTATATCTCTACCTTCACTTAGAATGAATACACACTCTGTAGAGGTAGCTGAAGATATCAGTGGTGGTAAAAGAACAGGATTTACATTTGCACCAGAAGCTGGATCACAAAGAATGAGAGATATTATAAATAAAGGTGTAAATGAAGAAGATGTATTAGAAACAGCAGAAGCTGCAGTTAGAGGTGGTTGGGAGACATTAAAATTCTATTTTATGATAGGACTTCCATTTGAAACTGATGAAGATGTAAAAGCGATATATGATTTAGCTAAAAAAGTTGTGGATAAGTGTAGACCAATAAATAAGAGATTAAATGTTACAGTTAGTGTTTCAAACTTTGTACCAAAACCTCATACACCATTCCAATGGGCAGAGCAGATGAACTTTGAAGAGATGAAGAGAAAACACACTATGTTAAGAGATCTATTTAGAGGGCAGAAAAGTTGCAATTTAAAAATACATGATATGAAAAAATCATACTTAGAAGGATTCCTATCTAGAGGTGATGAAAAAATATCTGACTTAATAGAACTTGCTTGGAAAAATGGAGCAAAATTAGATGATTATAAAGATAATTTTAATATCTGGAAAAATGCTATAGAAGAGTTGGGTATGGAGGAGAATGAGTATTTAAAATCCAGAGATATGGAGAGAGAACTTCCTTGGGATATAGTTGATATAAGTGTAGATAAGGAGTTTTTAAAGAAGGAATTGAAAAAAGCTGAAGAGGTGGCTTTAACTCCAGAGTGTAGGACTAAGTGTTCAAACTGTGGAATAAGAAAGAGATTTCCAAATTGTATGGTAATAGCAAAATAGAAGAGATCAGGAGGAGTTATGGTAACTTTTGGTAATGATTGGGATGAAATTTTAAAAGATGAGTTTGAAAAAGAGTATTATAAAAAATTAAGAAAATTTCTAATTGAAGAGTATAAAACTAGAGTTATATATCCAAAGATGGAGAATATATTCTCAGCTTTAAAATTAACAAGTTATAAGGAAACTAAAGTATTGATCTTGGGACAAGATCCCTATCATGGACCTAATCAAGCACATGGACTTGCATTTTCTGTAAATCCAGGGGTAAAAATACCACCTTCACTATTAAATATGTATAAGGAATTAAAAGCTGAATTGGGATTGGAGATACCTAATAACGGGTATCTAATTCCTTGGACTGAGCAGGGAGTACTTCTTTTAAATACAGCATTAACTGTTAGAGCAGGAGAGGCGAACTCACACTCTGGTATGGGCTGGGAGATATTTACTGACAATGTGATAAAACAGCTAAATGACAGGGAAGACCCAGTAATATTTGTGCTGTGGGGAAATAATGCTAGAAAGAAAAAGAGTTATATAACAAATAAACAACATTTTATATTGGAGGGACCACATCCTAGTCCACTCTCAGCAAGTAGAGGATTTTTTGGATGTGATCACTTTAAAAAGATAAATGAAATCTTAAGAAATATAGGGAAAAAAGAGATAGATTGGCAGATAAAAAGTGTATAGTAGCGTTAAAAAAATACGTCACAAGGATGCCACACTAATTTAATATAATGAAGAAAATGAATGTGGAGGACTATTATGAAATATTTAGGCATATGTATATTGTTATTTACTGTATCTAAACTAAATATTTTAGGGAATGAGAGATTTTGTGATGAAACAGGTATTATTTTTATTCAAAATTTGACGACTCAACAAAGAGATGAAGTAACAAGAATGAGGGCTGAGTTTTTGGAGGAGTTCAATCTGATAAAGAAAAAAATAAATGAGATAAGAATGGAAACTCAGATGGAGATGAGAAAAGAGAAACCAGATTGGAATGAGATAAAAAAATTGAATAAAGAGTATTCTAAATTACAAAATACTTTAGATAAGGGTGTCAATGATTATCGAGAGAAAATGCATACTATAAATATCGAATTTATCAAGTAATATGGAGGAGTTATGGAAGATTTACTGCAAGGAGTAGAGTATAGAATACTTCAAAAATCATCAGAAGGATCAGAGTATACTGGAATTGAATATGATTCAAGAAAGATAAAAAAAGGTGATATTTTTATAGCTTTGGAAGGGGCTATAGTAGATGGACATAAATATATAAAACAAGCAGTAGAAAATGGAGCAAAGGCTGTTATTGTTTCTAAAGAGGTAGAATTAGAGTTTCCAATAGATTATATACTTGTTAAAGATTTAAGAAAAAACTTAGGGATAATAGCTTCAAATTTTTATAACTACCCACAAAATAGATTAAAAATAATAGGAATTACAGGTACAAATGGAAAGACAACATCAACTTACCTATTGGAATCTATCTTAGGAGAGGATAGAGTTGCAAGAATAGGGACAGTTGAGTATAAAATTGGAGATGAGATAATAGAGGCTCCAAATACTACACCAGAGTCATTAGATATAGTTAAAATGTGTAAAAAAGCTGTAGATAAAGGTTTAGAATACTTAGTTATGGAGGTTAGTTCTCATGCTCTTTCTCTAGGAAGAGTAGATATGCTAAAGTTTGATGTTGCATCATTTACCAATTTAACTTTAGATCACTTAGATTACCACAAAAATATGCAAAACTATTTTGAAGCTAAGAGAAAACTTTTTACAATGACAAAGTGTAAGGATAGTACAGCTATCAATATAGATGATCCTTATGGAGAGAGATTGTATGAAGAGTTTGGAGGATACTCTTACTCTTTGAATAGAGAAGCAGACCTGATGGGTGAGATCCTAGAGTTTCATAGTGATGGTCAATTGGTAAGATTGAAAATAGGTAAAGAGAGTTATGAGATTAAGTTAGCTATTTTAGGAAGATACAATCTATACAATGTTTTGGGAGTTATAGGTATAGCTTTAAAATTGGGTGTAGATGAGAAGAGTATCTTAAAAAGATTGGAGAGCTTGAAGGGGGCACCTGGAAGATTTGAGCTTGTTAACTGTGGACAAGACTACATTGTTGTAGTAGATTATGCTCATACTGGTGATGCACTTGAGAATATTTTAAATAGTATCAATGAGTTAAAAAAGGGAAGAGTGATAACTGTTTTTGGTTGTGGTGGAGATAGAGATTCTACTAAGAGACCGATAATGGGAAAAATAGCACAAGATCTCAGTGATATTGCTATATTGACATCTGATAATCCTAGAACTGAAGATCCACATAAGATAATTGAAGATGTATTGAAAGGAATGGACGGAAATAACTATATAGTAAAAGAGGATAGAGAGTGTGCTATTGTAGAGGCTATAAAAATAGCTCAAAAAAGTGATATAATCTTAATAGCTGGTAAAGGGCATGAGACTTATCAAATTTTAGGAAGAAAAAAGATACACTTTGATGATAGAGAGATAGCAAGAAGAGAGATTGTAAAGAAAAAAATAGGAGGATAAGGGGAATGGTAGATAAGGTAAAGGTAGTAAAAGTTGGAAAGAATATAGAGATTGGTGGAAATAAAAGATTTACTCTAATAGCTGGTCCTTGTGTAATAGAATCAGAAGAACTAGTGATGGAAGTGGCTGGAAAGATAAAGGAGATCTGTGATAGACTGGGAATACAGTATATTTTTAAAGCTTCTTTTGACAAGGCTAATAGATCATCAATACACTCATTTAGAGGACCTGGTTTGGAAAAAGGACTGGAGATATTGAAAAAGGTAAAAGAGAAGTATGATCTACCTGTTATAACTGATGTACATGAAACTTGGCAGTGTAAAAAAGCAGCTGAAGTTGTAGATATACTACAAATTCCAGCATTTTTATGTAGACAGACAGATCTACTTTTAGCAGCAGCTGAAACAGGATTACCAGTAAATATTAAAAAAGGTCAATTCTTAGCTCCTTGGGATATGAAGAATGTGGTTACAAAGATGGAAGAGAGCAATAACGAAAATATTTTACTTTGTGAAAGAGGAAGTACTTTTGGATATAACAATATGGTAGTGGATATGAGATCTTTTATGGAGATGAGAAAATTTGGTTATCCAGTAGTATTTGACGTAACTCACGCAGTACAGAGACCAGGAGGATTAGGGACAGCGACTTCAGGGGATAGAGAGTATGTATTCCCACTTATGAGAGCTGGATTAGCAATAGGAGTAGATGCTATATTTGCAGAGGTTCATCCAAATCCAAATGAAGCAAAATCTGACGGACCAAATATGTTATTTTTAGATGATTTAGAAGAGATATTAAAAGTAGCAATAAAGATAGATGATTTAGTAAAAGGAAGATAAGGGGAGAGCTATGGAGTTTAATGAGGTTGACTATGCAAGAAGTGTATTTGATGCAGAGATAGAGGAGCTACAAAGGGTAAAAAGTGCTTTAAATAGCGATATTACAAAGGTTACAGAGTTAATACTAAATTCAAATGGAAAAGTAGTGGTAACAGGAATAGGAAAATCAGGATTGATTGGAAAGAAAATAGCAGCAACATTAGCTTCAACAGGAACATCAGCAATATTTATGAATTCAGCTGAAGGGTTACATGGAGATTTAGGAATGATAGGTTCAGATGATGTTGTATTGGCAATCTCAAATAGTGGAAACAGTGATGAGATAGTTTCGTTGCTACCCTCTATTCAAAAAATAGGAGCAAAGGTAGTAGCTATGACAGGAAATAGAAATTCAAGATTGGGAAGAGCAGCTGACTATGTATTGAATATAGGAGTTAGTAAAGAGGCTTGTCCTCTAAATCTAGCTCCGATGTCATCAACTACAAGTACTTTAGTTATGGGAGATGCCTTGGCAGCAATTCTGATAAAAAGAAGAGATTTTAAACCAGAAAATTTTGCTGTATATCATCCAGGAGGAAGTTTGGGAAAAAGACTTCTTATGAGAGTTGAAGATATAATGAAAAAAGGTAATGAGCTTCCATTCTGTGATAAAGAGAGTCCAATAAAAGATGTTATTCTAACTATGACGGAGAAAAGTTTAGGTGCTGTATGTGTTATGAATGGAGATCTTATGGTAGGTATTATAACTGAGGGGGATATAAGAAGAGCTTTGACAAAAGAGGGAGAGTTCTTTACATTTAGAGCCAAAGATATAATGACAAGAAACTTTACTAAAACAGATTCTAAAAGTATGGCAATAGATGCCTTAGAATTAATGGAAAATAGACCTAGTCAGATAACTGTATTACCAGTTATAGATGACAATAAACTTGTTGGAATGGTGAGAGTACACGACCTGTTAAATGTTGTAGGAAGATAATTATAATAAAAGTTGACATAACAAGTAAATTTTATTATAATAGTAGTGTATAATTTTAAAAATCAATAGGAGTGATAATTATGGTAACAAGAGATACAAATATTTTAGTAGCTGTTCAAAACTATCCTGTTATAAGAGAAGTATTCGCAAAGTACGGTCTTGGATGTGTAGGTTGTATGATCGCAGCTGGAGAGACTTTAGGAGAGGGGATTGCAGCTCACGGATTAGATGCAGATGCTGTAATAGCTGAAATAAACAAAGTTATATCTGAGCAAAAATAGTTCTAAAGAGCAATTAAATTTTAAATAGTGAGATTTAAAAAATAAGAGGAAAATATTGTTACAGTTCAAAGAGTTTTTACCATTCAATGTAATAATTTTTTTCCTCTTTTTACGTATTAAAATAGAGAAAAAATGAGAATTAGAATTAATTTCAAAAGGATAATATAATTGAAAAAAACTCAAATTTATGATAAAATAGTTTACTGGAATAGTAAAAAAAATAGTCGAAATTTTATAGAGATTTTTAAGAGAGGGAGAGAGAATTGAACATAGAGATATTGATAAAATTAGTGCTAATAGTGGGGATAGGAGCTGGAATAGGTTGGATTACTAACTATGTAGCAATAAAGATGCTTTTTAGACCATATAAAGAGATAAATTTTGGGCTGTTTAAGATACAGGGATTGTTGCCTAAAAGAAAACATCAAATAGGAGAGAGTATAGCTGATGTTATCCAAACTGAGTTAGTATCACTACAAGAGATTTTAAAATCACTAGATAGTAGTAATTTAGATGAAAAACTTAGTCTTATGGTGGATAAAATACTAGAAGAAAAACTTCAAAGTGAGATATCAAAAAGGTTCCCAATGTTAGCAATGTTTTTATCCAATGATATGTTAGAAAAGATAAAAGAGATGATAAAAGAATCTATCTTAGATAACAAGGAGTTAATACTTGCTACTTTTTCTAGTTATGTTGAAGAAAATGTTGATTTTAAAGGAATAATAGTAAAAAATATTGATGCTTTCTCATTGGAAAAGTTAGAAGAGGTAACCTATGGTTTAGCTGAAAAGGAGTTTAAACATATAGAGGTTATAGGAGCAATTTTGGGAGCATTGATAGGATTTGTTCAATTTATAATTGGAATGTTTATGTGAGGAGAAAAAATAGGTGGATAGAGTAATTACTGATCAAGAATTAGAAAATGAAATAGAGGTACAGAAGAGTTTAAGACCAAAGAGTTTTAAAGAGTATATAGGGCAAGAGTCATTAAAAGATAAGATGTCAATATATATAGAAGCAGCTAAAAGAAGAGGAAGTTCTGTAGATCATATATTATTATATGGACCACCAGGATTAGGGAAAACAACTTTAGCAGGGGTTATAGCCAATGAGATGGGAGCAAACTTGAAGATAACTTCAGGACCTGTCTTGGAAAGAGCTGGAGATTTAGCAGCTATTTTGACATCCTTAGAGGAGAATGATATTCTGTTTATTGATGAGATACATAGATTGAATAACACGGTAGAGGAGATACTGTATCCTGCAATGGAGGATGGAGAGCTGGATATAATAATTGGTAAGGGACCTTCAGCACGTTCAATAAGAATTGAATTGCCAAATTTTACATTGATAGGGGCAACAACTAGAGCTGGACTCTTGAGCTCTCCATTGAGAGATAGATTCGGGGTTACTCATAGAATGGAGTATTATACAGAGGAAGAGTTGGCTCAAATAATACTGCGTGGTGGAAAAATCTTAGGAGTTAAAGTTGAAAAAGAGGGAGCTTTGGAACTTGCAAGTAGAAGTAGAGGAACTCCAAGAATAGCCAATAGACTCTTAAAGAGAGTTAGGGATTATTGTGAGATAAGAGGTAATGGAATTATAAATAAAGAGATCTCAATGAAAGCTTTAGATATTTTAGGAATAGACTCAGTAGGATTAGATGATCTAGATAGAGATATAATAGATGCTATAATAGATAATTATGGTGGAGGACCTGTAGGGATAGAGACACTTTCTCTGCTTTTAGGAGAGGATAGAAGAACTTTAGAAGAGGTATACGAGCCTTTTTTAGTGAAGATAGGTTATATAAAGAGAACTAATCGAGGAAGAGTTGTAACGGAAAAAGCTTATGAACATTTTAAAAAAGTGAAGGAGCAGGAGTGAGAAATGAAGATAAGTACAAGAGTGAGATATGGATTGAAGGCTTTAGTTTATATTGCTGATAAGAGTAGTGAGAATAAATTAGTAAGAATAAAAGAGATATCTGATGAACAACATATATCTGTACAGTATTTAGAGCAGATTTTATTTAAGTTGAAAAATGAGAATATTATCGAAGGAAAAAGAGGACCAAATGGTGGATATAGACTTGCAAAGGAGCCTAAAGAGATAACTCTACACCAACTATATAAAATTTTGGACGAAGAGGAAAAAGTTATAGATTGTAATGAGAGTGAAGAGCATAAAGCTGTATGTGGTGAGGGAACTTGTTCTGGAAGTTGCATATGGGGAAAATTAGATAATGCAATGACTAAGATATTAGAGGAAACAACTTTAGATGAGTTTATAAAAAATAAAGATATGATATAGGAGAATTCTGTGATAAGTGTTATAATATCAGGAGAGAATATTTTTGAAAATAAGATAGTAATAGATGATCGTGGTGATGTTAATCACTTAAAAAATGTTTTTAGAGTAAAATTAGAAGAGAGAGTCAGAGCTGTAGATGGAGAAAAGGAGTATCTATGTAGAGTTGTAGAGATAGATAAAAAGTCTGTAACTTTATCAATAGATGAGATTAGAGAGGATAGCTTTTCTACTAAAGTAAAGATAGATGCAGCTATTGGAATTTTAAAAAATGATAAGATGGATCTAACTATTCAAAAACTTACAGAGATAGGAATACACAAGATAATACCTCTAGCAACAAAAAGAGGTGTAGCTAAAGTGGCGGAAAAAAAAGATAAATGGGATTTGATTGTGAAAGAGGCTTTGAAACAGTGTCAAGCAGTGAAGCCTTTAATTATTGATGAGATAACAAAAATAGATAAATTGAAGTTGTCTGATTATGATTTAGTAATAGTTCCTTATGAGTGTGAGGAGGAGTATACTTTAAAAAATCTTTTGATAAAACAGGAGAGTGAGATAGAAAGTGTACTTTATATAGTAGGACCCGAAGGAGGTTTTGATATAGAGGAGATTGAATATTTAAAATCAAAAGGTGCTAATATAGTAACATTGGGAAAAAGGATCTTAAGAGCAGAGACAGCTTCTATTGTAGTAGGAGGAGTTTTAGTAAATGAGTTTCAATAAAAAAGTGGCTTTTTATACTTTAGGTTGTAAAGTAAATCAGTATGAGACTGAAAGTATAAAAAATCAATTAATACAAAAGGGATACACAGAGACATCTTTTGACGAGAAGGCAGATATCTATGTTGTAAACTCTTGTACTGTAACAAGTGTGGCAGATAGAAAGACAAGAAATATGTTAAGAAGAGCCAAAAAAGTAAATCCAGAAGGAAAAGTTATAGTGACAGGTTGTTATGCACAAACTAATAGTAAAGAGCTATTAGAAATGGAAGATATAGATTATGTTATTGGTAATAAGTACAAAAAAGGTATTGTCAATTTTATAGAAGATATAGAAAATAGAAGTATGGATAGATTAAAAAATGATAATATTTTTGATGAGTATGAATATACTGAATATGAGTTTGCAACTTTAAGAGAGATGTCAAGAGCGTATGTAAAGATACAAGATGGATGTAATAATTTTTGCTCTTACTGTAAAATTCCATTTGCAAGAGGAAGAAGTAGATCAAGAAAGAAAGAGAATATCTTAAAAGAGATTGAAAAGTTAGTAGCAGAAGGGTTCAAAGAGGTAATTTTGATAGGTATCAACTTAGGAGCCTACGGTGAAGATTTAGAGGAAGATATAAACTTTGAAGATCTATTAGAAGAGATTTTAAAGATTGAAAATTTAAAGAGAGTGAGAATAGGATCAGTTTATCCTGATAAAATATCAGATAGATTTATAGAGATGTTTAAGTATGAGAATCTTATGCCACATTTACATATCTCTTTACAATCTTGTGATGATGCTGTTTTAAAGGCTATGAAGAGAAACTATGGAAGTGATCTAATAGAGAGTAGACTTTTAAAATTAAAAAAAAGAGTAAAGGATATGGAGTACACAGCAGATATAATTGTGGGATTCCCTGGAGAAACTGAAGAGATGTTTTTAAACTCATACAGAGTTATTGATAAGATTAAGTTTTCAGGACTTCATATTTTCCAATACTCTGATAGAGAGAAAACTTTGGCAAATACCTTAAAAAATAAAGTGGAACCAAAGATAAAAAAAGAGAGAGCAGATAGACTAGAAGAGTTAAGAAATAGTATGGCAGTAGAGAGTAGGGAAAAGTATATAGGAAAATCTTTAAAAATCCTTATTGAAGAGGAGATAGATGGATACCTATATGGATATAGTGAAAACTATTTAAGGGTTAAAGTAAAAGGCGACAAAAAATTATTAAATGAGATAATAGAAGTAAAAATTACCTCGTTAGAGAAGGAGTTGTTAGTAGCAGATGAATAGAAGAATGAGATCAATATTGACAGTATTATTTATAATAGTAGCATTAGTAGTTTTTTTATTTGCTAATTCATTGAGAAAAAATCCAGAGTTGGATAAGAATAGTAGTTATCTGATAATTGGAAAAGATAATTTAATAGCTGTTTATCAAGATAGATTAGCAGTAAAGATCCCTTTTGATATAAACATAGATAAGGAACAGACAATTAGAGAGTTGGTAAATAATAAGAATGAAGAAGAGGTATTGAAAGTAGTAAATAAAATATTACCAGTTTCACTAAATAACTATATGAGAGTAAGTTATGGACAGGTAAAATTAAATGTTAGAAATTCAAAAAATATACCTGAAACAATTATAGATAATAAGAGATACATAGTTACTTCAAGTATGTATTCAATGTTTGACTCATTGTATAATAACGCTAAAAATAAAAACGAGGTAAATGAAAATATAATAGTAGATGTCTTAAACGGAAATGATATCAATGGTTATGCTAGAAAGACTGGAGAGAGATTAAAAGAGAAATTGGGAGTTAAGTATAATGCAGCTAACTATGAAAATAGCTTAGATGAGAGTTATATTATACTTAATGATATATCTGTAGATAAAGCTCAAGAGATAGTTATGCAGATAAATGAAAAATACTTAAAAATTCAACAAGTACCTAGTGTACCAACACTAGCTAACATTGTTATAGTATTGGGAAAAGAGAAAAATATAGATTTTTCAATAGATGTAACAGGAGATAATGATAGTAAGATTAAATCTGCTGTGGAAAATTTAAAGAAAGATGGATATAAAAATATAAAGAGCGGAACTGATAAGAGTAAGGCAGAAAGCTCAATAATTGAGTATGCACCAGAGGATTATTTCATAGCTTATAAAATTTCTAAGGTATTGAATATAGATAATCTAATTGAGAAGTCAGATTTAAAAAATAAAATCAATATAATTGTAAAGTAGGAAGTTATATGTTATATGTATTATCTATTTTAGGCGTGTTCTTAGAGGTTAGTTTGCCTTTTAATGCTAATTTTTTAGTTGTTGCTCTGAGTTTTTTAGTTTATTTAATAGGAGCAAAGAGAGAAAAAAATATCTTAATAATAGGTATAATGGCTTTTATTTTATCACTACAAACAAATGATTTTTTCATAATAATGACAGTTTTTATCTGTAGTTATTATCTGTTAGATTTTTTGTTTTTACATTTATCATATAGTAAGAGTAATATTTTAATTTTTTCTTTAATACAGGGAGTTATCTATGCGGTATTATCCTATAGAAATTTAAAAGCTACATATGTAGTAGCTAATATCATAGGTTTTGTAGTATTGAACTATGTTTATATTTGTATTTCCAAAAGAAAAGATAAGAGTATTAAAGGATAATAGAGATGAAGAAAATAAAAAGAAGGAATATTGGAATAAAACTTGGGGAAGACAGCAGCTCAAGAAATATAATTGTAAAAGGTTTTATGCTGTTGGTATTTATACTTATAGGAATGAGAATGTTGTATCTTCAAGTCCTAAGGGGTGATGAATACTCATATCTTTCGGAAAAAAATAGATTTAAGATAAAGAAAATAGATGCTCCTAGAGGAAAAATTTATGATTCTAAAGGGAGATTGATAGTAACTAATGGATCTGGTTATAGATTGGTTTATCTCTATGAGAGAAAGCAAAATCCAGAAGTTGTAAAGGAGATAAGCACTTTAACAGGGTATCCAGAGGAGTTTATAACTAAGAGAATAAGATATGGAGAGATATTTCCATATACTAGAGAGAATGTAATAATAGAGGATTTAAATCCAGATGTTGCCCATAAGATTATGGAAAAATTAATGGATTATCCATATTTACAAGTACAAGTATATTCAAAAAGAAGATATTTATTTGATTCTGTGGCAGCACATAGCATAGGATATGTTAAAAAAATATCAGAAAAAGAGTATGAAAAGCTAAAAGATGAGGGGTATAGTCCAAGGGATGTCATTGGAAAAGATGGATTAGAGAGTGAATATGACAGAAAACTGCAGGGTGAAGATGGCTTTGAATATATTGAAGTAAATGCTTTGAATAAATTACAGAGAAAAGTCGAAAGAAAGAAAATGCCTGTACCTGGCGAGGACATGTATATCACTTTAGATATGGAGTTACAAGAGTATATGGAGCAACAGTTTAAAAAAGATGGTAGAGCAGGAGCTTTTGTAGCTATTAATCCTAAAAATGGAGAGATATTAACTTTGGTAAGTTATCCAACTTATTCATTAAATACTTTTAGCTCACAGATTTCATATGATGAATGGAATAAGATTATAAATGATCCTAGAAAACCACTTTCAAATAAGGCTATAGCTGGGGAGTACCCACCTGGCTCAGTATTTAAAGTAGTTTCAGCTGTAGCTTTTTTAGAGAATGGGGTTGATCCTAAGGAGACATATTATGATAAAACTGGGTATTATCAAATAGGAAAATGGAAGTGGAGAGCTTGGAAAGCTGGAGGACATGGTTATACTGATATGAAAAAATCAATAGTAGAATCAGCCAATCCATACTATTACAAAAATGCAGATATGATAGGTCATAAACCTATAATAGACACAGCTTCCTCTTTTGGTTTGGGAAAGAGAACAGGAATTGATATTCCAGGAGAGAAGAGAGGCTTACTTCCAGATGTAGCTTGGAAGAAAAAGATGATAGGAAGTAGTTGGTTTAAAGGGGATACTATACTATTATCAATAGGACAAGGATATCTTTTAGTAACACCATTACAAATAGCAAATGTATACGCAGCAATAGCTAATCGGGGAGAGGTTTATACTCCACACTTAGTTAAGGAGTTTCAAGATTCAAAGGGAAATATCTATCCTGTAGAATTACATGAACAAAAGATAAAGACATATCCAAAGTCATATTATAATGTATTAAATGATGCCTTAGTGGCAACTGTATCTCAAGACAACGGAACAACCAAAGTCTTAAGAACACCAGGAATGCAGGTTGCAGCAAAGAGTGGATCAGCTCAGAATGCTCACTCTAAAATAACACACGCTTGGGTAGCTGGATATTTTCCAGCTGATAATCCTGAAATAGTTTTTGCTACTATACTAGAAGGTGCTGGTGGTGGTGGTGCTGTTGCTGGAGGAATGACGAGAAAATTTATTGATAAATACCTAGAGATAAAAAATAGAGAAAGAGAAGAAAAAGAGAGTGAAATTAAGAATTAAATTTGTAATGGTGGAGGTAAAATAAGGAAAAAGGAGAGAAAATGTTAAGGACAGAAAAAGGCAGTATTAATCAAGAGAAGAAAAGAAGACTTGAAAAAAAATTAAAACTAGAAAATACTAGTGGAGTAGATGGTATAAAAGAAAAAATAAAGGCTATTAAGGCTGGAATAAAAGAGCTAAAGGGTGAAAAACCTAAAAAAGTAACTAAAGAGGTAAAAGTTTTAGATAAAGTAGTAGTAAGTGATACAAAAGAGATTAAGAGTGCAAAAGAGGAGAAAATGTATGTTATTCCTCTAGGTGGATTGGAAGAGGTAGGAAAAAATAGTACTGTAATCCAATATAGAGATGAGATTATAATAATTGATTCTGGAGTTATATTTCCAGATGATAACTTGCTAGGAATAGATCTAGTTATCCCAGATTTTAGCTTTTTAGAAAACAATAAAGATAAGATAAAAGGATTATTTATTACACACGGACATGAGGATCATATAGGATCAATTCCATATCTTTATCAAAAAATTGATAAGAGTGTTCCAATGTTTGGAGGAAAATTAACTCTTGCACTAGCTAAATCAAAATTTGAAAATGGTTTTGGCAAAGATATCCCTAAGATGAAAGAGGTAAAGGGAAGAAGTAAGATAAAAGTAGGAAAATACTTTACTGTAGAATTTATAAAAATAACTCACTCAATAACAGATGCTTATTCTATTTTTGTAACAACTCCAGCTGGAACAGTATTCCATACAGGAGATTTTAAGATAGATCTAACTCCAGTAGATGGAGAGGGAGTAGATTTTGCTAGATTATCTCAAATAGGAGAGCAAGGAGTAGATCTAATGCTTTCAGACTCAACAAACTCTGAGGTAGATGGATTTACACCGTCAGAAAGAAGTGTTGGAGAGGCATTTAAAGTGGAGTTTTCAAAAGCTAAAGGAAGAATAATAGTGGCAGCTTTTGCTTCACACGTACATAGATTACAACAGATAGTAAATGTTGCACAGGAGTATGGAAGAAAGATAGCAATAGATGGAAGAAGCTTGGTTAAAGTTTTTGAGATAGCAGGTAGTTTAGGTTATTTAAATGTTCCTAATGATATGATGGTACCACTGTCAGAGGTCGATAGCTTAAAGGATAACAAAGTTGTAATACTTTGTACTGGAACACAGGGAGAACCGATGGCAGCTCTTTCAAGAATAGCTAAAAATATGCATAAGCATATAAAGATAAAAGAGGGAGATACAGTAATAATATCTGCTACTCCAATACCTGGAAATGAGAGAGCAGTATCCAATAATATAAATAATTTATTAAAATATGATGCTCAGGTTGTATTTAAAAAGATAGCAGGAATACATGTTTCTGGTCATGGAAGTAAAGATGAGCAAAAATTGATGTTGAATCTGATAAAACCTAAGTACTTTATGCCTGTTCACGGAGAGCATAAGATGTTAAAGGCTCATAAAGATACAGCTATAGAGACTGGAGTACCTAAGAATAATATCATAATAGCTCAAAATGGTAGTAAGATAGAAGTGACAAAATCAGGTGCAAAGATAAAGGGAAAAGTTAATGCAGGTTGTACTCTTGTAGATGGTTTAGGTGTTGGAGATATAGGAAATATCGTTTTAAAAGACAGACAACAACTATCTCAAGATGGAGTTGTAGTAATAGTTTTCACTTTAGATAAGAGAACAGGAAAGATAGTTGCAGGTCCTGATATAGTGACAAGAGGATTTGTTTACTCAAAAGAGTCAGATGATATAATTAAAGAGGCGATAGAGAGTATAAAAGAAAAAATAGACGATACACAGAACTATTATTCAAAAGACTGGGGTCTATTAAAGAATTTAACAAGAGATATAGCAGCAAAATATTTTTATAATAAGACAAAAAGAAATCCAATGATATTACCGATTATAATGGAAGTATAGGAGAAAAGGAGAAGAAGATGGAATTAACAAGTAAAAGAAGAGCATATTTAAGAAAGAGAGCACACGATTTAGATGCATTAGTAAGAATAGGAAAAGATGGTGTAACAGATAATCTAATCCAAAGTATATTAGATGCTATTGATTCAAGAGAGCTTTTAAAAGTTAAGATACTTCAAAATTGTGAAGAGGAAAAAGGAGAGATAATGGAGCAATTATCTCAATGTAAAGAGTTTGAAGTAGTAGGAATAATTGGAAGAACTATAATCTTATTTAGAGAAAATGAAGAAAAACCAGTAATTTCTTTAGAATTAAAAAATATATAAGTAAGGGGATATAAGTATGAGTCCCGGGATAATTTTTGGCAATAGGGTACTAGATGTAGTTTTTGTAGCTTGGTTTATAGCACAATTTTATAAGGTGATTAGTTCAATCTTTATAGAGAAAAGACTAAATATAAGAAGAATGTGGGAGACAGGTGGTATGCCCAGCTCTCACAGTTCTACAGTTTCTTGTTTGACAACATGCATAGGTATTCGTTATGGAACAAGTAGCGACTTATTTGCTATCTCAATAATATTGTCAGGAATAGTTATGTATGATGCTACTGGAATTAGAAGGGCAGCAGGAAAACAAGCAGGAGTAATAAATCAGTTTGTTGAAAAGATACCTCTTATATTAGGACAGAAAAGATATGAGAGATATTTTGGATTGGAGAAAAGTGAAAAGTTAAAGGAGCTTTTGGGACATACACCATTTGAGGTGTTGATTGGGTGTATTTCAGGAATAGTAGTTGGTTTGGTTTTCATGAAGTATTTACAGGGGTAGGATAGATGAAGAGTATACAAGAGATGAATATAGAAGAAATGAATAATAAGGCAGAAAGCATAAGAAAAACTCTAATTGAAACAGTGAGTAAAAATGGTGGGCATCTATCTTCTAACCTTGGGATAGTTGAACTGACTCTATGCTTACATAAAGTTTTTGATTTTTCAAAAGATAGATTACTATTTGATGTTGGACATCAGTCATATGTCCATAAATTACTTACTGGAAGAGATAAAGATTTTCATACTCTAAGAAAAAGAGGTGGAATAGGACCATTTAGTGATCCTAAAGAGAGTGACACAGATCCATTTATATCAGGACATGCAGGGACAGCTCTTTCAGCAGGAGCAGGGATAGCAATGGGATCTCCAGAGAAAAAAGTAGTTGTGGTAGTAGGAGATGCATCAATATCAAATGGACACTCATTAGAAGCACTTAACAATATAGGTGGAAATAAACTGAAAAATCTTATTATTATTTTAAATGATAATGAGATGTCAATAGGAAAAAATGTTGGCTCACTTTCAAGGTTTTTTGGGAAATTTATGGTAAGTGAGAAGTATATGAACTTTAGAGATGATGTCAAAGGGATTATAAAAAAGATAAAAATAGCTAATGGAGTTTCTAATACATTGGAAAGAATGGAATCTTCGGTAAAAAACTTTTTCCTGCCTTTGAGTATGTTAGAGAGCCTTGGATTTAAATTTTTTGGTGTCTTAGATGGGCATAATATGGAGGAACTACTTTCAACTCTTAACAAGATAAAAAATATGGAGGGGCCAATATTTATTCATATTAAAACTCAAAAGGGAAAGGGTTACTCTTATGCTGAAGAGGACAAGGAGAAGTTTCATGGAATATCTCCATTTAATATGGAAACGGGAACTACAGCTTCAAGTATGAAGACATATTCAAGTATATTTGGAGAGAAGATAGTTAAATTAGCTGAAGAGGATAAGGATATATTTGCTATCTGTTCTGGTATGGTTAAGGGAACAGGCTTGGGAGAGTTTTTTAAGAGGTTTCCAGAGAGAGCTATAGATACAGGAATAGCAGAAGGATATGCTGTAACCTTTGCTGGTGGATTGGCAACACAGGGCAAAAAACCTTATGTAGCTATCTATTCAACTTTTTTACAAAGGGGATATAGTCAACTGATACACGATATATCTTTACAAAAGTTACCAGTTAGATTTATAGTTGATAGAGCTGGAATTGTAGGAGAGGACGGAAAGACTCACAATGGATTGTATGATCTTTCAGTATTTTTAACAATTCCGAATTATACTGTAATGGCACCTGCCACATCCAAAGAGTTGGTGGAGATGTTGGAGTTTTCTAAGGAGTTTCAAGAGGGACCACTAGTAATTAGAATACCTAGAGAGATAGAGTATAATATAGCTGAAGAGAATAGATTTAGATTGGGAAAATGGAACGAGATAAGAAAAGGAAAAGAAAATCTTTTTATAGCTACTGGAAGTATGGTAAAAGAGATTTTAAGTATAGAGGATAGATTAAAATCTAAAGGAATAGAGGGAACAATAGTAAATGCATCGACACTTAAACCTTTGGATGAAGAGTATCTTTTAGATTGTGTAAATAAATATGAGAATATATTTGTTTTAGAAGAAGCCTATGAGAAAAATTCTTTTGGAAGTAGTATAATGGAATTTTACAACAAAAGGAATATAAGTAAGATAATAAAAAAAATATCTATAGAAAATGGAGCTATACCTCACGGTAAGAGAGATGGACTTTTGGAAGAGTTTGGGTTAAGAGGCGAAAATTTAATAGGAAGAATTGAGGAAAAAATAGATGCAAGAAAAGAATAAAAAAGCATTAGAATTTATAAACTCTCTTTTAAATCTAGAGATGGTACAAGATTTAGAGCTTTTTGATGATCAGGGAGTAAAGGTGTCAACTCACACATATGATGTTTTAAAAATTTCAATAGATGAATTAAAAAGAGATTATAGAACATATTTAGAGGCTAAAGAGAGAGTTGATTTTTTTGCTCTAACAGTTGGAATTATAATACATGACTTAAGTAAGGGAAGTATAAGAAAAACTGAAGAAAAATTCTCACATTCTCAGATGATGCTAAAGAAACCAGAGTATATCACAAAAGAGGCAGAAAAAGTATTAAAAGAGATAGAAGAGAAGATAGGTATGGAGTTAAAGGATAATATAAAGAAGAATATAATCCATATAGTTCTTTCTCATCATGGTAAATGGGGAAAGATTCAACCTAATAGTAAAGAGGCTCATATAGTACATAGAGCTGATATGTATTCAGCTAAATATCATAGAATAAATCCTATTGGAGCAGATAAGATTTTGGAATTGATGGCTAAGGGTGTCCAATTAGATGATATTCCAGAGAGATTAAACTGTACTCAAGGAGTTATAAAGGATAGGTTAAAGAGGGCTAAACAGGAGTTGAAGGTAAAGACTACTAAACAACTTTTGAACTACTATAAAAAGAATAAAAAAATTCCAATCGGAGATAACTTTTTTATTCAAAGAGTAAGAGAGACAGAGAAGTTAAAAAGAATAGTTGATAAAAAAGGATTTAAAAATATAATGTTAGAAAGTCCTCTTTTATCATATATGATAGATGAGGAGATCTTTAAAATCTGAGGTGCAATATGAAAGAGAGATTAGATGTTTTACTTGTAAAAAGAGGTTTTTATCCGGACAAGGAGAAGGCACAAAGAGCAATTATGGCTGGACTTGTAATAGTAGATGATAAAAAAATCGACAAGAGTGGAACTATGATAAAATCAGATAAAGAATTGAACATAAGAATAAAGGGAGATTCTTTAAAATATGTGAGTCGTGGTGGACTGAAGTTAGAGAAGGCTGTATCAGTTTTTTCTCTAGATTTTTTAGGAAAAAAAGTTTTAGATGTGGGAGCATCAACAGGTGGATTTACTGACTGTGCTTTACAAAATGGAGCTGAATTTGTATATTCAGTGGATGTTGGAACAAATCAATTGGATTGGAAATTGAGAAATAATTTACAAGTAAAATCTATAGAAAATATGCATATTAAAGATTTAACTCTTGAAGATATTGACAACAGTGAGATAGATTATATAGTTATGGATGTATCTTTTATATCTATAAGAAAGATAATTGGAGATCTAGTTAAATTTTTTAAACCTGAAACAAAGTTGATGGCTTTGATAAAACCACAATTTGAGGTTGAAAAAGAGTATATAGAAAAAGGTGGACTAGTAAAAAACGAGGATAAGCATATAGAGGTTATAAAAGAGATTATAGAGTATGGGAGAGCAGAGGGACTTTATTTAGAAGGACTTGACTTTTCACCTATAACAGGAACTAAAGGAAATGTAGAGTATATTTCACTATTTGGAAAAGATCCAGCAAAAGAGATAAGTGTAAATATAGATGAAGTTGTAAAAATGGGGAGAAATTTAGGAGGGTCAATATGAAGTGTGTGTTAAAAAATAAGTTGGTGATAATCTTAATGTCAGCACTTATTTTTACTAATTGTTTTGCAAATGAGAACAGTAATAAAGATAGTGAAGAGTCAGTTGGATTTTTAACAAACATCAGACAGTTAAAAGAGTTATCAGATATTATGGATGTTATCAATCAAAATTATGTTGGAGATAAGAAAATAGATAGAACAGTTCTTATGCAAGGAGCTTTGAAAGGGATGGTAGATTCTCTTGAAGACCCACACTCTAACTACTTTACAAAAGAGCAACTAGAAAATTTCCAAGAGGATATAAAAGGAAAGTATGTCGGTGTAGGAATGGTAGTACAAAAAAGAGTTAATGAGCCTCTAGTTGTAGTATCACCTATTGAGGATAGCCCAGGATATAAAGCTGGAATGAAGCCTAAGGATAAGATAATAGCAATAGATGGAAAATCTACATACAATCTTACAAGTGAAGAGGCTGTTGAAAAGTTAAAGGGAAAAGAGAATACAAAGGTAAAAGTTACTGTGGTGAGAGAAGGTTTAAAAGAGCCTAAAGAGATAGAGATCACTAGAGCAGTTGTAGAGTTAAAATATGTAAAAAATAAGATGTTAGATGAGAAGAATAAGATAGGGTATCTAAGACTTACTCAATTTGGTGAGAATGTATATCCAGATGTTGTAAAAGGATTGGAGGAGCTACAAAAAAAAGGAATGAAAGCACTAGTATTTGACCTTAGAAGCAATCCTGGTGGAGCTTTAGATCAAGCAATAAAAATATCATCTATGTTCTTAAAATCGGGTAAAGTAGTAAGTGTAAAATCAAAAGATGGTGAGGAGCAGATATCTAATAGAGAGGGAAAATACTATGGAGATTTTCCTTTGGTAATATTGATTAACGAGGGAAGTGCCTCAGCCTCTGAGATTGTTGCAGGAGCAATTAAAGATAATAAGAGAGGTCTTTTGATAGGTGAAAAAACTTTTGGTAAGGGAAGTGTACAGACATTAGTTAATTTACCTGATGGAGATGGAATAAAACTTACAATAGCTAAGTACTATACACCTAGTGGGGTATGTATTCACGGTATTGGAATAGAACCAGATGTAAAAGTAGAAGACAAAGAGGATTATATGCTTTTTGATGGAATGGTAACTAATATTGATGAAAAAGAATCAAAAGAAAATAAGAAAGAGATAATAAAAGAAGTTATTGGAGAAAAGAAAGCTGAAGAGTTTGAGAAGCATAAAGATATTCAACTAGATACAGCTGTTGGAATCTTAAAAGGAATGCTTTTAGAAAGAAAATAGGAGAGGAAGAGTATGTTATATATAGTGGCAACACCTATTGGTAACCTTGAAGATATGACTCTAAGAGGTATACGTATTTTAAAAGAGGTAAACTATATCTTTGCTGAAGATACAAGAGTTACTAAGAAATTATTAAACCATTTTGAAATTGAAAATACTGTATATAGATATGATGAGTTCACTAAAATGCACCAGATAGCAAATATAATAAATCTTTTAAAAGAGGGAAAAGATATTGCACTAGTAACTGATGCAGGAACTCCTTGCATATCGGATCCTGGATATGAGCTAGTAGATGCAGCTCACAAAGAGGGATTAAAAGTTGTTCCTATTCCTGGAGCAAGTGCTCTTACAGCTTCAGC
This sequence comes from Fusobacterium sp., assembly GCF_019012925.1. Classification (GTDB taxonomy): domain Bacteria; phylum Fusobacteriota; class Fusobacteriia; order Fusobacteriales; family Fusobacteriaceae; genus Fusobacterium_A. The sequence goes on from NZ_JAGIRL010000024.1 coordinate 46,654, forward strand.
TTCTGTAGCTGGATTGAGTATGAGAAGATTTTGTTTTGAGGGATTTTTACCAAAGAAAAAGGGAAGACAAACTCTTTTGAAATCTTTGGCTGAAGAGGAGAGAACAATAGTCATATATGAATCTCCATTTAGAATAGAGAAGACATTGAGAGATATAGAGCAGTTTATAGGTGTAAGAGAGGTAGTAATAATAAGAGAGATTACTAAGATTTATGAAGAGATATTGAGAGGAACTACTACTGAACTTATTGAGAAATTATCTAAAAATCCAATCAAAGGGGAGATAGTTCTTTTAGTAAAGGGATTGGAAGATTAAAAAAGTAGTTAAGGAGAAAAATTATGTCAATGACAAAGATAAACTGGTATCCTGGACATATGAAAAAGACAAAGGATTTGATAAAGGACAATATGCAACTGATAGATATAGTTTTAGAAGTTGTAGATGCGAGAATACCAATATCAAGTAAAAATCCAGATATAACAGTTTTTGCAAAGAATAAAAAGAGAGTAATAGTTTTAAATAAGGCTGACTTAGTGGAGAAGAAAGAGTTAACTTATTGGAAAAAATACTTTAAAGAGAATAATTTTGCTGATGAAGTGTTAGAGATAAGTGCTGAGACAGGATTCAATGTAAAGGCACTATATTCAATAATAGATAAGGTATCAGCAGAAAAAAAAGAGAAGATGATGGCTAAAGGGCTAAGAAAAGTTAATACTAGATTGATGGTAGTAGGGATTCCAAATGTTGGAAAATCTAGACTTATCAATAGAATTGTTGGAAAAAATAGTGCTGGTGTAGGAAATAAACCTGGATTTACTAAAGGAAAACAATGGGTAAGAATAAAAGAGGGATTAGAACTTTTAGATATGCCTGGAATACTATGGCCAAAGTTTGAAAGCGAAGAGGTTGGACAAAACCTTGCTATTACAGGAGCAATAAGAGATGAGATTCTTCCAATCGAGGAGATTGCAGGAATATTGATTTCTAAGATGATAAAGTATGAGATGTGGAATACATTGAAAGATAGATATAAGCTTTTAGATGAGGATAAGAGTACAATAATGGGTGAAATATTAGAAAAAATAGCTCTTAGAGGAAAGATGTTCAATAAAGGTGAGAGCTTGAATATTCAACAAGCAGCTTATACTGTACTTAGAGATTATAGAAACTGTAGACTTGGAAAATTCGGTCTAGATAAGTAGTATGGAGGAATTTTATGGAAAAGCTAAGTGTAGATTTAGAAGTTTTAGAAGAGATACTTGTTAATTTTTTAAAAGAAGAAGCAACAAAAGTTGGATTTAAGAAGGTAGTTTTAGGATTATCAGGAGGAATAGATTCAGCATTAGTAGCTTTTTTAGCAGCAAAAGCTTTTGGTCCAGAGAATGTTTTGGGAATAATGATGCCATATAAGACATCTAGTAAAGAGAGTGTTGAACACGCAAAGCTTGTAGTTGAAAAAACAGGAATAAGAAGTAAATTGATAGAGATAACTCCAATGGTGGATGCATATTTTCAAATGAACCCAGAGATGAACAGTCTTAGAAAGGGAAATAAAATGGCAAGAGAGAGAATGTCAATACTTTTTGATCACTCAGCTGCAGAGAATGCTTTAGTATTAGGAACTTCAAATAAAACAGAGCTACTTTTAGGATATGGAACACAGTTTGGAGATTCAGCTTCAGCAATAAATTCAATAGGAGATCTATACAAAACTCATGTATGGGAGTTATCGAGACATATGGGAGTTCCAAATGAATTGATAGATAAGAAACCTAGTGCAGATCTGTGGGAAGGACAAACTGATGAACAGGAGTTGGGATACTCTTATCTTATGGCTGATGAGATCCTATACAGATTTGTAGAGGAGAGAAAGAGCATAGATGAGATTGTTCAAGAGGGTTATCCTTTAGAAATTGTTGAAAAAATAGTTAGAAGAACTAAGATAATGCAGTATAAACGTGTTATGCCTGTAATAGCTAAGGTATTTCCTAGAGGAATAGGAACAGGATTTAGATATCCAAGAGATTGGGGAGTTTAGAAATTAAGTACAAAGAGGTGTATTTATGGATAAAGACGAACACTTGAGGCATGAATTAGACGAGTTTAAAAAAGAGAAAGAGAGAATAAGAAATATTGTAGGTGAGATAGGAGGAAGGAATAATAAGCAACATAAGATAGTTAATTTTATCTTTTTAATATTGATAGGAATACTTTTGATGTTAGGTGTTGTTTTACAAAAGATAACTCTGTTCTTAACCTTGGAGATAGTAGTATTATTGGGGATATTCAAGATTATTTGGATGTTCTATGAATCTCAAAGAGCGAGTCATTTTCAATTTTGGATATTAAACTCTCTAGAATTTAAATTAAATGAGATAGAGAGAAGAGTAAAAAGAATAGAAAAGATGTTAAAAGAGGAAAAAGAGTAGGTTTAACTACTCTTTTTTTTGCTATTATTTTAGTAACTACTCAGGTCTGATGTAGAAATTTAAGACTTTCTTCAAAAAATTTTGAAGAAGGTCTTTTTTTGCGTTCAAAAATATGCTATACTATTTAAGTAAAAACTTAACAAGCAAGGAGGTGAACCTTTATGGAAATTAAAGTTGAAGATTTGTTACGTGAAATCGCTGAACTTAAACTTCAATTAGCTAAAGCTTTAGCTAGAATTGAAGAATTAGAAAAAGAAAACAAATTACTTAGAGAGGAAAATGCTATGCTTAAAGCTAAGCTTAATATGAATAGTTCTAATAGTAGTCTTCCTCCTTCTTCTGATAGATTTGTTAAAAAAAAAGATAGGTCTCTTAGAAAGAAAAGCAATAAACCTTCTGGTGGACAAAAAGGTCATAAAGGTTCTACCCTTGATAAAACTAATAATCCTGATTTCGTTGTAGATCTTGAACTATGTTCTTGTCCTCATTGTAGTTCTACATTAAAAGACACTGAAATCGAAGACGTTAAAACTAGACAAGTTTTTGATATTCCAAATATCAATGTTCTTATCACTGAATATCGTTCACAAGTTAAAACATGTCCTCATTGTAAAAAGAAGGTTAGTTCAGAATTTCCAAGTAATGTAACTAACCCAACTCAATATGGCGCTAATATCAGAGCTTTGATTACAAATTTAAATATTTATCATGCACTTCCATATAATAAAATTCAAGAATTCCTTAAAGATATCTTCGGTATAAATTTAAGTCAAGGAACTATTGCAAATACTCTTAAAAAAGCATTTACTTCTCTTGAGAAAGTAGAAAATTTCTTTAAAGATGAATTAAAAAAAGTTACTGTTCTTCATGCAGATGAAACAGGTACTAAAATTAATGGGAAAAATCATTGGATTCACTCTTGCTCAAATGAGAATTATACAGTTCTTACTTCTCATCCTAATAGAGGAAAAAAAGCAATAGAAGAAGCTGGTGTTTTACCTAAATTTAGTGGAATTTTATCGCATGATTGTTGGTATGCTTATGATTGCTATCCTCAGATTCTACATTCTTTATGTTGGGCACATTTTTTAAGAGAACTTCAAAGTATAGAAGACAATACTAACTTAAAATTTCCAGCTAAAATAAGGGAATTTATTCTTAATTTAAAAGAAAGAATTGAGAAAAAAGAAGAGATTTCCCAGGAAGAAGAAAGAAGAATTTATGAAAGATATGCATCTTTAATTGAGGCAAGTAAACAAGAGGAAAAAGCTTACTATCAAACAGATATACTAGAAACTAAAAAAAGGCGTAGTAAAGCATTTAATCTTTTGAAAAGATTGAGTAGGTATGAAGATGTTTTAAGATTTTTTGAAGAAAGAAACGTAAAGCTTTTTACCAACAATGCAGCAGAACGAGAAGTGAGGAATGTGAAGATAAAGAGTAAAATCCAAGGAGCATTTAGAAGTGAATTAGGAAGTCAAATTTATTGTAGAATAAGAGGATATATTGCTACAATGAAGAAAAATGGACAAACTCAATATGCAGCGCTAAAGAGTATATTTGATTTATGTGAAATTATGTTACCAGTAGTTGAATAGAAAGGGAGCCTTCAACAAAAATGTTGAAAACTCCCTCTATTTGGCTATTTTTTATTTTTTGTAAAAACTCACAGCTGAGTAGTTACTTATTTTATAACTGAATGAAGATAGTTTTTAGCTCTTTTCATCAAAACAAAGCTCACTAATAAACAAAGTGATTCAGCTATGGGAATGGATAGCCATATTCCTATAGGACCTATAATCTTAGGTAGAGTAAAAAGAGGGATAACTATAAATACTATAGATCTTCCCATAGATACAATCACAGACTCTAAAGGTTTTTCAATAGCGGTTAAAAATGATGTTGAGATAATATTTAAAAATGAGATAAGATATGCAAAACTCATGTAAAATAGAGCTATTAAAGCTATATTTATCAAATCTTCATTTCCTTTAGAAAAAATTTCAATAATATCTTTCCCAACAATATGGCTAATTATATATACAATAATACCAATTACTCCACCAGAGATAAGTGAAATTTTTAAAACTGCCTTTATTTTTATTAAATTTTTAGCTCCTAAATTATATGAAACTAATGGTTGAAGAGCTTGAGAAAGTCCATATAAAACGATATTCAATGTTTGATTTATATAGAAAACTATTGTTAAAGCTGAAACTCCAAGCACTCCAATCTCTCTCATAAGAGTTCTATTGAGTAGATACATAGCAGTAGTAGATGCAACTAGGGATAGCATTTCAGAACTACCATTATAGAAGATATTTTTTATATCTTGTAAATAGATGTTGAGATTTTTTCTAAGTTTTTTAAAATGAAGCTGAGGAAGTAGAACAAAAAATCCAGTAGCACATGCCGTAAGAGTTGCTACAGCTCCTCCAGTCATTCCTAAATTAAATTTTACAATAAATAGATAGTCAAATAAGACATTCGTACTAAGACAGGTAAATCCACTAATAAAAACCCAATTTGGCTTTTCATATATTTTTACAAATGTTTCTGTAAAAATAGGTGAAGAGTAGAAAAAAGCTCCTATTATCATAGGCATTAGATAGGCTTTGACATATGGATATATCTCCTCATTAGTTCCCAATATTTTTATAAAAAAATCTAAGTTAAAAAGAATAAAAATAGAAAGAACTTCTAAAACTAGAAATAATAAGATAAGAGTCAAAGTAGTAGTCTCTTTAGCTTTATTATACTTTTTTCTTCCAGAGTAGATACTTGTGATAACTCCACCTCCCACACAAATCATAAGTCCAATACTGAGTAAAAAATTGATAAGTGGCATTGAAAGGTTAACAGCTGCAAGACCAAGAGCACCAACATTTCTTCCTAAAAATATTCCATCAATCATCATTTCTAATGACACAACTAGCATACCAAATATACTAGGAATAGCAAACTTAAAAAATAGTTTAGTAATATCGCCATCTTTTAAAGTTAAATTTTCAGACATAAATTTTTCTCCTTTTTAGTGATTATTTTTTCAAACTATGATATTATAAACTATATACTAAACTATATAGTCAAGGGGTAAATATGAAAAAGATGTATAAAATTTCTGAATTAGCTGAAATATTTGAGATTTCAAGGCAAACACTAATATTTTATCATAAAAAAGGAATTTTTGTTCCTAAAGAAATAGATAAAGATAATGGTTATAGATATTATTTAAAAGAGCAAATGTGGGATTTAATGCTTATACTAACTTTAAAAAGAGCTGGGTTTTCACTAGAAGAGATAAAAGATTTAGTTCAAAATAAAAAGATGAATAGCAACGTAGAGTTTTTGGAGAAAAAGATAAGTGAAATAGACATAAAGATAGAGAACTTAAAGAATATAAGAAAAAATTTGGAGATAAGAATTAAAAATTTTAAGGAGAGTAATACAGGAGAAAATGATAATATAAAATTTGAAAAAAGCAAATCTATCTACTGGTATTCTCTTGAGATGAATAATCCAATAGATGAAAAAGAGATGATATCAAAATATCTAAAACTAAATGAGATAGCACAAAAAAATAGTATTGAGATTACAGAGTATATAAATATACTAGATTTAAAAAAGATAAAAACCATAGATTCGGATGATATACTACCAATTTTAAAGATAGGGATATTGGTACCAAAAGAAAAAATATTTAAAGATTGTAAGGAACTCGTTGTTGGAAATTCTTTTAGTATTACTCATATAGATGCTTATGTAAATTTATATGATACCTATAAAAAATTAAGTGATTATATTGAAAAAAAGGGATATGAAAATTTGGATTACTCAATAGAATTTCTGAAAGAGGTTACCATTCCTACAAAAAATGGAACAGGTGGTCTTTTAAAAATAATGATACCTGTTGAAATTGATTTTTTAAGATAAATATGATATAATTATTAAGTTATAGTGTAGAAAAGGAGATGAGAAAATAGTGTTCGCTAAGTTAGAAGAGGTTGTAAGAAGATTTGATGAGCTTAATGAGATGTTAGGATCACCAGAGATATTATCTGATCCTAAAAAAATGATGGAATGTAATAAGGCATTAGCTGAAATAACTCCACTTGTTGAGAAATATAAAGAGTATAAAACTCTTAGTGAGGATTTACAATTTATAAAAGAAAATATCAGAAATGAAAAAGATCCTGATATGAGAGAGATGATGAATGAAGAGCAAAAGGAGCTTGAAGAGAAGTTACCAGAGTATGAACAAGAGTTAAAAATACTTTTACTTCCAAAAGATGAAAACGATGACAAAAACGTTATCGTAGAGATCAGAGGTGGAGCAGGAGGAGATGAAGCTGCTCTATTCGCAGGAGATCTATTCAGAATGTATTGTAGATATGCAGAGAGAAAAAAATGGAAGATAGAGATAATTGAGAAGCAAGAGATTGGTATTGGTGGATTAAAAGAGGCTGTGTTCAGTATTAATGGATTGGGAGCTTATTCAAGATTAAAATTTGAATCAGGAGTACATAGAGTACAAAGAGTACCTGAAACTGAATCAGCAGGAAGAGTTCATACATCTACAGCAACTGTTGCAGTTCTTCCAGAAGTAGAAGATGTAAAAGAGGTTAAGATAGATCAGAAAGACTTGAAAATAGATACATATAGATCTGGTGGAGCAGGAGGTCAGCACGTAAATATGACTGACTCTGCAGTTAGAATTACTCACCTACCTACAGGTATAGTAGTACAGTGTCAAGATGAGAGATCTCAGCTAAAAAATAGAGAAAAAGCTATGAAACACTTAGTTTCAAAATTATATGAGATGGAATGTGAAAAGCAAAGAAGTCAGGTAGAAAGTGAAAGAAAACTTCAAGTAGGAACAGGGGATAGATCTGAAAAGATCAGAACATACAACTTCCCACAAGGAAGAATTACAGATCACAGAATTAAATTTACTGTATATCAATTAGATGCATTTTTAGATGGAGATATAGATGAGATGATAGATGCTCTTATCACATTCAACCAAGCTGAAATGCTTGCAAGTGCATCAGAAGAGTAGTATGAAATTACTAGAAATATTAAATTTTTCAAAAGAGTATTTGCAAAAATACTCTTTTTCAAAACCCCGTCTTGAAAGTGAGAAACTTATATCAGCAGTTTTAAAAATAGAGAGAATTGCTCTCTATGCTTATTTTGATATGGAACTTACACCTGAACAAAAGGATACTATAAAAAGATATTTGAGAGAGATGGCTCGAGCTAGAAAGGGCTTTGATGAACTTATAAAGGATAAGGGAGAAGAGAGTATGGATATGAAGAATTATAGAGATGAAAATTATGAGCTTTTAAAGAAATCTATCCAATATCTAGAAAAGTATCAGGTACCAAATGCTAAATTAGATGTAGAATATATATTTTCACATATACTTAAAGTTAATAGAATGACACTTACTTTGAATTTGAATAAAAAAATAGAAGATAGTGATAAACAAAAGATAAAAGAGATGTTAGTAGCTAGAGGAAAAGAGAGAAAACCGTTACAATATTTACTTGGTGAGTGGGAATTTTATGGTTATCCATTTAAAGTAGATGAGAGAGTTTTAATTCCAAGAGCTGATACAGAGATCTTAGTAGAGCAATGTAAATACTTGGTAAATGATTTACCAACACCAAAAATCTTAGATATAGGGACAGGAAGTGGAGCTATAGCTATCACTTTAGGAAAAGAGTTAGCAAATGCTCATATACTAGGATTGGATATAAGTGATGGAGCTCTAGCAGTTGCAACTGAAAATAGAGATTTAAACGGAGCACAGAATGTGAAGTTTTTAAAATCAGATGTATTTTCAGTTTTAAGAAATGAGAAGTATAAAAATGTAAAATTTAATTTAATTATATCAAACCCTCCATATATTCCAACAGATGAGTATAGAGAGTTAATGCCAGAGGTCTTAAAATATGAGCCACAAAATGCCCTTACAGATGGGGGAGATGGATACTTTTTTTATGAAAAAATATCTAAGGAGGCTTCAGAGTTTTTAACAAAAGATGGGTATTTAGCTTTTGAAGTAGGATATAATCAAGCAGAAAAAGTAGCTGAATTTATGAGAGAAAACAGTTTTGATGTTATCTCTATAGTTAAAGATTATGGTGGAATAGATAGAGTAGTAATTGGAAAGAGAAGAGAGGAAAATTAATGTCTACAAAACTACATGATTATGATTATTATTTACCAGAAGAGTTGATAGGTCAGGAGCCAAGAGAGCCAAGAGATCATGCAAAACTTATGTTGGTTGATAAAAATAATAAAAAATTAGAGCATAAACATTTTTATGATATAATAGATTATCTTCATGAGGGAGATATCTTAGTTAGAAATTCTACTAAGGTAATACCAGCCAGATTATTTGGACATAAAGAGACTGGTGGAGTACTGGAGATTTTACTAATTAAAAGAATAAATCTAGATACTTGGGAGTGTCTATTGAAACCTGCAAAAAAATTGAAATTGGGACAAAAGCTTTATGTAGGACAAAATAATGAGCTTATTGCAGAGTTGATAGAGATAAAAGATGATGGAAATAGGGTATTAAAGTTTAGCTATGAAGGAGCTTTTGAAGAGGTGTTAGATAAACTTGGGAATATGCCACTACCACCATATATAGTAGAGAGTTTAAAAGAGAAAGAGAGATATCAAACTGTGTATGCTCAAAAAGGTGAATCAGTAGCAGCACCAACTGCAGGATTACACTTTACAAAGGAATTATTAGAAAAAATAGAAAAAAAAGGGATAAAAATTGTAGATATATTTTTAGAGGTAGGTTTAGGAACATTTAGACCAGTTCAAACAAAGGATGTGTTAGATCATAAGATGCATGAGGAGATGTTTGAAATTCCTAAAGAAGCAGCAGATATAATAAATCAAGCAAAATTAGAAGGAAAGAGAGTAATCTCTGTAGGAACTACAAGTACTAGAGCATTAGAATCATCTGTAGATGAAAATGGAAAAGTGGTAGCTCAAAAAAATAGTACAGAGATATTTATATATCCAGGGTATAAATTTAAAGTTGTAGATGCATTAATAACAAACTTTCATTTACCTAAGTCAACACTATTAATGCTTGTATCAGCTTTTTCAAATAGAGAGTTTATGTTAGATGTTTATAGAACTGCTGTGGAAGAGAGATATCATTTCTTCAGTTTTGGAGATGCAATGTTTATCTATTAATGGAGTTGATAGAATGAGAATAATAGCAGGAGATGCAAAAAATAAAAAGATAAAGAGTAGAAAGGGAACAGACACTAGACCAACATTGGGGAGTATGAAGGAATCACTATTTTCAATTATTGCTCCGTATGTTCCAGACTCTATATTTTTAGATCTGTTCAGTGGAAGCGGAAGCATATCTTTAGAGGCTTTAAGCAGAGGAGCTAAGAGAGCTGTTATGATTGAAAAAGATAGTGAAGCTTTAAAATTCATAATAGAGAATGTAAATAACTTAGGGTATGAGGATAGATGTAGAGCTTATAAAAATGATGTAATCAGAGCTGTAGAGATCTTGGGAAGAAAAGGAGAAAAATTCAATATAATTTTTATGGATCCTCCATATAAAGATGAAACTTGTACAAGAGTTATGAAGGCTATAGAAAAGAATGGAATTTTAGCAGATGATGGACTTATAATTTGTGAACACCATGTTTTTGAAGAGATGGCTGATGTCATTGGTGAGTATAAAAAGGCTGATGAGAGAAAATATGGTAAAAAATGTATAACATTCTACACAAGATAAGGAGATAACCATGAAATTTGAAGAGAATCTTGCAGAAATAGATGGGATAATAGAGAAATTAGAGAGTGGAGAGCTTTCTCTAGCTGAATCTATAAAAGAGTATGAAATAGCTATGAAACTTCTAAAAAAATCTTCAGATCTACTGAATAAAGCTGAAGGAAAAGTTTTAAAAGTGGTAGAGAAGGATGAAGATCTATTGATTGAGGAGGTATAAGATGTTATTAAAAGAGTATCTTGAAACAGGAAAAAAATTAGTAGAATCAGGAATAGACAAATATTTAAGTGAGTTGAGCTATCCAGAGGTCATAGCTGAAGGGATGAAATATGCTGTTTTAAATGGTGGAAAAAGATTGAGACCAATCTTACATTTTATGACATTAGAGATATTAGGTTGTAAAAAAGAGATGGGATTAGCAACAGCATCAGCTATTGAGATGATACACTCATACTCTTTAGTTCATGATGATCTACCAGCTTTAGATAATGATGATTATAGAAGAGGAAAATTAACAACTCATAAGAAATTTGGAGAGGCTCAAGGAATTTTAATAGGAGATGCTCTATTAACTCATGCTTTCTATGTACTTACTGAGAAGAACTCAGAGCTTTCACCTGAAAAAATAGTTGAGATAGTGAAATTAACATCTAGTTATGCTGGAATAAATGGTATGATAGGTGGACAGATGGTAGATATAGAGAGTGAAGGTAAAAAGATTTCATTGGAAACTTTGAAGTATATGCACGCTAATAAAACAGGAAAATTATTGAGACTTCCTGTTGAGACAGCTTGTGTTATAGCTGGAGCTACCAAAGAGGATAGAGATATACTTTTAAAATATTCTGAGTTAGTAGGATTGGCTTTTCAAATAAAAGATGATATTCTAGATATAGAGGGAGATTTTGAAAGTATAGGAAAACCAGTAGGAAGTGACCTTGAACATGATAAATCAACATATCCTTCTATCTTAGGAATGGAAAAAAGTAAAGAGTTACTTAAAGAGACAATAGAGAGTGCAAAAACTATTATAGTAGATAGATTTGGAGCAGAAAAGGGAAGAGTTCTCTTGGAATTAGCTGAATATATTGGGGATAGAAATAAATAGAAGAGTATATTATTATAACTATGGAGGATATTTATGGATATTCAACAATATACAGTTAAAAATTTTTTTAGTGAAGTATTGGAAAAACTTACCAATAAAACTTATTTAGTGGATCTTACTGTAGGGTGGATATTTTTTATAATTAAAGTTATTGCTTGTGTAGTTATCTACTACATTGCACTTAGATTTATAAGAAAATTATTACCCCTATTAGATAGGGCAACCTCTAAAGAGAATGTAAATAAATCTCTTGGAAGTTTTTTAAGATCGATTTTTAATGTGGGAATGCACGCACTCCTTATAACTATCTGTTTACTTGTTCTAGGTGTAAAAGAGAGTAGTCTGTTTGCATTTTTTGGTACACTGGGAATTGGAGTTGGTTTAGCTTTAAAAGATAATCTATCAAATCTTGCAGGTGGAATTATCATACTTATTTTTAAGTCTTATTGTGTTGGTGATGAGGTAAAAATTGCAGGAGAAGTAGGTTATATACATGAGATTGATGTATTTTTTACATCTATTCGTACTCATAATGGAGATATTGTGATGGTTCCTAATGGAATGGTAGTCTCAAATAAACTTATTAACTATAATAAGACACCTACTAGAAGACTTAAATTAATAATTGGAGTGGACTATAATTGTAATCTAGATGTTGCTAGAAAGGCTCTTGAGGATATTTTAAATAAAAATCAATATGTTTTAAAAGAACCAAAACCTTATACCCATGTGGATAGCTACGGAGATAGTTCAATTAATATTGCACTTAAGGGCTGGATTCCTAATGAGCATTATTGGAAAGTGTATAAAGAAACTTTGAATGAAATTAAACCTGCACTTGATGCAGTAAATATAAGTATTCCGTTTCCTCAAATGGATGTTCATCTCAATGGAGTTTTACTCGAACAGAGAGAGGATAAACAGAGTCAATAATTTGTTCTCTATTGAGAGTTGTATATGTATTGTAAAAAAGGAGTCATCAACTATTTTGTTGGGACTCCTTTTAATATAAGATTTATATTTTACTAAATGTTTTAAGTTCTTGAAGCTCTTCTAGTATAGCTTCAAGAGATGTTTTTCCATCATTTATAGCCATTGCTACTAGAGTTCCTTCCACAAGTGATGTATCTGCAATTTTAATCTTATCTTTATTGTATGAATCATCTAAAAACTCAATAGCCATTTCACTATTTAGAATAGAGCTACCAAGATCTCCAATGATAAGTACTCCATCAGGTGAGTAAACACTTTCAATAGCTTTTTTGATAATCATAGGATCAGATCCCAAATGATCACCTTCAGTTCCACTTCCATTTACAACTGGAAAATCATATCTTTTCATCTCGTTACAGAGATTAATAACTTCATCAGCTAACTTTTTACTATGTGAAACAATAACAAAACCTACCATTTAAACCTCCTAAAGTGACTCTGCAATAGTTTTTATAATAAGATATGAAGATGTAGCTCCAGCATCAATATGTCCAATACTTCTCTCTCCTAAATAAGTAGCTCTTCCTTTAGTGGCTAACATATCTTTTGTAGATTCCATACCAGCTTTGGCAGATTTTTCTGCAACTTCAAAAGCAACTTTTAGATCTTTACCAGATTCAATCTCACTCTTAAAAGCTTCATAAGCAGGTATTAAAGTATCTAGCATAGTTTTTTCACCCTTTGTAGATTTACCACGACTCTCTATCCCTAAGATCATATCGTTCCAAGCGTTGACAACATCTTCAGGAAGTACCTCGTCTTTTCCTTTCAAAGCAGCAGCTCCCTTCATAAGAGCAGTAGCATATAGGGCACCAGATGCTCCACCTACATTGGACATCAATAGCATTGCACACTTGTTAAGGACTTCAAAAGGTTTTAGTCCTTCCATTTTTGGAATCTCCTCTTTAACTTTTTCAGCTCCTCTAGATAGATTTACTCCATGGTCACCATCACCTATAACTCTATCTAATTCAGTTAAGTTATCTCTATTTTCAATAATAATTTCACAAACTTTATTTAAAATATCTAGTCTCATATAATCAGCTCCTAAACTCTTTTGAATGCTGGTGTATCAGCTTTTGCCATAAGAAGTTCTTTTATCTCATCATCTAATTTTAGAATTGTGATAGAGAATCCACCCATATCTAGAGAAGTCATATAGTTACCAACAATTGTATCAGCTACTCTTATATTTTTTTCTTTTAAAACATCAGCAACTCTATTATTGATAATGAATAACTCCATTAGAGTAGTTTCTCCAAGTCCATTTACCAAAACAGCAACCTCTTCACCATTTAATTTAGATTCAGTTAATATTTTTTCCAATAGATAATCAACATGAGTATTAGCATCTTGGAATTTTTCTCTGTGTGTTCCGGGTTCACCATGTATTCCTAATCCAATTTCAACTTCATCTTCAGCAAGTTCAAAACTTAATTTACCAGTAGTTGGAACAAAGCAAGGTTTCAAAGACATACCCATAGTTTTTATATTGTTTATAACTTTATTTCCCAATACTTCTAGCTCATCAAGAGAGTATCCTTTTTCAGCTGCAGCACCTACTATTTTATGAACTAAAACAGTTCCAGCTATTCCTCTTCTACCAACTGTATAAGTACTATTTTCAACTGCAATATCATCATTAACTATGATTCTCTTAACAGGAATATCCTCCATACCTGCCATTTCAGCAGCCATTTCAAAGTTCATAACGTCACCACTGTAGTTTTTAATTATTAATAGTACTCCAGCACCACAATTTACAGCTTTGATAGCTTCATAGACTTTATCAGCACTAGGAGATGTAAATACTTCACCAGCTACAGCACCATCTAGCATACCATATCCAACAAAACCAGCATGAGAAGGCTCGTGACCACTTCCACCACCACTGATCAAAGCAACCTTATTATTTTTTTTCTCTTTTCTGACAATGATAGGCATATCATTAACTGTTTCAAGAGAGTTAGGATAAGCTTTTACCATTCCAGCTACCATTTCGTTTACTATGTTTTCAGGTTTGTTAATCATTTTTTTCATAAAATAACCTCCAAAAAATTTTTATAAAAAAAGACTCAAAAAAATCTCCTTAAGAGATTTAATCTAAGCCTTTCTCCAAAATCACCCCAGCATATTCCTTTATCTCATTGTAAGATATTTAAGTATATTTGTCAAATAAAAATAATAAATGAGTTATATGTATACATATAAAAATAAAGAAATAAATTCCAAAATAAAAAGGGAGTAAAAAAAGTAGAAATAATTTAAAATCTATGGTACAATATAAAGTCGAATAAATTTTAAAAAAAGGAGAAGCGAGAATGAAAATAGGATTTGATCACAATAAATACCTTGAAGAACAATCAAAGTATATTTTAGAGAGAGTTAATAATTATGATAAGCTTTACCTTGAATTTGGTGGAAAACTTATGTTTGATTTACATGCTAAAAGAGTTTTACCTGGATTTGATGAAAATGCTAAAATAAAAGTATTACATAAGTTAAAAGATAAACTTGAAGTAGTAATCTGTGTATATGCTGGAGACATAGAGAGAAATAAGATAAGAGGAGATTTTGGAATCACTTATGATATGGAAGTTTTTAGACTTATAGATGATCTAAGAGAGCATGAACTTCAAGTAAATAGTGTTGTTATAACAAGATATAATGATCAGCCTGCAACTACTTTATTTATTAACAAATTAGAGCGTAGAGGAATAAAAGTATATAAACATAGAGCAACTAAGGGGTATCCAACAGATGTTGATACAATTGTTAGTGATGAAGGATATGGACAAAATCCATATATTGAAACAACTAAGCCAATAGTAGTTGTTACAGCTCCAGGACCTGGAAGTGGAAAATTAGCAACTTGTTTAAGTCAATTATACCATGACTACAGAAGAGGAAATGCAGCAGGATATTCAAAATTTGAGACATTCCCTGTATGGAATGTACCGTTGAAACACCCGTTAAATATAGCTTATGAAGCAGCAACTGTAGATTTACAAGATGTAAATATGATAGATCCTTTCCATTTAGAAGCTTATGGAGAGACAGCTGTAAACTATAACCGTGATGTAGAAGCTTTTCCACTATTAAAAAGAATTATAGAAAAGATAACAGGAAAGGAATCAATCTATAAATCTCCAACAGATATGGGAGTTAATAGAGTTGGATTTGGAATAATTGATGATGAGGTTGTTAAAGAGGCATCTAAACAAGAGATAATCAGAAGATATTTCAAAACTGGTTGTGAATATAAAAAAGGTTATGTAGATTATGATACATTCAAAAGAACACGTACAATAATGGATGCTCTAAATTTAAAAGAAGAGGATAGAAAAGTTGTAGAAGTAGCTAGAAAGAAATTAGAAGATATTAGATCTAAGCAAACAGAGCCTGCTTCAGCAATAGCTTTTGAATTACCAGATGGTCAGATGATAACAGGAAAGGCATCTCCACTAATGGATGCGCCATCAGCAGCTATCTTAAATGCTGTAAAATATTTTGCTGGAATAAATGATGAGATATTATTAATATCACCAGTAGTATTAGAACCAATTTTAAATTTAAAAGATAAAACTCTTCAAAGCAAGAATATAACTTTAAACTGTGAAGAGATTCTAATGGCATTGAGTATCTGTGCAGCAACAAATCCAATGGCACAAGTAGCTGTGGACAAATTGAGTATGCTAAAAGGAACACAGGCACACTGCACAAATATCGTGGGAAAAAATAATGAGCAAACTTTAAGAAAGCTAGGTATTGATCTGACTTGTGATCAAGTATTCCCTACAGAAAATCTATACTATAATGACTAAAAATGTTGGAAATATGAGGAAATTTATCCTCTATTTCCTTTTTTTATGGTTAAAAGTAGAAAAAAATGCTATAATTTGAATAGAAATCAATTGGAGGTAGAATTTTGAAAATACTAGTAATCAGATTTAAACAGATTGGGGATTCTGTCTTAGCAGCACCTATTTGTAATACTTTAAAGAATACATTTCCAGATGCTCAAATTGATTATGTTATCTATGAGCATATAGGACCACTTTTTAAAAATCATAAATATATAGATAATGTAATAACAATTACAAAGGATGAACAGAAAAATATATTTAAATATATAAAAAAAGTATGGCAAGTAACAAGAAATAATTATGATATAATTATTGATATTATGTCTACACCTAAAAGTGAGCTATTTACACTTCTATCACCTAAGTGTAAGTATAAGATAGGAAGATATAAAAAAAATAGAGGTTATACATATACTCATAAGATATTAGAACCAGTAGGAGCAAAGAACAAGATTGATAAGTTTTTAAAAATGTTAAAGCCTCTGGAAAAAGAGTATGATATAAAATATACTGAAGATTTTTCTATTGAAGTTACAGATCAAGAGAAGGAGTATATGCAAAAGAAAATGATAGATGCAGGGATTGATTTTCAAAAACCTGTGTTAGCATTTGCTATAAATGCAAGAGTTCCTTCAAAAGTCTTCAATATAGAGAAGATGTTAGAGGTTACAAAGGAGATAATCAAAGAGTTTGAACCTCAGATAATATTCTACTACTCTCCAGCTGAGAAGGAGTTTGCACTAGAAGCTCATAAAAAATTGGGAAATGATAAGCATATTTTTACAAATATAGAAACAAAAAGTATTAGAGAGTTAGCAATGTTACTAAAAAATTGTGATATGTTCTTTGGAAATGAAGGTGGACCAAGACATATAGCACATGCAGTAGGAATACCTACATTAGTAGTTTGTAGACCAAATCTAGATGTAAAAGAATGGTTGATAGCTGGAGATAAAAACGAGCATATAGGACCGTTAGATATAGACCCTAATGCTTATTCATTAGAGGCAAGTGAACAGGAAAAGATAATGACTGTTGATTTAATTGTAGATAAATTTAGAAAGTTCTACAATAAGAATGTAAAAAATAGTAGAATCTGAGAAAAAATTAAGATTTATATAAAATAAAAAGAGTGTTACAAATTTTTGTTGTAGCACTCTTTTCAATTGGTAAATCTATTTTTCAACAGAGTAGATGTTTTTAATGGAGAAACCTAAAAATTTTTCAGCTATATTTCTAAAAGAATCTATATTTCCAGAGATAAAGAAATCTAGAGAACCTTTTTTTCCAGAGGAGTTAAGTAGCTCTTTTTTCTTTAAAAGCTCTTTTAAATCCATAGCTGTTTCCTTTGCTGGATCAATGATTGTTCCAGAGAAAAATTTTCTAATATCATTTTCAATGATAGGATAGTGTGTACAGCCCAAAATTAAAGTATCTGCAGATTTAGATAGTTTAGAGAGATGTTTTTTTAAAACCTCTTCACGATTAGGGTATAGCTCCCAACCATTTTCAATCATTGGACATAATTCAGGACAGCCCTCTTGGAATATAGAGAGACTACTTGAAAATTTATCTAACTCTTTGATATAACAATGAGATGATACAGTGAAAGGAGTGGCTAGAACATTAATTTTTTTGTTCTTTGTAACCTTTACAGCCCCCTTAGCACCTGGAGTTATAACTCCAATAATAGGGATAGAATACTCCTCGGTAAGTTTATCCAAAGCAGCAGCAGTGGCTGTATTACAAGCTATTACTACAGCTTTACATCTATTCTTAACAAAGAAATCCAATATTTTAGAACAGAGGTTTTGTATCTCTTCAATCGATTTTTCTCCATAGGGAGCATTACCACTATCACCATAATATATAATGTTCTCTTGGGGAAGGAGTAGAAGTATCTCTTTTAAAATCGTAGTTCCACCAACTCCAGAATCGAAAACACCAATACTTAAATTTTGAAACATTTTGATGCCCCCCTTAAATGTAGTTTATTTAAAAATATTCATAAAAAATGTAATTATTGTTGCATTTGTAAAATCTATAAATAGAGCTCCTACTAATGGAAGTACGAAGAAAGCTTTAGCAGAAAATCCATTTATAGCAGTAAAAGTTTCCATATTAGCCATAGCATTAGGAGTAGCTCCAAGACCAAAACCACAGTGTCCAGTTGCAATAACAGCAGCATCGTAATCTTTTCCCATCATTCTAAAAGTGATGAAATATGCATAAAAAGCCATAATTATTGTCTGTATAGTTAAAATAACTAGTAGTGGAATTCCTAAAGATACTAATTCCCATAACTTCATTGACATCAATGCCATTGCTAAAAACAGAGATAGAGAGACATTCCCTATTATAGCCATCTCACTCATAGGGAGTTTTTTCTTTTTAAAATCAGCTATATTTCTGATAATTGCAGCAATGATCATAGGACCAATATATGGTGGAAGAATAAGTCCATATTTTGCAACTAAAACAGGAATAAAGGAACCTATACCCATAGAGACAGAGATAATAACAATAGAATCAAATAGAACACTTTCAGAGATACATCTAATACTATCATCAATGAAAGAGTTATGTTTTTCTACAACATCTTTAGGTTTAAGATTGTATTTTTGTAGAAGTCTTTTAGCAACAGGACCTCCAATTAAACAACCAGCTACTAGACCAAAGGTAGCAGAAGCAATAGCAACTGAAAAAGCACCCTCTGCACCAGCTTTTTCAAGTATAGGACCAAAAGCTCCAGAAGTTCCATGTCCACCTGTTAAGGGAACTGAACCAGCAGCAAGTCCAATATATGGATGTAATCCAAAAAATTTAGCTAAAAATACTCCAACTAGATCTTGAATAACAACAAGTATTGTTGCTGAGATTAAAAAAAGGACAACCCCTATACCACCCTTTTTCAAGAGTTCAAAGCTAGCTGAAAATCCAATAGTTGTAAAAAATACTATCATTAAAAAATCTTTTAATGTTCCATCAAAAGAGAAACTAAAAAGATTAAAATTATGCCCAATTAACATAAAGATTGAAAAGATAGTTCCTCCAATAACAGGAGCTGGAATAAAGAATTTTTCAAGAAGAGCAACTCTCTTTTTAATCTCCTTACCTATAAGTAGCAATATTACAGCTATTGCCAATGTTTCAGTCATATTAAATGTATATTCAAACATAAAAAACCTCCTAAGAATAAAAAATCTCTTAAGAAGAATATAACTCATTATGAGTTAAAAAGTCAATAATTTACTATATATATTATTTTTATGAAATAAATAAAAATAATATATAATTAGAAAGGAAAATTACAATTTTGAATAAAATATAGAAAAAATTAATCATTTGAACTGTTTGAAAAGAGAAAAAAATATAAAGAGTGTTTTAAAATAGTTTTTTTCCTCATAGTATAACTAATTCAATCAATGGTTCATATATAAAAAATATAATTTTCTAAAAAAATATTAAACTGTTAAATGATATTAGAATATAAGTTTTAATCCTCTCTCTACACAAGTGATATGAATAGGAGATATAGGTCCAGTTTCTCCATCAATATCAGACTTTATAGTGGGATCAGAGTATTCAACTGTAAAGTTATTACTTTTAAAGTGAATAATATCCTTAGGTTTTTCAAGATGCTCTGATCTAAAAAATTCAAAGAATGAAAGAAGAGCTAGACGAAGATTCTCTCCTTTTAAGATTATGACATCTAAAAGTCCATCATTTATCTCACTTTTATATGATATATTTATATTTCCAGCAGTTTTTCCATTAAAAGTAAAGAAAATTAAGGCATTACCCTCATAGAAAAAGTCATCAGCTACCACTTTAATATTAAGCTTTCTTAGTGAAGGTAACTCCTTAATACCATTTAAGTAGTAAGCTAATTTTCCTAAAATATTTTTTAAATGAGTGGGAGTTTTTTGAGAAACATCTGTAAATACTCCAAAACTAAAGACATTTATAAAATACTTGTCATTTGCTTTTCCTAAATCAATCTCGTGTATATTTCCAGCTAGTATTTTATCACAAGCCTCCCCAATATTAGAAGGCATTTCTATAAATTTAGCAAAATCATTGGCAGTTCCAACAGGTAGAATAGCTAACGGAATATCCAGTTGCTTTGCTTTCATAAGATTGATAATTTGGTTAATTGTACCATCTCCACCAGCTCCTAGAATATGGTGATAACTATTATCTAGATCTAAAAATGCATCTGCTAAATTTTGTTCCTCAGAGATTCTGAAGGGAATAATAGTATACCCTTTTGCTTGATATTTTTCAATAATTGTATCTAAGTTTTTTGTAACAATTCCCTCACCTGAGAATGGATTGTATATAAATTTTACTTTTTTCATAAAGCACCTCAATTAATGTTTAGATTTTTTTTAATCTCTTCGATTACCCAATCATCAACTTTTCCTTTCATTCTTCTAATTGCTTCATTAGTATTTCTTTTAAAAAATCTTACTTTACGATAATCTTCTAAGTCAAGAGCATAAATACTATTATTTATCACAAAAAAATTATCATAAGAGAGATCTCCACAATATATATTATTTTTAAAAAGAGTAGAAACTATTATAATAAAATTATATAGAATATCTTTATCTTTATGCTGTTGCAAATATTTATCTAAAGGAATGCCATTTAATTTCTTAGTGGTGACAGAGTAATGTGAGTAATTTAAGATCTGAACTGTAGAAATATTTAATTTTTGTAATTCTAAACTAATGAAATAAAAATTATTTCCTGGATATTTTCTAAGTCTAAAAAAATACTTGAGTCTGTTAATAAATTTAGGCTTAAAATTTTTAATAAATGTTTCATTATTTTCATCAAAATAAACAATAGATCTTTTCTGTTCACTAATAATCTTCATATAAACTCCCCACTATAAAATATATCTAAATTATAGCATAAAAATGCAAAATTAATATCAAATTTAGTAAATCTAAGTGAAAAATAATTAAAAATTTGGTATAATTTAAAGATAAAGGAAATATTAGTATTAGGGAGTTATTGATGAAAAAAAAATTGATTGTTCACAATGGAAATATTTCAATCGGTGGTCAGGAAAAAATGTTGATAGAATTCTTGAAATTATTGGATCCTCAAAAGTATGAGGTATTATTATTGATAGAGGAAAATAATGGAAAGAGAAATGATTATATTAATGAGATTCCTAAGTGGGTGGAGTATAAATTTTTAACAACTGAAAAATTCATGAGTTGGATTGAAAAAAATAAAAAGAGTAAGAATCCATTAAGAAAGGTATTATACTCATTTTTATTAAAAATAAAGAAAAAAATATCAGCAAAGGAATTTGAAAAATATTTGAATTTTTCAGATATAATTATAGATTATGATATGGGATTAATGAGAAATTTACATAAAATAAATTTAAGGAATAAAAAATTAATTGGGTGGAGTCATGCTGGAGATGGAAGTTTACCTAAAAATAAGAATAAAAGAAAAAATGTAGAGAGATATGACTACATAGTAACTATAAATGAAGTGATGAAAAATGGATATGAAAAAAATACTATTCATCCTCAAATATTAAAGATATATAATTTTATGGATTTTGATTTGATTTTGGAAAAAAGTAAAGAACCTGTTGAAGAAAATTTAGGTGAATATATAATTTCTGTTGGTTCACTAACTGAAAATAAAAATCAAGCATTGTTGATAAAAAGTTTCTCAAGATTGAAAAAAGAAAAGAATATACTTGAAAAATTGGTAATTATTGGTGAAGGAAAAGAGAGAGAAAAATTACAAATGTTGATAAAAAATTTGAATATAGAGAATGAAGTTTTTTTATTGGGACAAAAATTAAACCCATATAAATATATAGCTAATTCAAAATTATTCGTTTTAACTTCAAAAAATGAAGGAATGCCATTAACTTTATTAGAGTCTTTAAGCTTGGATAAAATGATAATTGCAATTAAAAATAATGGAACTTTTGAAATTTTGCAAAATAAATTTGGAAAGATTTTAGAAGAAAATGAAGAAAAATTAGCAGATTTAATCTATTTTTATTTAAAAAATGATGAAGAAAGAATTAGAATTGAAAGTTTAAATAAAGAAAGAATAGGAGATTTTGGTAGGGAAAAGATAAAGAAAGAAGTAGAGGAGTTTATTGATAGAATATGAAAATTTATGTAGTAGGAGAGAGAAATATAGAGCTTGAAAAATTAAATAAGCAAAGAAATGAAATAATCTATATTACTTTATTAGAAGGAATATTAAGATCTTTTTGTGGTAAAGGAAGGATAATATATTCGAAAGAAAAAAATGGAATTTTAGAATTTTGTCAAAAATTATTAAAAATACCTTATCTTTTTGGAGAAATTTCAAATATTTTAGAGTTTGAAAACCATTACTCTAGAATAAAAAAATATGAGATTCCAGTATTGATGTATCATCAATTTGTAGAAAATAAGAAAGATGGTGGAAAAATAAAGCTTTTTGTTACTAAAAAACAATTTGAATTACATTTAAAAATATTAAAGTTTTTTAGATATGAAACAATAACTTTTGAAGATTTAGATAGAATAGGATTACAAAATAGATTTTATAAAAAATATATAATTTTAACAGTAGATGATGGATATAAAGATAACTATGAAATACTGTATCCATTGTTAAAAAAATATAAAATGAAAGCTGTTATATTTTTAGTTTCTGGATTAAATTATAACAAATGGACTATTGAAAGTAGTAATGAAAAGAGATTTGATTTGATGAATGACAAGGAAGTTCTTGAATTACAAGAGAGTGGAACAGTAGAGTTTGGTGGACATACATTAACACACTTAAGTTTTTTAGATGCTGAAGAAGAAAAAGCTAAATATGAAATTGAAGAGGATAAAAAAATAACTGAAAATAGATTAAATAAAATATTAAAAGTATTTGCATATCCTTATGGACATAGAAAAGAAGAGACAAAAGATATGGTAAAAGAAAGTGGATATCTATTTGCTGTTTCTACTGATACAGGAAGCGGAATTATTACTGAGGATTTATTTGATATAAGAAGAACGGCTATTGATAAAACATCACTATTTGATTTTATAAGAAAAATTTCACCAGGATATTTACAATACAAAGCTAAAAAGTATAAAAATAAAAAGAGGAATAATATATGATAAGAAAAATAAATAGAATATTTCAAAACTATATGAGAGAAAAAAGATTAAAAATTGGAAAATGGTTGTGGGATAAAAAAAAGAATAAAGAACAGATAAAAGAAGGAAGCTTCATTGAAAATAATAGTATAAAGTCTATACTTTTTTTAAGGTATGATGGAAAAATTGGTGATATGGTTATAAATACTCTGATGTTTAGAGAGATAAAAAAGAGATATCCTGATATCAAAATAGGAGTAGTGGCAAGGGAGGGAAATGCTCAGATAATAAAGAATAATCCAAATGTAGATAAAATTTATATCTATAAGAAAAATAGAAAAGAGATTTTAGAACTTTCAAAAGAGATAGCAGTTGAGAAATATGATTTGTTGATAGATTTTTCAGAGATGTTAAGAGTAAATCAGATGATGTTGATTAATAGATGTTGTGCTAGATTTAATATGGGATTGAATAGAGAAAATTGGGAATTATTCGATATAAGTTATAATTTTCCAATAGGTAGTTTTCATATAACAAAATTATATGAAAAAGTATTAAATACATTAGGAATAAAAAATGCAAATTTGGAGTATGATCTGTATTTTAATAAAAATGATAAAATAAAAGTAGATAAGTTGCTAGAGGACTTGAAAAATAAAGAAATATTTGTATTGAATCCATTTGCTGCAAGTAAGCATAGAGAGATTAATAGAGAAAATATAAAAAAAATAATAGAATCAATTTTGGAAAAAGAGAATAGGATTATATTTATAATTGGAGAAAAAAGTAAAAAAAATGAAGTTTTAGAGATAGTTAAACTTTATCCAAAAAAAGTTTGTTATCCTGAGTTAGATAATATTATAGAGACAGCTTATTTAATAAGCAAATCTGATTGTGTAATAACTCCAGATACTTCAATAGTACACATTGCAGCAGCCTTTAAAAAGAAATTGATTGCCATATATAGAGTAGATAACTCTGATGAAAATAATGTGAATAAAGAGTTGTGGGCACCTAATTACAAGGATGCTACACAAGTTTTCTCTTTAGATTTAGAGGTAAAAAAAGGTGAAGAACCTGATATAAATAAATTTGATATAGAAGAAATAAAAAAAGTATTATAGGGGTTTGGTATGGGAAAGATAAGAATTTTAAAAACTTCATATTTAAAAAGAAAAATTAAAGAATATCTAATAAAACTAAGTTTAGTAGATTATAAATTTCTAAGAGAAAAGAAGGAAAGTAAAAATTTATTGATTATAACATTGGATGCATTAGGGGATAATATAGTTAAAAGTAAAACTATAGAAATATTAACTAATGAATTTGGGAAAGAAAATACTTATATATTATGTAAAAGCAAGTGGAAATCCATTTATGAGTTACAAGATTATAAAAATATTTTTGTAGATGAAACTAAATGGAGTGTTTTTTATAAAATAAAACAATATAGAAAACTAAATAGAATAGGTTTTAATACAGTAGCTATTATGAATCATTCATATATTCCAGAAGAAGCTGATTATATTTTATCAGGGGAAAAATATGATATGTCAGAAAATGTTGATTATATTTTAGATAAACATATAATCATTTTAAAAAAAATACTGGGAAAAGAATTTAATTTAGATGATGTAAAACCAGATATGGGAAAATATTTTCTTGAAAGAAAATATAAAAATATAATCAGCATAGCCATAGGAACTGCAGATTATATAAAAACTCCAACATACTTAAACCTAAAAAAGTATATTCAAGAATTATTAAAGTATAAAAAAGAAATTTATGTATTAGGAAGTGGAGAGAAACAAAAGAAAATAGCAGAAAAATTAAAAGAAGAGATAAAATCTGATTTAATAATAGATTGTATAGATACATTGACTTTAAAAGAAGTGATCCAAGTAATTAAAGATTCAGAACTATTTATAGGTGGAGATTCTGGATTATATAATATTGCTTTTTCTTTAGGGGTAAATACAATATGTTTACATTGGAGTAAAGAAAAAACACCATGGGAACATAAAGAAGAAAATATAAAAATATTGAAAGGAAAAGGTGGTAGAGAGTTTATTGATAAAAAATATGGTACAGATATTTTAAATAGTATAACTTTTGAACAAATTCAAGATTCAATAGAGAAATTAAATATATTAATGGAGAAATAAGATGATATTAAAAAAAGCTTATATTAGAGATTTAGTAAATAGTTCAGTAATAAATTTTATTTTTAAATTTTGTAATTTTAAAAATGATGGAAAAATAATAGTTAAATCTATGGATGGAATAGGAGATATTTTAGTAAGAAGTAAATTAGCAGATAAGATAATTGAAAAATATGGACATGAGAATGTGTATTTTTTGATGAAAGATCATTATAAAAATTTAGGTATAATGTTGGGATATAATGTAATAGGAATTCCAAGAAAATCAGAAAAAAATTTTTTTAAAAGATTGAAGTTAATGTATAAAATTAATAAAGACTATAAACCGAAAAAATATATAAATATTGAATTTGGTAATGATAGTATTATTGCTAATATTTTTGCTAAAGAAAAAATTGGAGTAGAAGACACTAATAAAATGGCAAAAGTATATAATAAATATTATACAAAAACATTTAATTTTTCAAAAAATAATAAGATTTTACAAAATATTAAAGAAATATCAGAAAATATCTTTGAAGAAAGAATCGAAATAGAGGAGATAATCCCAAATTTAAGTAGTAAATTTACTAAGAAAGAAAATGGAATTGTAGTTGCAGTTGGATCAACAGCTAGAGATAGAGTATGTAGCCCTAAAAGAATGAAAAATTATTTGTTAGAAGCAATAAAATATTTTCCTGAAGAAGAGATTATCTTGATTGGTAATGGAGAGTTACAAAAAAAATATGCGGAAGAATTAGTAAATGACTTACCACAGTTAAAAATAAAAAATATGGTAGATAAAACAACATTGGAGGAAGCGTTTAATATTGTTGCTAATTCTAAATTGTTCATAGGGTTTGAGTCTGGATTATATAATTTTTGTTTTGTTACAAGAAAAAAAGGGATTGCTTTATTTAAAAATTTAGATGTTCCGTTCGCTCATAATGTTTCATGGTTGAAAATAGTAGGACCAAGTGAAGAAAAAATAGATGATTTTTATGATGAAAATTATCCAAATGAAAAAATAAATAATATATCTGTAGAAGATTTTAAAAAAGCGGTAGAGGAATTAGTATGAAAAAAAATATAATAATTAGAAGTGGTAGTTTAAGAATGGGTGGATTAGAAAGAGTTTTAATAGAAGTTCTACAAACTATTGATAAAGAAAAATTTAATATAACTTTGATAATAGATGATGATTGTGGAGAAGATAATATTTTTGAAAAGGATATTCCCCAAAATATAAAGTATTATTTTTTAAAATCACAAAAATTAATAAATAAAACGGAATATTATAAAGAAAAAAGAAAAAATATAGTGTATAAATTAATGTATAACATATATATGAACTTTGAAACTTTTATTATGTGCAAAAATATGAAAAAAATATTAAAAGAAATAGGAAAAGTTGATGTATTGGTAGACTTTGATGCTGGAGCATCAAAGTATATAGATAAATTAGATGTAGGTAAAAAAATAGTCTGGATCCATAATTCAATTCCGAAGTTAAAAAAGAAAAAATCAAAGATAGAGAGATTTGGAAAAAGATTGGAAAAATACGATCAAGTTGTAGCAATCTGTGATGAGATGAAAGAGGAATTACAAAAAATATATCCAAAACTAAAAGGAAGAATAACTAGAATATACAACCCTTTTAATTTTGATAGGATTTTAAAATTGAAAGATAATATTGATGAATTAGATGAAAAAAATAGAGAATTATTAAAAAATGATTACATAATAGCTATTTCTAGATTAGATACAGTTCAAAAAGATTATTTAACTTTGATAAAAGCATTTAAGATTTATAGTGAATATAATAATAGTAAAAAGTTATATATCATAGGGGATGGACCAAGTAAGGTTGAAATAGAAAATTTGATAAAAGAACATCATATGGAAGATAAAATTCTTTTATTAGGAAGATTTAAAAATCCTTATATTTGGCTTAATAATTCAGATTTTTTTATTCATAGTTCAAAATATGAAGGTTTTGGATTGGTATTAGTAGAAGCTGCTTTTTTAAATAAATTAGTTATTTCTTCAAGTTGTCCAGTTGGACCTACAGAAATATTAGAAGATGGTAAAAGTGGAATATTATTTGAAACAGGTAATTATGAAGAATTAGCTAATATTTTGATAAAGTTAGAGAAAAAAGAGTTAATAAAAGAATTATATGTAAATAATATGGAAAAAAGCATATATAGATTTGACAAAAATTATATTATAAAAGATATTGAAACTTTAGTAAATAACATATAAAGGAAATATATTATGAAAATAAAAGAGGTAGAATATAAAGAGTGGAAACTCTACTATTCAGAAAAAGATAGAGTTTCAATGGAAAGAATCGGAAAAAATATAGTGGATAAAAATTTTGAAGTTATTCAAACTTTAAAGGATACTAAAAGAAATTATGTAGCTATAATAAAGATAAATAATATGAAATATATTTTAAAAGAATTACGTTCAGAAATAATTATTCCTCAAAGAAAAATTCAAACGTTAGTAAAAAAAGGTGAAGCACTAACTACATTAATAAATGGATTAGAAGCTATAGATGAAGGTTTAGTAGAATTGGTTAAACCATTGATAGCATTGGTAAAAAGAGGGAAAATGATTGAAAATAGCTTTATTCTTATGGAATACATTGAAGGTAAAATTTTAAAAAATACTAAAGATATTATTGAAGTAATTGAAGTAACTAAAAAATTTCATAATTTAGGAAGATATCATGGGGATCTTAATACTTCTAATTTTTTAAGAACAGAAACTGGTTTGAGAATAGTAGATACTCAAATGAAAAAAGAAAAAAAATTATGGTTCAAAAGATCAAATGATATTTTAATATTAAAAGAAGATTTATTAGTATTAGAATTAAAAGCAGAAATAGATAAGTATTATCCAGAAATAAAGGAGAAACGAGGATATTTATTAGCCAAATTTTTTAGAAAAATAAAAAAGTTAAAATTAGTAGAATGTATTAGAGAGAAAAAAAAGCAATTAAGAAAAAAAGGGTGGAAAGTATGATTAATATAAATAGAGAAAAATATTTAAAATTAGAAGAGATAGTATTATATTTATTTGGAATAAGTTTTTTTACAAATTTTGACATAGCTAAAGGATTATTGTATCTTATGCTACTATTTCTTATGATAGATGTTTTTTATTTTAAAGAAAAATTAGATTGTGGCAATGAAAAATTAAAAAAATTTATATTATTTTTAGTATTGGGTGGAACAATTTGGAATTTTTGTGCAGATTTTAATTATAAAGCTGCAAGAGCTTATTTTAAGATAAATAGATATTTTATTTTAGTATTTTATCTATATTCTTTAGTAAAGTATAAAAAAGAAATTTTAAGAAATTTTTTAATTTCTTTATTAGTAAGTTATGGAATATTATTTATTCAAGGAATTAATTTTTATATAACTCATAGATCATTGAGTTATTATAGATTAGATGTTTTTGAAGGAGTTATGGATGTAGCTCTTTTAGTCCCAGCTGTAGGAGCTTTTTCTATAGGTCAAATTATCGAAAATAAAAATTATAAATATAAAGCTATAAGCACATTAGTATTGTGTGGTACAATATTTTTATTGATGCTAACTCAAACAAGAGCAGCATTGTTAGCGATTATAATTGCTATTATTGGAATGATTGTGATTTCTAAAAACTTAAAGATAATTTTAATAACTATGCTAGGAGGAGTATTAATTTTATTTTGTTTTTTACAAATGCCACAAGCTAGAAGATTTAAAGAAAATACATTTAATGTAAAAGTAACTACTGACAATATGTCAAATGGATTGAGAGTTGAAATGTGGAAAAATGCAATATGGAGATTTAAACAGCGTCCAATTATGGGAAGTGGAACAAAACAAGGATATGATTTATTTGCAGAGTATGTAAAAAATATGCCTGAGGAGACAGAAACACAAAAAATATATAAAGAAACATTTGAAAATGGTTTTGATGATGCACATAGTATGTATTTAAATTTAATGACTGATAGTGGAATATTTAGTTTTGTTCAATTTAGTTTTATTTTATTAATCTTACCATATATATTATTAAAAAATAAAAACTATCAGTATAGATTATCTTTGCTAGGTAGCTTAATAGTATTTGCTACATATGGTTTAGTTTGGCCACTATGGAGACATAGTTGGAATCCTATGTTATTATGGGTGATAGTAGCACTGAGTTGTTTAAATTATAAATTTAGGGGAGAGTAAGTATTGAAAAAAAATATTGTATATGTTGATACAATTTATCCATTGTTAATATATTTAGTGTTAGGAATTAGTAATGGTGATGATTTTTATATCTTTGGAGAAGATATTCCAAAAGAAATATGTAATAAATTTAAAAATAATTATAGAATAATTTATAAAATTAAATATAAAATAAAATTAGAACAATATTATAAATATTATAAGACAAAAAAAATACTAAAAAAAATATTGAATAGCTATACAAAATTTGATGATTTATATTTACAAGATCATTTGCGTTATTCTAATTTTTTTATAAATGAAATAGGTGGGAGTAATTTTATTCTTGAAGATGGGATTATGAATTATTTTGTAGATAAAAAAAAGATCTTGCAAGAAATTACAGAGAGAAAATTGATTAAAAAAATTAGAGAAAAATTATTGTTTGGAAAAGAGTTTATTTTTTTATCTCTTGGATTAAGTAAGAAGATAACAAAAATTTATTTGACGGGAATTTTACCTGTTCCAGAAATAATAAAAGATAAAGTAGAAATAATAAATATAGAAACAAAATGGAATTTACTTTCAATAGAAAAAAAGAAAGAAATTTTAGATATCTTTGATATAAAGTTAGAAAAGCTAGAAAATTTAAAAAATGAAAAAGAAAAAATACTGTTAATAACTCAGCCTTTGTCAGAAGATAATATTATATCAGAAGAGGAAAAAATAGATATATATAGTAATCTTTTAAAAGAAAGAGATATAAAGAAAATATATATTAAATCACATCCAAGAGAGAAAACAGATTATACTAAGGTATTTCAGAATATTGAGGTAGTAATAATAGAAAAAGAATTTCCAATAGAGATATTTATGTTGTTAAATATGGAATTTAAAAAAGTAATAACTCTTTTTTCAACAGCAGCATTAAATTTTAAAAATAAATATGATGTAGAATTTATAGGAACTAAAGACTATAAAGCATTGTATGATAAATTTGGAGATATAAAAATATAGTAAGAAAGGAAAATAAAATATGAAAGGGATAATATTATCAGGGGGAAGAGGAACAAGACTATATCCACTAACTAAAACAATATCAAAACAGTTATTACCTGTGTATAATAAACCAATGCTATATTATTCACTTTCTGTTTTAATGTTAGCAGGGATACAAGATATTTTATTTATTTCTGATAAAGAGAATCAAAAACTATATAGAGAGTTATTAGGAGATGGTCACAGTCTAGGGTTAAATTTAACTTATAAAATGCAAGAAGAGCCACGAGGAATAGGAGAAGCTTTTATATTAGGAGAAGAGTTTTTAGAAAAAGATAGTTGTATGCTCATATTAGGAGATAATATTTTTTATGGGAATGGATTTACTGGGAAGCTAAAAAATAGTTTGTCATTAGAGAGTGGTGCAATGATTTTTCCTATTTACAGTAAAAAGCCAGAAAATTTTGGTGTAATAGAGTTTGAAGGAGATAGAATCATATCTTTAGAAGAGAAACCAGAGATACCAAAATCCAATTATATTGTACCTGGATTATATGTATTTGATAATAGTGTTGTAGAAAAAGCAAAATCTATAGAGAAGTCAGCTAGAGGAGAATTAGAAATAGTATCCATTTTAAATCAATATCTAAAAGAGAATAAACTTTTTTCTAATGATTTGGGAAGAGGAATGGTATGGTTGGATGCAGGAACTTTTGATGGACTTTTAGAAGCTAGTAATTTTATACAAACTATTGAGAAGCAACAAGGGATATTGATAGGGAGCATAGAAGAGATTGCATATAGGAATGGTTGGATAGATAAAGAGAAGTTATTGAAGCTATCAGAGCCATTATTAAAAACTGATTATGGAAAATATTTAGTTGAATTAGCAAATGAAAAATAAATAAGATTCTCTTAAACTATATGTTTGGGAGAATTTTTTCTTATTCTATGCTATAATTATAAGAAATGAAAGAGATGTTAATATGGATAAGTTTATAGTAGAAAATATAAATATTGAGGGAATAAAGATAGTAAGACCTAGAGTATTTGAAGATAATAGGGGATTCTTTTTAGAGGTATACAATAAAAAGGAGTTAAAAAAAAGGGGGATAATAGCCGAATTTGTTCAAGATAATCATTCAAAATCTAAAAAAGGTGTCTTGAGAGGATTACATTTTCAAACTAAGCATTCACAAGGAAAATTAATAAGAGTAGTAAAAGGGAAGATTTATGATGTTATTGTGGATATTAGAAAGAATAGTAAAACTTATGGAAAGTATTTTGCTATAGAGTTGAGTGAGGAGAATAGAGTAATGTTGTACATTCCTAAAGGTTTTGCTCATGGATTCTTAACATTAGAAGATAATACAGAGATTGAGTATAAATGTGATGAGTTTTATTATCCAGAATACGATAGTGGGATAATGTATAATGATAGAGATTTAAGTATAGATTGGAAATTAGAAGAGTATGGAATAGAAGAGCTAACACTATCAGAAAAAGATAAAAAACATCAATCATTCAAAGAGTATACAGATGATTATCAAGGGGATTATATTTTGTTAACAGGAGCAAATGGGCAACTTGGACAGGATTTTCAAAAGCTATTTGATAGTTTGGGAATTAGATATGTAGCTACTGATTACAGTGAGTTGGATATAACTGATAGAGAAAAGGTAAAGGCATTTATAGAGGAGAATAATTTTACTATTGTTATAAATTGTGCTGCTTACAACAATGTAGACAGAGCAGAAGAGGAAGTAGGAATGTGTTATGAACTAAATGCCTATGCTCCTAAGAATTTAGCTGTAATTTGTAAAGAGAGAGGTATAATCTTTGTTACCTATTCTACAGATTTTGTATTTGATGGAGAAAAGGAGATACCATACACAGAGGAAGACACTCCCAATCCGTTGTCAGTTTATTCTAAAGCAAAATTAGAGGGAGAAAGGTATACTTTGGAATATGAAAAGAGTTTTTTAATTAGAACTTCTTGGGTTTTTGGAATGGGAAATAATAATTTCTGTAAGCAAGTTATAAACTGGTCAAAGGATAGAGATATTTTAAAAATTGTAGATGATCAGATTTCAAGTCCGACATATTCAAAAGATTTAGCAGAGTTTTCTTGGGAGTTAATACAAACTGATAAGTATGGGTTATATCATTTTTCTAACAGTGGTGAAGCTTCTAAGTATGATCAGGCAAAATATATTCTAAAAAAAATAGGTTGGCAAGGAAGGATAGAAAGGGTAAAAACAAGTGATTTTCCTTTACCAGCCAAAAGAGCAAAATATTCAAAGTTAGATAGTAGCAAGATAGAAAAAATAGTAAATAAAAAAATCCCTCATTGGAAAGAAGGGATTGATAGATTTTTACAAAAATATTAAAAAAGGAAAAAGAGATAAATGAACGCAATTATAGTAGCAGCAGGATTTGGAAGTAGATTGAGACCATTAACTTATTCTACACCTAAGCCTTTAATAGAGGTATTTAATAAACCAATAATAGAAAGAAACATAGAATTTTTATTAGAAAAGGGAATAAAAGATATCTGTGTCATAGTAGGATATTCTAAAGAAAAATTTGAATATTTAAAAGAGAAATATAAGGGAGTAAGATTAGTATACAATAATAAATATGCTATTTATAATAATATATATTCGTTGTATTTAGTGAGAGAATATTTAGAAAATACCTATATAATTGAAGGGGATATCTATTTAAATAGAAATATTTTTGAAAAAGAATTGAAAACAAGTTGTTACTTTTCTAAAAAAATAAGTAAAGAAAATAATGAATGGCAGCTTATAACAGAAGATGAGAAAGTAAAGAGAGTTGAAATAGGTGGAAAAAATAACTATATAATGTCAGGTATTTCTTTTTGGACTAAAGAAGATAGTTTAAAGATAAGAAGAATATTGGAAGAATATGCAAATAATGAGGAGATAAAGAAAAGCTATTATTGGGATCATATTATAAAAGAAAATATAGAAGAATTTAAAAATATAAAAATAAAACAGTTATCAGAAGAAGATATATATGAGATTGATACATTAGATGAGTTAAGCGAACTAGATAATAGCTATAAAGAGATATTAAATAACGAAGTTAAAACAGCTGTAATTTTAGCAGCAGGAAAGTCGCACGGGTTTAATTACTCTAATGGATTAGTAAAAGTGGAGAATCAAATTTTAATCGAAAGAAATATAGAACTTTTATTAAAAAATAATATAGATAAAATATATATTGTTGTAGGATATTGCAAGGAACAGTTTTTTTATTTAGAAAAGAAATATAATAAACATATTATCATTATAGAAAATAATGAATATAGAGACAAGGGAAGTTTTTACTCACTATTAAAATTAAAAAATATTATAAAAGAGAATATATTACTTTTAGATAGTGATATTTTATATGAAGAGAGAGCTTTAAAAAATGTTTTAGAAAATAAAAATGAAAATGTAATATTAGTGAGTGAAGAAAAAGGTCAGAAAAATGAGACTTTTGTTGAAGAATTAGAGGGATATCTATATAAAATTTCAAAAGATAGAAGAGAGTTAAAAAATATAGATGGAGAGATGTTAGGAGTAAGTAAATTATCATATTTTTTATTAAAATATTTATTTAATTTAAATGCAGATAATAGTGAATTTGCATATGAGTATGCTATTTCTGAAACAATCTCTTTATTTAAAATTGCTATTCAAAGAGTTGATGGTTTAATATGGGGAGAGATTAATAATAAGAATCAGTTAGAGTATATTGAAGATAAAATTTATCCAAGATTATTAAAAGTTGAAAATGAACAAAAGATAGAAGAGATAAAATATATCTTTTTAGAAGAGATGAAAGAGATAGATACAAACATAGAAAGAATAGAAGCCTTAGGTGGAATGACCAATAGAAACTATTTAATAACAACTAATGATAGAAAATATGTTTTAAGAAAATCAGGAGAAGGAACCTCAGAAATAATAAATAGATCCAATGAGATTGAGAATTGTAGTAAAGTTAAATCTCTAGATATTGATGCTAATTTATTAGTTTTTAATAAAGAAACAGGAGTAAAAATAACTGAATATATAGAAAAAGCTCAAACTTTAAATCCGGATACTATAGTATTGTATTTGGATAAAGTAGCAAAAATATTAAGAAAACTTCATAGTGCAAATATTGAATTTAATAATAAATTTGATGTTTTTAAAGAGATAGAGAAATATGAAAAATTATCAATTGAACTAAATGGAAAATTCTATGAAGGATATACAGATATAAAGAAAAAAGTTTTAGAATTAAAGAAAAAGATGGAAAAATTAAATATACAGTTAGTTTCTTGTCACAACGATACAGTTCCAGAAAATTTTATAAGATCTAATGATAGAGTATATTTAATAGATTGGGAATATTCAGGAATAAATGATCCTATGTGGGATTTAGCAGCAGCTTCTATTGAAAGTAGAATGAAAAAAGTAGATGAAGAAAAACTACTATATTTTTATTTTAATAGAGAAGCAACAAAAGAAGAAAAATTAAGATTACATATAAATAAAATATATCAAGATTTCTTATGGAGTATTTGGACAATATTGAAAGAAGCTAAAGGAGTATCTTTTGGAAGTTATGGTATAGATAGGTTTAATAATGCTAAAAAAAGATTAGGAGAACTAGATTTATATGAATAAATTTAAAGTAGGGGTATTTGTAGGAAGTTTATCAGGAATTAGTTGGGGGTTAAATACTGTAATAATAAGTATTATTTTAATGTCCAGTATATTTTTACCTTATAATAATATATTTATATCTGCATTAGTTAGGGCTTTTTTACATGATTTTTTTTCAGCTATTTGGCTAATTTTAAATTTAATTAGAGAAAAAAAATTAGATAGGTTATTAAAGCCATTTAAAAGTAAAATAGGAGTATTTTTAATAATTGGAGCAATTTTAGGTGGTCCTGTAGGAATGGCAGGTTATCTTTTAGGAACAAAATATATAGGAGCTGCTTATGCTTCAAGCTTTTCAGCATTATATCCTGCATTAGGAACAGTTTTAAGTGCTATAATATTAAAAGAAAAAATAAATTTTAGAATGAAAATAGGAGTAATTATAAGTGGATTAGGGATAATTTTATTAAGTTACTCACCTATAAACTTAGAAATATATCCTAAATATATGTTAGGAATATTCTTTTCATTATTCTGTGTTTTTGGTTGGGCATTAGAGTGTGTAATAGCCTCATATTCTATGAGATATGGTGAAGTAGATTCAAGTGTAGCTATTTGCATAAGACAGATAATTTCAGCTTTATTTTATGCAGGACTAATAATTCCGATTATTTCAGGATATAAGCTAGTATTTGAAGTATTTAATTCAAATGTGTTGTATCTTTTTATAGGAACAGCATTGATAGGATCTTTATCATACTTATTTTGGTATAGATCTATTGATCTTATAGGCGCACCAAGAGGAATGTCGTTAAATATCTCTTATATTGTGTGGACAATGATATTTTCAAAGATGTTACTGGGAACAAACTTAAGTATGCAGTTTATTTTATCGAGTATTATAATATTTATAGGGATAATATATATAAACGGAGGAAAAATAGGTGAATGATAAGAATTTAAAAGAAGCACAAAAAATTATGAAAGATATTTTGAAAGAAATTGTAAAAATTTGTGATAGAAATAATATTGATTATTGGTTGGATAGTGGAACTTTATTAGGAGCAGTGAGGCATAAAGGTTTTATTCCATGGGATGATGATATTGATATTTGTATTTTGAAACAAGATTATTTAAAGTTAGTAACAGCCCTTGAGAAAGAATTACCACAAACTTTATATTTACAAAAACCAAATAAAAAATGGCCATATATAAAAGTGAAAGATAAAAATAGTATTGCTTTAAGTAAGGGTGAAAAGGTAAATGAGGGGGAATATCAGGGGTTATATATAGATGTATTTACTATGGAAATTTTTTCAAAAAAAATAATATATTTTTATAACTTTTTTTTAAAAATTGAAAGAACAAAATTTAAGCAAAATGATAGTAAAATTAATAAATTAAAAAAAGTTTTAATTATAAAAACAGGATTTCAAAAATATATGTCTAAATTATTTCAAAAATTAAAATTAAGATTAAAAAATAATACTATGAATAGTAATAGTATAGTCATATATGAATATTTATGGAATAAATATCATAAAGCAGATTCGATATTTCCTTTAAAAACAATAGAATTTGAAAAGGAAGAGTACAAATGTCCTAAAAAACCTGAAGATATTTTAATAAAATTATATGGAAAAAATTATTTAGAGTTACCACCATTAGATAAAAGAGGACGACATTTTGAAATGATTAAAATACTTAAAAATAGTAAATAAAAAAATCCCTCATTGGAAAGAGGGAGTTGATAGATTCTTAGAAGACTATTTTAAATAGTCTTCACTAGAAGAATCGTTGTTAGAAGGAAGTTGGGTTGTAACAATATCGAAGATAAGAGATTCTTCACGATATTCCTTCAGTTTATGTAGATCTGTTTTAAGCCCTAGATACAAGCTATACATCATAATTAAAAGAATTATAGTAAAAGGTAGACCAGATAGTATAACACCTGTTTGTAGAGCATTTAAAGCTTCATTACCACCACTTACAAGAAGTGATACAGCAATAGCTCCCTCTGTTAGAGCCCAGAATATTCTTTGAGGAATAGGTGACTCCAATTTTCCACCAGATGTAAGATTATCAACAACTAATGAACCTGAGTCAGATGATGTTACAAAGAATGATATAACAAGGAATGTTCCAATAACAGAGACGATAGTTTTAACTACGTTTGGAATATACATACTTTGTATCATAGCAAATAGTGCTGTAGATGTATCACTTTTTACCATTTCTAGTAGTTCACCACCTGTAATCATATTTTGATAGAAGGCAGTAGCTCCAAAAGTTGAGAACCAGATAAAACTCAATAGAACAGGAATGATTAAGATTGCAAAGATAAACTCTCTAATTGTTCTTCCTTTTGAAACTCTGGCAATAAACATACCAACAAATGGAGACCAAGATATCCACCAAGTCCAATAGAATATTGTCCACGATCCTTGCCAACTATTTCCATTCTCACTAAAAAAACTAAGCTCAAAGAAATGATTTAGATAGTAACCAATACTATTTCCAAAGCTTCTAAAGATAAATAGAGTAGGTCCAAGAAATAGCATAACAATTAAAAATATACCAGCTATTTTTATATTTAATTCTGAAAGTATTTTTACACCTTTTCCAACTCCAGATACAACAGATAGTGTAGCTACTAAAGTTATCAAAGTTATAATAATAACTTGAACAGTAGTGTTTTGTGGAATGTTGAAAAGATAGTTAAGTCCAGAGTTAATTTGTTGTGCTCCATAACCTAATGATGTAGCTAGTCCAAAAAGACAAGATACAACAGCAGTAATATCAATAATATCTCCTATTTTACCAAAAACTCTATCTTTTAATATAGGGTAGAAGACAGATCTTAGAGATAGTGGTAATCCCCTGTTGTATGTAAAGAAAGCAAGTGCTAAAGATATTAGACTATATATTCCCCAAGGGTGTAATCCCCAATGTAGGAATGAAGTAGCAAGAGCTTGTGTCTGAGACGTAGAGTTTGTATGTGGTAATATTGTATTGGCATGGAATAGTGGTTCAGCCACTCCAAAGAAGACAAGACCTATTCCCATACCAGCACTGATTAACATTGAATACCAAGCAAAATTTGAAAACTCTGGTTTTGCTTTAGGTCCACCTAGTCTAATCTCACCAAATTTACTTACCATTAAGAAAATTGGAAAAAGCAGAAAAATATTGGCAGAGAGAACAAAAAACCAGTTTAAATTTCCAGTTATTTTTTCTTGTAACCCCATTAAAAACATATTTGTAGCTTTTGGATTTAGAAGAGTTATTCCAATGAATATGAGCATTAATAATGCTGATACAACTGAAACACTCGGATGTAAATCAAAACCGAATTTATTAAAATTTCGTTCATGTAATTTTTTTGTCTTATGTTTGAGTTTATTAATCTCAAAAATAGGTTTTTTAATTTTTTTCATATATACCTCCTAAAAATATTAAATAAAAAACACCCTAGCTCCACTATCTAAAATTAGATAATAGAGTTAGAGTGCTTAAGTTTCACCATTAAATGATTCACTTTATACCATTCTTTGAATAGTATAATTCATTGCCATTTAGACCCTGAATAAACCCCAGTTCTATAGATATTTTTCAACTAAAATTTCCTCATCAAAGAAAAGTTTGAATCCTTGCTACTAAAGCATCAAGAATCTCACAATTCAAGTACTATTAAAGTTTACTTCACAATATTATTTCTTATATTATACCATAAAAAATAGATAAATGCAAATTTTTATAGTTAACCTCCTATGATTAAACGACTATTTTTCTTAAAAATTAACTTTATGACTTTTGTAAAAATCATAGATGTAGTACAGATAAAAGCTGTAAATAAAATTAAACCTAAATAACTAAAATTAAGAGTGATACTATATTTTTCTAAGAAGTATCTAGTTATTAAAATAGCATAGTTGTGTACAAAAAATATAGGGAAACTATAGTCTGCAAGAAGAGAAAGAGTTTTCTCTAAAAAACCTATATGCCAATCTTGTAACTTATAGAAAAATCCTATAAAAAATAGGCAGACAATAATTTTTTGTACTCCCATAAAATCAATACCATTATATGAGAACATATTTATTTTATGCATGTTCATAAATCTATTTGTATACACTTGAAATAGTCCAATAATAATCCATACAAGAAAAAGAAGAGTATTATATTTTTTTAAATACGGAAGTAAAATCTCCTTTTTTTGTGAAGTGTATATTCCTAGACAATAGGCAGGAGTAAAGTATAGTAAAGCCTGAAAAACATTGATGTGTAAATTATGTGCAGGTCTGTGTATGAGCATTCCAATGAATAATCCTAATATAATAATAAAAATTTGCCCCTTTTTTAATTCAATATATCTTATAAAGAGTGGTGAAGATATAAAGAGAACAAAGGCAAAAGGAATATACCAAGTGGAATCTAAAAGAGCTCCAGAAAGATACATAAGTATAAGTCTTATGATATCTTGAAACTGTATATGCCCATTGGTTAACGTTTCGGGAAATCTAATAAAAATAATTGGAGTAATTATAATTAAATATGGAAGAAAAACATTTTTAAACTTATTTTTCATAAATTTTTTAAAGTTAAATCCTCTTGAATAAAAAATATGATGAAATAAAAAACCAGAAATAAAGACAAAAAGTGATGTTCCACCAGTTGTCATAGTAAAAAATAGTTTCCTAAAGAATGGATTTTCTACAGGATTACTTAGATTAAAAAAATTAGTGATATAGAACGAATGTCCTAAAACAATTAAAAATATAGCAAAACCTCTAAAATAATTTAAAAAATTTAGATACATAAATTCTCCTTTTAAAATAGTATATTATTAAGTATAATAACATTTTTTTGTTGAAAATTCATAATAAATTTAATTTATATATGACTTTACATAAAAAATTTAACATGATATAATTTAATGTAAAAGCCTATTGATAGAAAGAGGGAAATTGATGAGAATTTTAGTAGTGGGAGATATAGTTGGTAGCCCAGGAAGAGAGACATTAAAAACTTTTTTAGAGAAAAAAGGAAAAGAGTATGATTTTGTAATTGTTAATGGAGAGAATGCAGCTGCAGGATTTGGTCTTACAGCCAAAATAGCTGATCAACTACAAGAATGGGGTTGTCATGTAATTACAAGTGGAAATCATATCTGGGACAAGAGGGAACTATATGAGTATTTAGACAGAAGTGATAGAGTGCTAAGACCAGCGAACTATCCTGATGAGAATACACCAGGTAAAGGATATACAATAGTTAAGGACAGAAAAGGGAATAAGATAGGTGTGGTATCTATTCAGGGAAGAGTTTTTATGACTCCAATAGATTGTCCATTTAAAAAGGTAAGAGAGATAATAAACGAGATTAGAAAAGAGACAAAGTTTATAATAGTTGATTTTCATGCTGAGGCAACTTCAGAAAAAATAGCTATGGGTTGGCATTTAGATGGGTATGCTTCAGTTGTATATGGAACACATACACACATACAGACTGCTGATGAGAAGATATTACCAGAAGGGACAGGTTATATAACTGATATAGGAATGACAGGTTCAGAAAATGGGGTAATAGGAATGAAAGTACAATCTGTTTTACCAAAATTTTTAAATGCATTACCTCAAAGATTTGAGATAGCTGAGGGAAATGAGAGACTTTGTGGAATAGATATAGAGCTGGATGAAGAGACAGGAGAATGTAAAAAAATAGAGAGAATAAGTAAAACTCTTATGGAAATATCATATTTATAAGGAGAGATGAATGAAAGTAGTAGAGATAAAAGTTATATACGAAAGTGATGATATAGATAGAGCCACTAAAGAGATTTCAGATGTATTTTACGGATTTGGAGTTACAGGGCTAAAGATAGAAGAGCCTATGAAAAGTAAGAATCCATTAGATTTTTATAAGAATGAGAAAGAGTTTTTAATGGTAGATCATGCTATTTCTGCTTACTTTCCATTAAATCCATATGCAGAAAAGAGAAAAAATGCGATATTAGCAACATTTGAAGAGAAGTTTGCTGAAAGAGATGATATAGTTTATACTGTGGATTTTTATGAATATGATGAAGAGGATTACCAAAATAGTTGGAAAAAATATTTATTTCCAGAGAAGGTAAGTGAAAAATTTGTAGTGAAGCCAACTTGGAGAGAGTATACTCCAGAAGCTGACGAGTTAATAATAGAGTTAGATCCAGGGAGAGCATTTGGAACAGGTTCTCATCCAACTACATCTCTTTGTTTAAAGTTAATGGAAGAAAATATTAAAACAGGAGATAGTGTTATAGATGTTGGAACAGGATCAGGAATACTTATGATTGCTGCTGATAGATTGGGAGCAAGTGAGGTATATGGTACTGATATAGATGAGTTGGCAGTGGAGTCAGCTAAAGAAAACCTTGAATTGAATAGAATAGGAGAGGATAAAGCTAAGGTCTACAAAGGGGATTTAATCTCAGTAGTAGAAGATAAGAAATTTGATGTTGTAGTGGCAAATATTTTAGCTGATGTTCTATTAATACTATTACATGATATATCAAAAGTTGTAAAAGAGAGTGGAAAAATTATATTCTCTGGTATTATAGAGGATAAATGTGACCTTGTTAAAAGAGAGGTAGAAGCTTTAGGATTTACAGTGGAAGAGATAAAAGCAGATAAAGAGTGGAGAGCTATGTTAATCAGAGCATAATAAGGGGGAGTTATGAAAGCATTTATAGTAACAGTAGATGGTCCTGCTGGAAGTGGAAAGAGTACAATAGCTAAGATAATAGCTAAAAAGTATGGATTTACATATTTAGATACTGGAGCTATGTATAGAATGATAGCCCTTTATGCATTGGAAAACAGTATTGATTTAGAAGATAGATCTCAAGTTGAAGCTATGCTAGCAAATACAAAATTGGATATTGTAGGAAATCAATTTTTTCTAAATGGGAAAGATGTTTCAGAGGAGATAAGAACACCTAGAGTGAGTGGTGTTGTTTCTCCAGTAGCTGCAATAAGAGAGGTTAGAGTAAAGCTTGTAGAGCTACAAAGAGAGATAAGCAAGGGAAAAAGGATAATCTTAGATGGAAGAGATATTGGTACAGTAGTATTCCCAAATGGAGATGTAAAAATCTTCTTAGTAGCTTCACCAGAAGAGAGAGCTAAGAGAAGATTAAGGGAGTATGAGGAGAAAGGGGTAGAGGCTGATTATGAATCAGTACTATCTTCAATCAAAGAGAGAGATCATATAGATTCTACAAGAAAAGAGAGTCCACTATTAAAAGCAGAAGATGCTCACGAAATAGATAGTAGTACAATGAATATAGATGAAGTAGTTGAAGCTATTTCTAAGTATATAGATGAAAAAATAGGAGAGTAAGATGTTCTATCAGATTTTAAGAATATTGTTACAACCATTTATCTATCTATTAATCCTATTGAATGGGAAAAAGGGGCAGTTTTTAAAAAAAAGATTAAAACAGGACTTTTCAAATTTAAAATCTGGTGAGTATATTTGGGTACACTGTTCCTCTGTAGGTGAGATAAACTTATCAGAAACCTTGATAAAAAAGCTATTGGAAACAAGAAATGAGAGGGTGTTGTTGACTCTATTTACAGATACTGGAATAGGAGTAGCAAGGGATAAGTTTGGAAAAAATGAGAGAGTTGATATATACTATTTTCCATTAGATGATAAGAGGGTCTTAAAGAGTATTCTAAAAAAAATAAAACTAAATCTATTAATTTTGGTAGAGACAGAGATTTGGCCGAATTTGATCAATCAATGTGGGAAACTATCT
This sequence comes from Fusobacterium sp., assembly GCF_019012925.1. Classification (GTDB taxonomy): domain Bacteria; phylum Fusobacteriota; class Fusobacteriia; order Fusobacteriales; family Fusobacteriaceae; genus Fusobacterium_A. The sequence continues at coordinate 89,800 of NZ_JAGIRL010000024.1, forward strand.
AAAGTTATAGTTGTAAATGGAAGAATATCAGATAGAAGCTTTAAAAGATATAAAAAGTTATCTGGGTATTTAAAAACTATATTTTTAAATATAGACAGGTTTTTTATGCAAACAGAACAGGATAGTTTGAGAATAGTTGAGATAGGAGCAGAGGCTGAAAGAGTAGAAACTTTAGGAAATTTAAAGTTTGATATCTCTTTTCAAAAATATGATGAGATAGAAAAGGAACAGTTGAGAGAACTTTTGAATATAGATAAGAGAAGGGTATTCACAGCTGGAAGTAGTAGAACAGGTGAGTATGAAGTACTATTAGATACATTTAAGTCTATGAAAGATACACTCCTAATTCTAGTCCCAAGACATATAGAGAGAACTCCTCAAATAGAAAAGATTCTGGGAGAGTATGGATTTTCATATAGTAAATATAGTGAGATTGAAAAGGGAAATACTCTAAAAAGTGATGTAATAATTGTAGATAAGATAGGAGTATTGAGAAAAATATACTCAATAAGTGATATAGCATTTGTGGGAGGAACATTGGTAAATATTGGAGGGCATAGTTTGTTAGAGCCACTATTTTATGGAAAGACACCAATATTTGGACCATATCTTCAAAATGTAAAAGAGATATCTAAGGAGATTTTAGAATTAAATTTAGGTTATAAAGTAAGTAACAGTAATGAATTTTTAGAAGCTATAGAAAAAATTGAACTACATCAGAAAGATTCTCAAGAAAAGATAGAGGAGTTATTTCATAAGAACAGTAAAATAGCAGATAAAATTATAGAAAAAATAGAAAAATTGTAATGGAGGCCAGATGGAAGAGTTAAGAGAGAACTTGTGGAGTCATTTTTTTAAGAGTCCAAGAAAGAACTATAATCAATATATGTTCAAATTGTTGGATTATCCAGAACACATTATTTATGATAAGAAAATAATGGACTCGTATAAGGGAAAATGGAATGAATTTTTTAAAAATGATAATCCAATATATTTAGAGATAGGTTCTGGAAGTGGAAACTTTGCACAGGGAATGGCAAAAAAATTTCCTGAGAGAAATCATATAGGACTTGAATTAAGATTCAAAAGACTTGTACTTTCAGCGAATAAAGTAAAGAGAGATGGATCATCAAATGCTCTTTTCTTAAGAAGAAGAGGGGAAGAGATACTTGAATTTGTAGCAGAAAATGAGATAGATGGAATCTATGTAAACTTTCCAGATCCTTGGGAAGAGAATGAGAAAAATAGAGTGGTACAGGAGAGTTTCTTTAAAACTTTAGATGTGATATTGAAAAAAGGTGGTATGTTTTACTTTAAAACTGACCACGATAAATACTATCAAGATGTAATTGATTTAGCTAATAGTTTAGATGGTTATAAGGTAGTGTATCACACTTCTGATCTACATAATAGTGAAAAAGTAGCAGATAATATAAAGACAGAGTTTGAACAACTGTTTTTATGTAAACACAACAAAAATATAAATTATATTGAAATAGAAAAAATAAAATAAGCTTAGGAGGTAACAATGGCTGGATACGTAGTAGTAGGAACTCAGTGGGGAGATGAAGGAAAGGGAAAGATTATAGATGTATTGGCAGATAGAGCTGATTATGTTGTAAGATTTCAAGGTGGAAATAATGCTGGACATACTGTAGTTGTAAATGGAGAGAAATTTATACTACATCTATTACCGTCTGGGATGTTACATGGAAATGGAAAGTGTATAATAGGGCCAGGGGTTGTTGTTGATCCTAAAGTTTTATTAAAAGAGTTAGATACTTTAGCAGAGAAAGGTGCTAAGATAGATCACCTATTCATAAGTGATAGAGCACACATAATTATGCCATATCATGTAAGAATAGATGAGTTAAATGAGGAAGCTAGTGGTTCAAATAAAATAGGAACTACAAAAAGAGGAATAGGACCTTGCTACTCAGATAAGATAAACAGAGTTGGAATTAGAGCAGTAGATTTCTTAAATATGGATATTTTTGCTGAAAAATTAAAAAGATTTTTAGAGGCTAAAAATGAGATTATAACTAAGATATATGGAGCAGAGCCACTATCTTATGAGCAAATTTTGGCTGATTACACAGGTTATGCAGATAGATTAAGACATAGAATAATTGATTCAATACCTGAAATAAATAGAGCTTTAGATGAGGATAAATTAGTATTGTTTGAGGGAGCTCAAGCTATGATGCTAGATATAAACTATGGAACTTATCCATATGTTACATCTTCATCACCTACAACAGGAGGAGTAACAACAGGAGCTGGAGTTTCTCCTAGAAAAATAACTAAGGGAATTGGAGTTATGAAAGCTTATACAACAAGAGTTGGAGAGGGACCTTTTGTAACTGAATTAAATGATGATTTAGGAGAGAAATTAAGACAGATCGGTGGAGAGTATGGAGCTACAACAGGAAGACCAAGAAGATGTGGTTGGTTAGACTTAGTAGTAGGAAAATATGCTGTGGATATCAATGGACTTACAGATATAGTAATTACTAAGATAGATGTATTGAGTGGATTGGATACATTAAAAATATGTGTAGCTTATGAGATAGATGGAAAGAGATATGACTATGTTCCTGCTTCAACTGAGATACTATATAGAGCAAAACCTATATATGAAGAGTTACCAGGATGGAAAGAGGATATATCTCAAATGAAAACTTATGAAGAGTTACCAGAAAACTGTAAAAAATATATAAAGAGAATGGAAGAGATCTTAAGATGTCCAATATCTGTTGTTTCAGTAGGACCAGATAGAAGTCAAAATATCCATATAAGAGAGATTTAATAATATTTTTGGAGAGGGGAATACACATATCCTCTCTTTTTTTATCTAAAAAAAAATGATATAATAAGAAAAATGAATGCACAGAGGGAATAATTATGAGAATAGCAATAGTAGGAGCAGGTGATTCTGTTGAAAAGATCTACAATATACTATCTAAAAAATATAAAAAAATAGAGTTTATTTTAAAAAAAGAGGATAAGATAGAGAATACATTGAAAATAATAAAAGAGATAGAGAGTGAAGTTGAAGGAATCTATCTCACAGGTATTGGTGTATACTATTCTTTATTAAATAATAAAGAGTTAGAAATAAATAAACCTGTTGTATATACTAAACGTGGAAGTATCGGTTTGATAAAAAGTTTTTGGGAATTACAAAAAGATAGTTTAATAGAGGATAATATAAGACTGGGATGGGATATTGTAGAGGGGCATATATTCAATGAAGTTGTAAAAGAGTTTGATATAGAGTTAAAGGGAAGTTATTATCAAAAGTATGAACCTAATAAAACAGAGAATGAGTACCTTGAAAACTATTTAGAAAAGTATAACTCTAAGGAGATAAACTGTATTTTTACAGCTTTTGGTTATATATATAATAAGTTAAAAGAGAAAAAGATACCTGTTTACAGATTACAAGCAACTAATATTGAGATTGAAAATGATTTTGTAGCACTTTTAAATAAGATAATTTTAAATGAGAAGAACAGTGGTTTAGGTGTGCAAATAATAAAAATAAATTCCAATAAAACTGGTTTTGATAAAAATAATTTAGAATTAAAGATGGAGATAGAAAAAAGCTTATTGGAGTACAGTAAAAAGGTTGAGGGGAATATCCAGATCTCTGATGAAAAAGAGTATATGATAATCTCAAATATAGATATTCTTCAAGGAAATGAGAGTTTAAAAGAGATTTTAGCTTTAAAGAGCAGATTTGAAGGTCAGAATGAGGAGTTAGCAGTTGGAATTGGAGAGGGAAAAACAATATTCCAAGCTGAAAGAAATGCAAGGGTGGCTTTAAAATTAAGTTTGACTAAAGAGGGAAAAATCTTCTATTCCAATGGAAAAGTAGTTAAAGGACCTTTATTAAATTCAAAAGAGTTGGAGTATAAAAGGGATTCAGATGAGAGAATAAAAACTATGGCTGAGGAGATAGAGATAAGTCCAATATATTTAGAAAAGATAAAAAGTATGATAAAAAAGAAAAAGAAAAATAGTTTTACAAGTATTGAAATTGCAGAAGTTCTCAACATCACTACAAGAAGTGTAAATAGAATTATAAAAAAGATACTTGAGAAAGATTATGCTGAGATAGTACAAGTAGAAAGTTCCATAACTGCTGGAAGACCCAGAAGGGTTATAAAATTTAAATTTTAGAAATAACAGGAAAAATATTGTTAAATATCACAAAATATGACAATAATTTTTCCTTTTTTTATTGTTTATTAAATTAGTAATGTTTTAAAAATAAAAAAATAGTTTTTTTTTAGAATAATAAGTTGACAATTTATAGAGAAAGTGATATATTTATAATGAAATTAAAGTCCTATTAAGGACATGACTTTAATATATAAAAGGAGAAAAGTATGGAAAGAGCTTTATGGAAAGTAACAATTATTTCAGCAATAATTGTAATTATTACAGAAACGATAGGAAAAGTATCAATCCCAGTCTGGAGAGTAAGTGTGATTTTATTTCCTATGTTATATGCAGTTGTTATTGGAACTCTGATAACACCAGATCTATTAGGAAAGAGAATTACAGTATTAAAAAAAATAGTTAATTCATCAGAAATAAAATGGGCAAGTGAATTGGTAGGAATGGTACTTCTAATTTTAGGAGTAAAATATGGAACATTAGCAGGACCAAACTTACAAAAGATATTAGCTGCTGGTCCAGCATTTTTAGCACAGGAGACAGGACATATTTTATCACCAATAGTGGCATTGCCAATAGCACTATTATTAGGAATGAAAAGAGAGGCAGTTGGAGCTACTTCAAGTATAAGTAGAGAGCCTTCACTAGGAGTTATAGGTGAGAAGTATGGAATAGATTCTCCAGAAGGAAATGGTGTATTGGGAACTTACTTAATAGGGACAGTTGTAGGAACTATTGTATTTGGAATTTTAGGTTCGGTTTCAATCTACTCTGGAATACACCCATATGCATTAGGAATGGCTTGTGGAGTGGGAAGTGGTAGTATGATGACAGCAGCAGCTGCAGCTTTGACAGAGGTAGCACCAGCTCATATGAAAGATACAATATTAGCATATGCAGCAACAAGTAATATGTTATCAGGAATAACAGGAGTAAACTTCTTAATATTTGTAACTTTACCTTTAACAAATAAGCTTTATGCAATTTTAGAGCCAGTTTTAGGAAAAAGAAAGGGAGAGAAATAGTATGACAATAAATATGGAGAGAATGAAGAGAAATACTTTATTACTGATAATATCAGGAATATTAGTAATGATAACACAGAGAGTTGGTCTAGGAACTCCAATGATAGATACAGTACCTGGAATAATTTTAATAATATTGGTGGCTCTAGTTGCACTAGTAATAAGAGAGATGTTTCCAAAATCTGTATTTCCAGCTTTTGGTTGGGTTACAATTTTAGGATTTATTTTAAGTATGCCACAGAATCCAATGTCAGCAAAATTTATGGAGTATGTAGGAAAGGTTGACTTCATATCAATAACAACACCACTACTTACATTTGCAGGAATTTCTGTAGGAAATAAGATTGATGAGTTAAAGAGAATGTCTTGGAAGATAGTGTTAATTTCAGTAGTAGTATTTATAACAATATTCTTTGCTTGTGCATTGATAGCTCAAACAGTATTAAGAATAACAGGAGATATTTAAGGAGGTTAAGATGACAAAACAGGAATTGAAAGATAGAGTAATAAGAGCTATTGAAGAGAATAAAGATATAATAATCGAAGCAGGAAGAAAGATATATCACAATCCAGAGTTTGGATATAAGGAGTTTGAAACTACAAAAACAGTTAGAGAATTTTTTAAAAATGAATTAAATGTAGAAACTGAAGATAAGATAGCTTATACAGGGTGTAGAGCAAGAATAAATGAGGAGAAAGATGGAATAAAGATAGCTATTCTAGGAGAGTTAGATGGAATATCTTGTAAAGAGCACTGTGATTCCAACTCAATAGGAGCTTCTCATACTTGTGGGCACAATGTACAGATAGCTGGAATGCTAGGAGCAGCAGTTGGGCTTATAAAATCTGGAGTATATAAAGAGCTAGATGGAAAAATAGACTTTATGGCTACACCTGCTGAGGAGTTTATTGAATTAGCTTATAGAAGTGAATTGAAAAAAGAGGGGCATATAAAGTATTTTGGTGGAAAACAGGAGCTTATTAGAAGAGGAGCTTTTGATGATGTAGATATGTCTATGATGTTCCATGTTTTAGATACTGGAGATAGAAAAGTATTAACTGCACCTGAAAGCAATGGATTTATTGGAAAAGAGATAAAATTTATAGGGAAGGAAGCTCATGCTGGATCAGCTCCATATGAGGGAGTAAATGCTTTAAATGCCGCTATGTTAGCAATAAATAATGTTCATGCTCAGAGGGAAACATTTAAAGAGGCAGATAGAGTAAGATTTCACCCTATCATCACAAAAGGTGGAGATATTGTAAATGTTGTTCCTGCTGATGTAAGAATGGAATCATATGTTAGAGCAAGAACAATATCAAGTATGATTGATGCTAATAAAAAGGTAAATAGAGCTTTAATAGCAGGAGCTATGGCAGTAGGTGCAGAGATAGAGATAACAGAGTTACCAGGATATTTACCAATTTTAAAACATGATAATATGGAAAAAGTTTTGAGAGAGAACTTGGAATATATTGGATTGACTAGTGAAGATATAATTGAAGGGGGAGATTTCACAGGATCATTTGATTTTGGAGATGTATCTCATATTATGCCAACACTTCATCCTATGTTTGGCGGTGTAAAAGGAGCTCTTCATACAAGAGAGTATCAAATAGTAGATGAGGAGTATGCATATTTAGCACCAGCTAAGGCTATGGCATTGACTGTTGTAGATCTATTATTTAATAATGCAGAGAAAGGAAAAGAGATATTAGATAACTTTACTCCTGTGATGACAAAAGAGCAGTATTTAGAGTTTATGGAGTCAAATGATAAAATAATAAAAGCTTAATAAAAGTTGATTAAATCAGTAACATATGTTACTGATTTTTTTTATATTATATAGTATAATAAGCTTAAAATAAAAGGACAATCGGAGGATAATTATGAAATATATAGATGAAAATATGAGTGTATTAGAGATTTGTAAAAAATATCCAGAGAGTATAGATTTTTTTGAATTAAAGGGATTTAAAAACCTAAAAGATGAGAATATATTAAAAATAATGGGAAATTTAACTTTAAAAAGTGTACTTTTAACAAAGAAAATAGATGTAAAGATATTTGTAGAATTTTTAAATGAGTATATAGATAATAGTAGAAAAAATGTGGATATTACAATGGTGGAAAAAGAGATCACATCACAGGAGATAAGTGTTATGGGATTGTTACCTTGTCCTATAAGAATACCGCTATTAGAGGGATTTAATAAATTTTTAGAAGAGAATAGTGAATTAAAAGTAAAATATGAATTGAAAGCAGCTTCAGCAGGTTTAGATTGGTTAAAAGAGGATGTAATAAGAGCTAATCATCCAGAGAAATTAGCAGATATATTTATATCAGCAGGATTTGATCTATTTTTTGAGGATAAACTTATGGGAAAATTTAAAAAAGAGCATATATTTAAAGATATAACAGGGATAGAGAGATACAATAGAGATTTTCAAAATGACGAGATCTCTTTAAAAGATCCAGATGGAGATTACTCTATGTTAGGAGTTGTTCCAGCTATATTTTTAGTAAATAGAGATATGCTAGGAGATAGAGAGGTACCGAGATCTTGGAAAGATATATTAAAACCAGAGTTTAAAAAATCAGTAAGTTTACCAATATCTGATTTTGATCTTTTTAACTCAATCTTAGTAAATATTAATAAAAATTATGGAGAAGAGGGAATTGAAAAGTTAGGAAAAGCTTTGTTACAGAATTTACATCCAGCTCAAATGGTAAAGTCTGATAAATTAAAAGAGAATACACCAACAGTTACAATAATGCCTTACTTTTTTACAAAAATGATAAAAGAAGATGGTCCAATGATACCTATTTGGCCAGAAGATGGAGCTGTTATCTCACCAATATTTATGTTGACTAAGAAAGAAAAAGAGGAAAAAATAAAAAAAATAGTAAACTATCTAGCTGGAGAAGAGGTTGGAAAGATATTTTCTCATCAAGGATTATTTCCAACTGTAAATCCAAATGTTGATAATAGACTTGAAGATAAAAAGTTTATGTGGTGTGGTTGGGATTACATACACAATAACAATATTGGTGAAATTTTAGAAAAATGTAAGAGTATATTTTTTAAAGCGAGTGAGGAGGAGTAAGATGAACTTAATAACAGTTTCAGGTCCACCTTCATCAGGTAAAACCTCTCTTATTATCAAGACAATAGAGAGTTTGAAAAAGCGTGGAATAAAGATAGGAGTAGTCAAATTTGATTGTCTATATACAGATGATGATAAGCTGTATGAAAAAATAGGTGTTCCTGTAAAGAAGGGACTTTCAGGATCGTTATGTCCAGATCACTTTTTTGTAAGTAATATTGAAGAGGTTGTAAAATGGGGAGTAGAACAGAAGTTAGATCTTTTAATAACAGAGAGTGCAGGTCTATGTAATAGATGTTCACCATATATCAAAGATGTAAAAGCTATCTGTGTCATTGATAACCTAAGTGGAATTAATACACCTAAAAAAATTGGACCAATGTTGAAAAGTGCAGATATTGTTGTAATAACAAAGGGGGATATTGTTTCACAAGCAGAAAGAGAGGTATTTGCTATGAGGGTTATGAATGTAAATCCAAGAGCAATAATTATGCATGTAAATGCTTTAAATGGTCAGGGTGCTTATGAGTTTGGAAGTTTGATATATGATGAAAATGATAAAATTGAAAGCTTGAAAGGAAAGAGTTTAAGATTTTCTATGCCTTCTGCACTCTGTTCATACTGTTTAGGTGAGACTAGAATAGGAGAGGAACATCAGATGGGGAATGTAAGAAAGATAGATTTAAAAGATTCTGATTGTAGTGGTGATAGTTGTGGTAAATAGAGAGTTTTTATTGAGAAAACCTTTAAATGAAGTGATAGAAAAATACGCTTTTATTGAGGATTTTTTAAAAAATAATAGTATTGAATTTAAAAAAAATATGAGTATTGAAGAGATAATATTCTCATATGATGAGGATATTTTAGAAGAAAAGGGATTAAATAGAGAGAGCTTTGTAGAGAATTTGGTAGAATTTTCAGAGCAGATGATAGATATATTGGGGTTGGATAGTAGTGTCGTAGAAGAGATAACGATATTACCTGGAATCAATAAATTTGGAGAAGAGGAGAAGTTTGATAAGATAGTAATAAAAAAAGGTGAGATAGTTTCTATAGTTGGTCCAACAGGAAGTGGAAAGAGTAGATTTTTAGCAGATATAGAGTGGGGAGCTCAAAATGATACACCTACTAAAAGAACTATATTAGTAAATGGTGAGCCTTTAGATAAAAAGAGTAGGTTTTCATCAAGTAATAGTTTGGTAGCACAACTTTCTCAAAATATGAACTTTATAATGGATTTAAGTGTGTATGAGTTTTTAGAGATGCATGCTAAAAGTAGAATGGTTGAAAATATAGAGTTGATAGTTGAAAAAATATTTAAAAAAGCTAATGAGTTAGCTGGTGAGAAGTTTGAAATGAATACTCCTGTAACTAGCTTGAGTGGTGGACAATCAAGAGCATTGATGATTGCTGATACAGCTATTTTAAGCACTTCTCCAATAGTTTTGATAGATGAGATTGAAAATGCAGGGATAGATAGAGAGAAGGCATTGGAATTGTTGGTTGGAGAGGAAAAAATAGTGTTGATGGCTACACATGACCCATTATTAGCTTTGATGGGAGATAAAAGAATCATAATAAAAAATGGTGGGATATATAAAATAATGGAAGTATCAGAGGACGAAAAGGCTATTTTAGGGGATTTGAGTAAGTTAGATAGCATTGTTCAAAAGTTGAGATATCAGCTTAGAGCTGGAAATGAATTAAAATTTAAAATAAACGAGTTATTGTAAACTATATTTATTTGATTTTGTTTAAAAAATATGATATAATACCCTTTGTAAAAAATCAAAAAAGGGGAGATAAATGCTTAATAGGATTGAAAAATTATTAAAAAAATGTAACAAAAAGAAAACAAGGATAACTTTGGGATTAGTAATATCTTTTTTAATGTCAGCAAATCTATTTGCTGAAGGGAATGAAATCAAAAAATTAGAGGATTTCTCTGAGATAAAAGAAATATTTAAGGGTAATAAAAGAATAGAGAAAAAATTAGCAGATGGAACTAAAATTATAATAAGATTTGCAGATAGCAGAGTGATTGTTGCTCAAAATATAGGTGGTGTTGATAGAACATTTGGAATATCTTTAAAAAATTTAGAAAAATTAAAAGATAGTCAAGTAGTATATTCAAATTTGGTAGAAGCTTTAAAAACTTTAAAAGATTCTGAGGAAAATGTAAAAATAGAGAATATTTTTGGCGGAGAAAATAAAAAATTTGTTTTTGGTACACAATTAGTGCAACCAGATATGACAGGAATAAATAGTGGAGTTATTATTTCTTACGATCAAGCTCAAGTGATAAATGGTTTGGGAGTAAATAATGGGGTTCTTTATGGAAATTATGGTCAGACAATATCTCGTGATGATAAGATGACAAAAGAAAATAGTTCAAGTATAGGAATAAATAATGGTGTAATAGAAAGTAAAAAAGTTGGACAATATACTGAATTAGGTTTAGCAATAAATAATGGAATGATAGAAAGTAATGGAACGGGACAATATGCTAGTGAAAATAGTATAGGACTAAATAATAAAGATATAAATGCATATGTAGGACAGCGTTCAGACAGTAATTCTTTGATTATAAATAATGGGACTATAAAATCTGAAGCTAGAGGACAAGCAATTGCTGGAATAGGTATTAATCTAGGCAATATCACAACAAATACAAATACTGAATACATGGCTAGTTTAGGACAAGAAGTACAAAATTTTGGAGTAAACTATGGAACAGTTAATAGTGAAGATGGAATAGCTCAATATGTAGATAATAGTATGGGGGCTGTTGCAATAAATAATGGAGTTTTAAAAGGTAATGAAGGTCAAAGTATTCAGAATTTAGGAACAGTTATAAATAATGGAATAATAATAGCTGAAAGAGGACATGCAGCTAATAATGATGAACATTTTGGTGACTTTCAAAGAAATGGAATAGTTTTAAAAAGAGAAAACGGTAAATTAGTTTTAAATAATGGAAAGTTCATAGCTAATAATAATGAAAAATCATATAATGAAGGTATAAGAATTGTTAAGGATAAAATTACAGTAACTGATAAAGTTATAATTAAAAATAATAATGGAAATAAAATTTATGGAAGAAAATTATTTGTTAATAATCTAGGAACAGATACTAAAACTATGGATAATCATTTGATTATAGATACTAATTTAATAGAAAAAGGTTATTATGGCAGAGATTATAGAAATACTCATATTACAACAGCAGTAGCTAAAGATAGTACAATAACAACTCCAGTAATAGAAGTAGATCTGAAAAGTGGAGATAATACTTCATTTACAATGGATAAATCAACAATTGTTGGATATTTTGAAAAAGATGGAACACTTGTTGATATGATAAAAAATAAAAATGTAACTCTTAATAATAGTGTTATATCAGCAGTTGGAGAAGGAAATATAAATCCAGTAGCTATTAAAGTAAATAATGGAACAAAGATAGAACTTAATAATAGTGTTGTAAATGGTAAATTAGTATTTGAAAATTCTAATACTGAAAATAAAGAGAATACATTAAATTTAAATTCTAAATATAATGGTAAAGATAAAAAGGTTTATGAAGATGGGACACAATTTATGACAAGTGTTTCAGATGTAGAATTTAAAGGAAAAACAAATGATACTATTGTTGTAAAAACAGAAAATAATAGTCAATTAACTACAACTGATAAGAATACAAAAGGATTTATCTCTATTGGAGATATAAGTTTTGGTGAGGGAAATGATAATCTAAAGATAAACTTTGAAGATTATAAAACAGGTCATTTAAATGTAGCTGGAACTATTGATTTTGGTAGTGATGAGGATAAATTAGAGTTTTCTGAAAAATTAGATACAACAAATGATTCTTTAAGAAGTTTAGTCTTATTAAATAATCTTTTAGCACATACAAAAAATCTTGAAACTTTACAATTATCAAATGAGAATAATAGTGTTGTAGTAGGAGAGAATGGTATATCTCTTGAGTTTGCTGGAACATTAAAAGGTGGAACAGGAAATGATACATTTATTGTAAAGGGAAATAATTCAGCTATAAATAATATTGATGGTGGAGAAGGAGATAATACATTAAAACTTGGAAGAGTAGAAGCTACTGATAAGATAAATGAAAGTCAAACATACGACTCTAATTCATATGTTTCTATCAATGGAAATGTTTCAAATTTTTCTACTGTTGACATAAATACTAATATCAAACTTGGAGAGAAGGCTAGTTTTAGTGGTATAAAGGATAATATTCTAAATTTAAATAATAACTCTTTAATACTGGATATAAATAAAAACAATAAAGATAGTAGCGGAAATATTATTGGAAATGCTTTATATAATGATAAAAATAAAGATATTATATTTAAAGATATGAATAAAATAGTTTTTGATGTATCTGATTTTAATAAAAATGAAACTATTTTAACTAATAATTCAAGTATTAAAGATCATAAAGGTAAAATACAAGCAAACTCTTCAGTTCATGATATAGTTATCGGAGAAAATGGAAGTATAAAAGTAGAAGTAAGTGAAAACTTACCGAAACCACCAGTAGTAGAACCGGAAAAACCATCTGTTCCAGATAATACAACTCCAGAAGGTGGAACACAAAAACCATCTACTCCAGATAACAATATAAAACCAGATGAAAAACCACAAGCAGATTCAAATAAAGTGTATGAGCTTGTACCAAACTATAATTACCTAAATAAAGTTTATCAAAGTGTAAAATCAGCAGGTATAGATTCAATGCAAAAAACTACTCAATTAACTGAGGATTCAAAAGAAGGAATTGTAAGTAAAACAGAAAGAGAGTCAATTATGGCTCAATTAGAGTTTTATGGAAAAATATTTAATAGCACACCATATGCATACTCTCATAAAGTTTCTAAAAAATCAGCTATGGCTATAACAGATGATATTTTAGCTTCAGATAGAAAAGTAAATGAGAAAGAATGGATATTTGGTGGAAAAATATTAGGAGAAAATTCTGATAATAAGAATGAATTTAATGGAAAAAATCTTCATGGCGTAGATAGTGCTGATTCAGAGGTAAAAATAGATAGTCATATCTATGGAGCATATGCATATGGAGAGTATAGAATAAAAGAGAATACAGTTGTAGGATTTGCAGTTGGAGGAACTAAGAGTTCAACTGATATTTCAGGAAATTCAAAATTAAAGGGAAATAGTGCAGTGCTTTCAACTTACGCTAAAAGAGATATAGGAAATGTAGAGTTAAAAGCAGGATTAGGATATCAATATGGAGAATATGATAGTAAGAGAACTGTAAGCAATGCATATCAGAGTATGAGTGCAAATAAAGATTACAATGATAATACTTTTGTATTATTCAGTGGAGTAAAATATTCACATTCATTAGATAAAGATCTTCATATAGAACCATATTTTAATATTTCTTTATCACATGTAAAACAAGATAGTATAAAAGAAAAAGAGGATCAACCATTAACTCTTGATGTTAAAGGTAAAACTTTTACAGCAGTAGATACAGAAACAGGAGTAGATTTAGTTAAGGATATAAAATTATCAAAAGGAAATCTAAAAGTAAAAGCTGGAACTTCTATAATGTATGCTGTCGATGGTTATGAAAAAGAGTACATAACAGGAAAAATAAATGGAGCTTCAAGTGATTTCCAAATGGTAGCTACAGAAAGTGATAGAACAAAAATTAAATTTAAAGTGTCAGCTGAGTATGAGATGGAAAATGGAATTTCATATAGTGTTAGCGGAAATTATAGAGTTTCATCAAATGAAAAAGATTACACTGTTGGAATGGGTATAGGATATAAATTTTAATAGATTTTAAAATGCAAATTTATTATTTTTAAATTAATAAGTTAAAAGTAATGTTATAGATTGATGATTTTTTAGTCGTTGGTCTATAACATTTTTTAATATATAATAATGGATATTTTAAAAGAAGATGGAACTTTTAGAAAGTATTATAAGAATAGTAATCTTAAAGAAAAAGTGAAAATAGTTAATAATGAATATGATAGTGAAATTATTAATTATTTATATAGAAGAAATAGAATTATTGGCAGAATAGAATCATAAATATAAATAAGAAAGGCACATAACATTAAAAAGATTGAGATATACTTTATTATATAGTATAATATTGATAGCTGAAGATGTAAGAATGAAGGCACTTGAGAAAAAGCAAGAAATAATTTTTGAAGAGATAAATAAATAAAGAATAGAAAGCTCTCTAGAGATAACTAAATATAAAAAAGTAAAATTTAAAAAATTCGTATTTTAAGGAGGAACAGTGATGAATGAAAAGGATTTAGAAAAATTATCTCCTGAAGAACTAAAGAAAAAATATGGAATTATTGATGAAGGAGATATAGTTAGTTCAGAGGACTTAGAGGGATAATTGATGATAAAAAGTACTTATGATGTAGTTGAATATGAAAAAGATAAAAAAATAAAAAAAGAAAATTGGGAAATGGCAGTAGGTTTAAATGAAGTTGATGGATTGAAGCCTTCAAGCTATTTAAAAGAACTTATAAATGATTCAGTAGAAGGTAAATCAACTTATTTAGAAATTGAAACTAAATTACATAATTATTATAAATATCAAGACATTACTAAACAAGAAATTAGAGATAATAAAGAATGTGATATAGTATCTACAAGAATAGCAGAAATACTAGAAGATGGAAGTTTTACTTTTAGTCCAATTTATTTAAAAAGTATTCATAGAAGGCTTTTTGAAAATATATTTGAAGGAGAATTAGAAGGTTGGGCTGGAAAGTTTAGAGAGATAAATATAACTAAAAAAGAGCCAATATTAGATGGAGATACAGTAACTTATGCTAATCATTTTGATATTTTAGATTATTTAAAATATGATTTTGAAGAAGAAAAATCTAAAGATTATACTAAATTATCTCAAGAACAACAAGTTCAAAGAGTAGCAAAATTTACATCAGCTATTTGGCAAACACACCCATTTAGAGAAGGAAATACGAGAACAACAGCAGTATTTATAGAGAAATATCTTAGAACAAAAGGGTATAATGTCAATAATGAATTATTTAAAGAAAACTCTGTATATTTTAGAAATGCCTTAGTTTTATCAAATTATACCAATATTTCTAAAGGAATTAATAGTAATTATGAATACCTTTATTCATTCTTTAAGAAATTACTTATTTATAGAGAAATAAAACTAGAAAAAATGAATATTCCTCAAAAGAAAAAATAATAAAAAGAAGAAGAATTATAAGTGCAAGAGAAAGCTATATTAATTATAAATTAAATAATTGATATAGCTTTTTATATATAAATAAGGTATAAAGTTTATAAAAAATTTTTAAATTATTCTTTTATTTTCAAAGGATTGTAAAAGAAAATAGAGTTGATATGATACCAATAAAGTACTCACATATATTATCAACAAATATTAATTTTAAGAAAGTTGGTAATATATATCTAAAAAAGTTAAGATTAGTCCTAATCTAAAAGAATTTCTTGTTTTGAAATTTAAAGAATTAAATATCTCTTTATCACAATTTTGTAGAATTTACAATATTGAAAGAACTGCTATCATTAGATGGTCTATCAAATATGAACTCGGTGGTAAAGAAGCTCTCTTTGAAATTACTAGTAGAACTCTTACACTTTAATCTTCTGAAGAGATTGAGCAGGGATGAAGATGTTTTAAGATTTTTTGAAGAAATAACGTAAAATTTTTTACCGATAATGCAGCAGAACGAGAAGTGAAGAATGTAAACTATTTTTATTTTTTGTAAAACTCACAGCTAGGTAGTTACAATTCTAATGTAACAGAAAGGGAAGTGTCAATCACTTCCCTTTTGTATTAATACATATTTTCAGCATTTTCACCTTTTATAAGTTTAACAATTCTACTAGTACCAAGTCTATCAGCACCTAATTCAATAAATTTAGCTGCATCATCAAGAGATGAGATTCCACCAGCTGCTTTTATTTTAACATCTTTTCCAACGTGTTTTTTCATAAGGATTACATCATCAAAAGTAGCTCCACCAGTAGAGAAACCAGTAGAAGTTTTAATATATTCAGCTCCTGATTCAGTAACTATTTCACACATTTTTATTTTTTCTTCTTCAGTTAAAAGGCAAGTTTCAATGATAACTTTAAGAATTTTTCCATTACAAGCTTTGTGAATAGCTTTTATTTCATTTAAAATAGCATCATATTTTTTATCTTTAAGATCACCAATATTGATAACCATATCTATCTCATCAGCACCATTTTTAATAGCATCTTCAGTTTCAAATACTTTAACAGAAGTTGTAGAGTAACCAGTAGGGAATCCTATAACAGTACAAATAGGTAATTTATCTCCTACATATTCTTTACAAGCTTTAACGTAAGAAGCTGGAATACATGCAGATGCAACATTATATTTAATTCCATCATCAAGGATCTGTTTAATATCAGCCCAAGTAGCAGTTTGAGTTAAAAGAGTATGATCAACAGTACTTAACATTTTATTTCTATCCATAATAAAACCTCACTTTTAATTAAATTTATCTAAAACAGAGTGTCCAATTGTATTTTCAGGCATTTGAACATCAAAGTTATCTGCAATAGTAGCACCTATTACAGCAAAAGTATCAAATTCTCCCAAACTTCCATTTCCTTTAAAAGATGGAGAGTAAACAATAAATGGAACTTGCTCTCTTGTATGGTCAGTTCCTGTATATGTAGGATCATTTCCATGGTCAGCAGTAAGAATTAAAAGATCATCCTCTTTTAATTTAGAAAGTAGTACTCCTAAATTTCTATCAAATTTTTCTAACTCTTCAGCATAACCTTGAGGATTTCTTCTATGTCCCCATAAAGCATCAAAATCAACTAAATTAACGAAACAAAGCCCTGTAAAATCTTTATCAGCTAATTCAATAGTTTGCTCCATTCCATGGACAGAGCTTTTAGATTTGTGAGACTCAGTCACTCCTTCACCATCAAAGATATCATTGATTTTTCCAACAGAGATAACATCTAAATTAGCATTTTTTAGAGCATTAAGAGCAGTTTGTCCATAAGGCTTTAAAGCATAGTCATGTCTGTTACTTGTTCTCTTAAACTCACCCTTTTTTTCACCAATATATGGTCTAGCTATGATTCTACCAACTTTCCATTCATCTTTCATAGTAAGTTCTCTAGCTATTTCACAATATTTGTATAAATTTTCAAGTCCCATATGCTCCTCATGTCCACAGATTTGTAAAACAGAGTCAGCACTAGTATAGACAATCATGTCACCAGTAGCGATTTCATGCTCTCCATACTCATCAAGAATTTCAGTACCACTAGCAGATTTATTACCTACAACTTTACGTCCACATCTTTTTTCAAGCTCAGAAATCAATTCTTTTGGGAAACCAGTATCAGTAAAAGTTTGGAATGGTTTTTCAATATGAAGTCCCATCATTTCCCAGTGTCCTGTCATGGTATCCTTTCCAACACTAGCTTCGTTAAGAGCTGCAAAATATCCCAATGGGTTTTCTACAGTTGTAACATGTTGGATAGGGTGTAAGTTAGCAATTCCTAATTTTTGTAAGTTTGGAATATTAAGGCTAGGAACAGATTTAGCAATATGTCCAAGAGTGTCTACATCAATATCTCCGTATTTAACAGAATCACCCATAGCACCAATTCCAAGTGAATCTAAAACTATAGTAAAAATTCTTTTGTATTTTTTCATAGTTGTTCTCCTTTATTAGTCAACAAATGTTTCTAAAGCAATTTCCATCATTTTAGTAAATGCAGTTTGTCTCTCCTCTGGAGTTGTAACTTTGTGTGATGTAAATGAGTCAGATATAGTTAAAAGACAAGCAGCCTTTTTACCTAATACTTTTGCATTGTGGAATAGAGCGAAACTTTCCATCTCAACACAAGTACATCCGTGCTTAGCAAAGTGTTCTTTATAGCTGTCTACATTTGGTTCAGTATAGAAAACATCACTTGAGTGAATTTTTTCAACATGTAAAGGAATACCTAATTTTTCAGCAGTTTTAATGATTTTTTCATTTAACTCTTTATCAGGATAAGTAGTGTCACTTTCATATCCATTTTGTGTATGTGCGAATGTAGATTGGCTCCAAGCAGAGTCAGCTAAAACAACATCATAAACATCTAATTTATCAACATAAGCTCCAGCAGAACCAACACGTACAATATTTTCTACTCCATAAACATTGAAAAGCTCGTAAGAGTAAATTCCTATTGAAGGCATTCCCATTCCAGAAGCCATAACAGTTATGTCTTTTCCCTTGTATTTTCCTGTATAAGCAAGTGTATTTCTTACAGAGTTAACTAATTTTATATCCTCTAAGAAAGTTTCAGCTATAAATTTAGCTCTTAAAGGGTCTCCTGGCATCAATACATTTTTTGCTATTTCTCCGATTTTTGCGTTATTATGTGGTGTCATATAATTCCTCCTATTTTAAATCATCACTAGTAAAAGAAAATGGTAAAAGTTCAGCAATAGTAGTTACCATAGCTTGTGAATTTGTATTAGCAATAACTACAGGTGTGTCTCTATTTAAAAGTTCAACCATAACTTGTCTACAAGCTCCACAAGGACTACCTAAAGTGTTACCTCCAGTGACTAGAGCCATAGATACAATGTCTTCTTGTCTATATCCTAAAGAATATACATGGAATAGAGCACTTCTTTCAGCACAGTTAGTTAATCCATAAGAAGCATTTTCAACATTTGCTCCAACATGGTATTTACCATCTTTAGTTTTAACACAAGCTCCAACATGATAGTTTGAGTATGGAGCATAGGCTTTTTCCATAACTTCAAAAGCTTTATCTAATATATCTTTGTATTCAGTAAATATTTTTTCCATATTATACTCCCTTATGTAAATTGAGGTTGAAAAATCAACCTCAATTTCAACATTAATTTTTTAATTTTATATAATTGTAATAAATCCAACAATCATAGCACTTAAAAGACTTACAGTAAATCCACCTATCATAGCTTTAAAAGCAAGTCTAGCTAGTACGTTTCTCTTCTCTGGACAAAGAATAGAGATACCAGAGATACAGATACCCATACTAGAAATATTAGCAAAACCAGCCATAGCAACTGTTAACATAAGTCCAGTTCTGTAATCTAAGCTAGCAATACGTTGTCCTAAGCTTTGGAAAGCTACGAACTCGTTAAGTACTAATTTAAATCCAAGTAACTCACCAGCATAGAAAATATTGTCTCCTTCTAATCCCATAAAGAATCCAAATGGAGAGAATAGATAAGAGAAGATCTTTTCTAAACTAAATCCAAAATGTCCTAGTACACCGTTTAAAAGTGAAACTATTGAGATGAAAGCAACTAATGAAGCTGCAATAGCAATAACAGCTTGGATACCATTAACTGCTCCTTCAGTAACAGCAGAGATTATATTCTCATGGTGTCCTTTTCTATCCATACTTACATCTTCAATAACTTTAGCATGCTCAGTCTCAGGTAAAAGAATTTTTGAAATAGCAATACTTCCAAAAGGAACTAAAGCTGATGCAGTTAAAAGGTATTCCATTGGAATTCCAAGAGCAGTATAACCACCTATTATAGTAGCTGACATACTTCCCATTCCAGAAACAAGTACAACCATTATCTCACTTTGAGTCATATTACCTAAGTATTTACTAACAAGTATTGGACTTTCAGTTTGACCTAAGAACATATTAGCAACAGCAACAAAGCTTTCTACTTGAGTAGTTCCTAGAATTTTTCCAACTACTTTTCCTATAATTTTAACGATAAATCCTAAAATTCCAAGGTAAAAAAGTGCAGCAACAAATGCAGAAAGGAAAATGATATTTCCAAGAGCACCTATGATAAAGATAAATCCAGTAGCTTGACTTGGGTCAGCAAGACTACCAAAAACAAATGATAACCCACTAAATCCATAACTTAGGATCTGAGTAACAACATCAGATACCTTTAGTACAGCAGTTCTACCTAATGGGAATTTAACTAAAACTAAAGCGATAATAAACTGAACTATAATAGCTTTAACAACTATTGATAATTTAACCTCTTTTTTGTGAGATGATAGTAGATACATTAATCCTAGAACTAATAGTATACCAACTAAAATAATAATTCCTTTCATGAATCCTCCAATATAAAATATAATAGTAACTATAAAACTCCTGCTTCTTTATCTTGTTTGATTAGATTACGAATCGCTTGTATAGTAATTTCAATAGCAGATTCTGTATCGTGTATTACTGGATTTTCTAATCCTAATTTTTCTCTCTCTTGGTTAGCTACTACTAAGAAAGATGAACCAACACGAACTCTTAAGTAATCTCCAACTACGAAAAGAGCAGCCGACTCCATTTCAGAAGCTTTACATCCAAGACGTACCCAAGCATTCCATTTATTGATTAATTCATAATCAACAGGTTTAGTTTCAGGTTCGTGTTGTCCATAAAAAGCGTCCTTACACTGAACAATTCCAACATGATATTTTTTGTTTAAGTCTTTAGCAGCTTGAACTAAAGCATTTGTTATATCTAAATTTGCAACAGCTGGGAATTCGATAGGTGCATACTCTTTACTTGTTCCTTCCATACGGATAGCCCCAGTAGCAATAACTAAATCTCCACCCATTATGTCAGTTTGCATTCCACCACAAGTTCCAACTCTTAAGAAAGTGTCAGCACCAGATTTAACTAATTCTTCTAAAGCGATAGAAGCAGATGGACCACCTATACCAGTAGAAGTAACACTAACTTTAACTCCGTCTAAATAACCAGTATATGTAACATATTCTCTGCTATCAGCAACTAGTACTGCATTATCAAAATGTTTAGCTATTTTAGCACAACGTTTTGGATCTCCAGGTAAAATAACATATTTACCAACATCACCTTTTCTTAATCCAATGTGGTATTGTAAACCTTCTTCTGCATATTTCATAAATAAAACCTCCTAAACAAATTTTTATGATGTCTATCAAGTTGTATAATTTATAACTAAAATATATCATATCTATATGAAAGTGTCAATTATTAAATTAAATTTTAAATAGAAAGATGTCTAAGAAAAGAAACCTTTGATTGGAAATAAATTAAAATGAATAATAGCAATAAAAAATATATAAATGTTTATTTTTTTAAAAAAATATGGTAAAATTAGTTGGGATATTAGGATATTGAAACATAAATTTAAAAATAAAATGTATGAAAATATTTATTAGGAGGAATTTTTATGAATAAAAAATTGGCTATGTTAGGAGCTTTATTTATTTTAGGACAGAGTGCATTAGCAGGAAATATTGGAATAGGGTATGGAGTGACAACTCCACTTTATCATAATGATAAAAATGATTATGTATTACCAATAGTTGATTTAGAATATGACAAGTTTTTCATAAAGGGTGGAAGTACATATGGACTATCATTAGGTTACAAATTAATAGAAGAGGATAATTATGTATTATCACTATATGGAATGCCTTTTGGTGGATATGAAGTAAAAAATAGTGATATGAAATCTGGATATAAAGGAATTGACGATAGAGACACTCATGTAATGGGAGGAGCTGAACTAGTATACTATCCAGGAATATATAGCTTAGAGACATCAGTATCTGCTGAGTATGGAGAAGAGGGAGGACATTTTACATTTAGAATAAATAGACCTTACCAAATTTCATCTAAATTGACAGTAATCCCTTCAATAAACTATGTATATTATGATTCTAACTTCGTAGATTACTATTTTGGTGTTGACTCAAGAGAGGTAGGAAGACCTGGTGGTGAGAAGATAAATAGTACATTTAGTGGAGAGGGAGCACATAGATTTGGAGCTGGAATTTTAGGAAACTATAAAGTAAATGATGCTATCTCTATAATGGGATTCACAGGTGTTGCTAAAGTTTCTGGAGAGATTGCTAATTCACCAATAGTGGATAATGATGTTATCTATATCTTAGGAACAGGTGTAATGTACACATTCTAATTAAATAAAACTCAAAAGCTGTTATAAGGAGAACTTTATAACAGCTTTTTTAAAAAAGTTTTTGTATCGATAAAAATTATGTTATAATAAGGTATAAATTCTATCAAAAGGAGGTTAGAATTATAGTGGAAAATGATCTATTAAAAACACAATTATTTGCTGAATTTGAGGTTGAAAAACTAAAACAAAAAGAAGAAGAAGTAAGAATGTCACTCTTAATCAATCCAAATGATTTTGAACTCTTGAGAGAATTAGCTATTATCTTATATCATAAAAATGATTATGCAAGTGCGATAAAAGTTTATAAAAAAGTTTTAGAGTATAAAGAGAATAAAGTGGAGGGATATGCTTTTTTAGGACAACTTTACTATGAGAATGAAGAGTATAAAAAAGCTATAGAGATGTTTGAAAAAGCATTGGACATCAATCCAGATTTCGCATTTGGACATTTTTTGCTAGGAAATGCATATTCTAGAGCTGGAGATATTATGAATGCTATTACTAGTTATGACTTTGCAATATTTTTGGATTTAGATATCTACAAAGCTCATTTGGATTTTGCTGAAAAATATGAAAAGATGGGAGCTTATGAGAGAGCCGTAAGAGAGTATAGATTAGCTTACGACATAGATCCTAGAGAGAAGAGTGTAAGAGAGAAGATAAAAGATTTAGAAGGAAAAATAAGGAGAACAGATGATTTATAGTATTTCGTTAACATTTATACTGATACTATTTCTATTCATTGGCTTGACTTTTGGATTTAATAGAGCAGTAGGAATGATTCCAGTATTATTCATAGTATTTTTATTAGTAGCTTTTTTAGGATGGTTTGCTGTTAATTTTTTCTGGGTAATACTACTTGTTGTATTAATAAATTACTTAAAAAATAAAAATCAACCTAAGAGCACGAAGAGAAGAACTTACTATTATAGATATGACAGTAATGGTGCAAGTGATTTTGAGGAGTTTTTTCGTCAGGCTAGTGGAAACTATAGCAGACAACAGTATAGTGGAAATTATGAAACTCCCTTTGGTTATGCTGAAGACAAAAGCAAGTATTACACTATATTAGGTGTTACTAAAGATGCTGGAAAAGATGAGATAAAAAAGGCTTATAGAGATCTGGTAAAACAACATCACCCAGATAAATTTACAAATGCTAGTGAGTCTGAAAAAGAGTATCACGAAAATAAATTAAAAGAAATAAATGAAGCTTATGAAAAACTTTCAAAAGATTTTTCTTAAGCTTGAAATAGTTAAATAAGTATGATATAATTTAACACGTATGAGATGTTTTTAGTAATTGTACAGTATAACTTAAAGGAGTGTAGTTTATGAAACTTAAAACATTAATTCTAGCTGCAGGAAAAGGGACTAGAATGAAGTCAGATCTTCCTAAAGTAATTCACAAAGTGAATGGAATCCCAATGATATCTAAAATAATAGATGTTTTATCAGGACTAGAGCCAGAAGAAAACATATTAATTTTAGGACATAAAAAAGAGGAAGTATTAAAAGTAGTAGGGGAGAATTGTGACTATGTTCTACAAACTGAACAGTTGGGGACTGGACATGCAGTTATCCAAGCTAAAGAAAAATTATCTAATTATGATGGAGATGTAATGATTTTATGTGGTGATACTCCACTTTTAAGAGAGAGCACATTGAGATCTTTATATGAATATCATCAAAAAAATGGAGCAACAACAACTATACTTACATCTATTTATGAGAATCCTTTTGGTTATGGAAGAATTGTAAAAGAGAATGACCTTGTAAAAGCTATCGTTGAGGAGAAAGAAGCGAGTGAAGAGATCAAAAAGATAAAAGAGGTAAATGCGGGAGTATACTGTTTTAATTCTAAAGAGTTATTCAAAGCATTGGACAAGATAAATAACAACAATGAAAAGGGAGAGTACTATCTTACTGATGTAATTGGTATTCAAGTTTCAGAGAATAAAAAGGTTCAAAGTTTCATATTAGAGGATAATATGGAGATTTTAGGAGTTAACTCTAAAGTTGAATTAGCACAGGCTAATAAAGTTTTAAGAGATAGAAAAAATAAGGAGTTAATGGAAGAGGGAGTTATACTTATTGATCCTGAAAATACATATGTAGAGGAAAGTGTAAAAATAGGAAAGGATACAGTACTATATCCAGGAGTATTTTTACAAGGAGATACAATTATTGGAGAAAATTGCGAATTAATTGGCAATGTTAGAATAATAGATAGCAGATTGGGAAATAACATAAGAATTGAAAGTTCTGTTATAGAAGAGAGTATTATAGATGATGGGGTTACTATGGGACCATATGCACATTTAAGACCTAAATCTCATCTAAAAGAAAAAGTTCACATTGGAAACTTTGTAGAAGTAAAAAAATCTACTCTAGAAAAAGGAGTAAAAGCAGGACATCTCACATATTTAGGAGATGCACAGGTTGGTGAGAACACAAACATAGGAGCAGGAACAATTACTTGTAACTATGATGGTGTAAACAAATTTAAAACAACAATAGGGAAAGAAGTATTTATAGGAAGTGATACAATGCTTGTAGCTCCGGTAAACATAGGAGAAAAAGCTCTTGTAGGTGCTGGTTCTGTAATTACAAAAGATGTTCCTAACAACTCATTAGCTGTATCAAGAAGTAAACAAATTATTAAAACCGACTGGAGGAAATAAAAAATGATTAATTCTGAAAATGTAAAAATTTTCGCAGGAACTTCAAACAAGGACTTAGCTAAGAAAATAGCTGAGAAGTATGGGCTACCTTTAGGAGAAGCAGAAGTAGTTAGATTTAAAGACGGAGAGGTATTCGTAAAGATCGACGAAACAGTAAGAGGAAGAGATGTATTTGTTGTACAATCAACTTCTGAACCTGTTAATGAAAACTTAATGGAATTATTAATTTTCATTGACGCATTAAAAAGAGCATCAGCTAAGAGTATAAACGTTATTATACCTTACTATGGTTATGCTAGACAAGATAGAAAATCAAATCCTAGAGAACCAATCACATCAAAATTAGTAGCAAACTTACTAACTAAATCAGGTGCTACAAGAATAATAGCTATGGATTTACATGCTGATCAAATTCAAGGTTTCTTCGATATTCCTGTTGATCATATGCAAGCTTTACCATTAATGGTAAAATACTTTATGAAAAAAGGTCTATATGGAGATGATGTAGTAGTAGTTTCTCCAGATATCGGTGGAGTAAAAAGAGCTAGAAAATTAGCTGAATGGTTAGATTGTAAAATCGCTATCATTGATAAGAGAAGACCAAAACCAAACATGTCAGAAGTTATGAACTTAATAGGAGAAGTTCAAGGTAAAACAGCTATCTTCATAGATGATATGATAGATACAGCTGGAACAATAACAAACGGAGCTGCAGCAATCATAGATAGAGGAGCTAAAGAAGCATACGCTTGTTGTACACACGCAGTATTCTCAGATCCTGCAATAGAAAGATTAGCAGCATCACCTTTAAAAGAAGTTATAATAACTGACTCAATAGCATTACCAGAAAGAAAGAAATTAGACAAGATAACTGTATTATCAGTAGATGAGATTTTTGCTGAAGCAATAAGAAGAATTGTTAATAATCAATCAGTTTCTGAGTTATTTGAGAAAAAATTAATAATGGAAAATTAATTTAGAGAGAAAAAGCTAGTATTTTACTAGCTTTTTTTATTTAGATATGATAAAATTATTAGGAGTTTAAAAAATAAGGTGTATAAAATGAAAGTGATATATGATTTAAAAAATATAGATTTTAATAGAATAAAAGAGTTGCTAGAGGAGAAGGAGATAGTTGTATATCCCACAGATACTGTATATGGAGTGGGAGGTTTAATCACCTCTGAAGAGGCAATAAAGAAGATATATCAAGCTAAAGAGAGAAGTTATAACTCTCCTATAATTGCTTTGGTAAGTAGTGTGGACAAGGTAGAGGAGATAGCTTATATAAATGAGAAGAATAGAGATCTAATAGAGAGATTGATAGAGAGATTTTGGCCAGGAGGACTTACAATCATTTTGAAAAAAAGAGAGTTTGTTCCAGATATCTTAACAGCTAAGGGAGATACTATAGGGATCAGAATGCCAAATTTAGATATAGCTTTAAAAATAATAGAATCAGTAGGGGGGGTACTACCAACTACTAGTGCTAATATTTCTGGAGAAACTACTCCAAGATCTTATGATGAGGTTTCTGAAAGATTTAGAGAGAGAGTAGGAATTTTGATAGATGGTGGAAAATCTCCATTGGGAGAGGAATCAACTATAATAGATATGAGTAATGAACCTAAGATAGTAAGAGTAGGGGCAATACCTGTAGAAGAGATTGAAAAAGTAATTGGAAAGATATAGGGAGGAAATTATGAAAACACAAAGAGTAAATCCAAATGGAATGAATCCTATGCAGATGAACAGCATGTCTGGAATGATGGGAATGATGAACAGTATCCAAAGAATAGGAAAGGGAAAGAGAAAGATAGCTGTTGTTTTAGATAAGAGCAACAAAAAGTTTTTATCTAAATTCATAGATGAGGTAAAGAAACAATTTTTATCATCAGCAATGGGAGCACAAACTGCAAATTTAGGAGAGTTCTTTGATTATATAAAATCAGTAGCTGATTCAAAAGAGCAAATGGAATTAAAATTGAGCTTTGAAGAGTATGAGTTTTTAAAAAGAATGTTAATAGATTCTGTAAGAGGAATGGAAGGAATGACATTTAAGTGGTATCAATTTGTAAAAAAAGGTATGCTTAAAGTTATGATAAAGCAGTACAAAGAGTTATTGACAAAGTTTAAATAAGAAATACAAAAAACATTTTTCTAAATTTAGAAAAATGTTTTTTTATTGCCCGAAAATATTGATTTTATTGTTAAATTTTGTTATATTTTAGTCAATAAATATTCAAAAGTAGAGATGACATTAGCAAAAAATACTCCTTGATTTAAAATGAAAGAGTAATTGGAAAGAGATTCTATGGTAGAATCTTTCTTACCTAAAAAACTTATTATGGGAATTGAATTTTTATGAGCTAAATTAACAACATCTAAAAGAGATTCTGTTTCACCTGATTCAGAAACAACAATTAAAATAACTTTATTGTTAATAAAGTTCTCTAAAAGTTGAAGATGTCCATTGGAGATTGAACGGTGACCAGTAAGTGTGAGTCTTTCGTTCATATATGAGGTAATATTATTTGCTATTCCAATAGAACAAAACATTATCAGGGGATCTGGGTATCTTGTTAAAATTTCAACAGGTATCTTGAGATCAATACTACTTGAAAATTGGATTGGATTATTAGAGTTTTTTATTTGAAAAATTAAGTCTGTAAAACCTCGGAATCCAATTTTTTTTATACACGAATAGATGACAGTAGTTGACGTATAGTTTTCTTTAGCTGTCTCTCTAATAGAAAGTTTTATACCCTTAAGAGTTTTCTCTTGGATATAGAGTAATATATTTTTTTCTAAGTCATTTAATTTATGTTTTTTTACTAAATAATTTATATCTAACAATTGCATCACCAAATATATTATACAATAAAATCAATAAAAAGGAGAAGAGAATGGAAAAAAAATTTATAACAGATCCTTGGGCAAGAACAATAACAAGAAATGGATTACCAGGAGATGAAGTTATCTCTGCATTACAAAAATCAATTAGAAGAGGTAAAGTAGAGGCAGCTTGTGAGTTTGCTTATGAGATGTACATAACATCACCACAGATGGAGGAAAAATTATGGAGAAGATTGACTGCTATATCTGTTGAGGACATAGGAATGGGAGATCCAATGGCAGCAGTACTTATAAATAATTTAAGACAGATGAGAAAAGAGTACTCATATGCAGATGGAGATAGACCAATATTTTTTATACACGCTATAAGATACCTGTGTCAATGTGAAAAGGATAGATCAAGTGATTTATTAAAAAATATAGTTATAAAGAGCTTTGCAATGGGATATGTTCCTGAGATTCCAGATTATGCTTTAGATAAGCATACAACAAGAGGAGCAGAGATGGGAAGAGATTCATTCCATTTTTTAAATGAGGCAAGTAAAGTTATACCACAAAAAGAGATTGATAATGATTATAAAGAGAGATATAACAAGATTTTAGAAAAATATGATGCCAAAAATGTAGTTGCTTCGGCTTTTAAGTTTAATCCTTGGCAAGAGTAAGGAGAGGGGAAAGATATGGAAAGTAAATTTTTAGAAAAGTTAGAAAAAGTATTGTTACCTATTGGAAGTAAGATAGCTAATCAGAAACATCTACAAGCTATATCAGTTGGAATGATGATGACACTTGCTCTAATAGTTGTAGGTTCTCTGTTTTTAATAGTAGCAAATCCACCTATTAATTTGGATATGGTTGATTTGAACACAAGTAATGTATTTTTAAAATTTATGATTGGTTGGAAGCAGTTTGCAGTGGCTAATTATGATATTATAACTAGACCATTTAATTTCACAATGGGAGTAGTTGGGCTGATGACAGCTTTTACAATAGCCTATTCTTTAGCTAATGAATATAAGTTAAATAACTTAACTTCTGGATTGATTTCAATGGTAATATTCCTAATGATAGCAGCACCTATAGAGGATGGAAAGATTGTGATGCAATATTTAGGAGCAGATGGGTTGTTTATAGCTATTGTAATATCGTTAATAAGTGTTGAAATATCAATGGTAGTTGAAAGATTTAATTGGAAATTTAAAAGTGAACATATACCACCAGCAGTTTTATCATTTATGAATGCTCTAATTCCATTATTTTTAAATATTGTTATAATATATGGAGTGAGTGCAGTAATATTTGCTAAAACAGGAAAAACTATACCAGGAATTATAATGGCTTTACTTACTCCGGCTTTATCAGTTGGAAACAACATCTGGGGATACCTAATAATTCTACTATTTGGAAATATTTTGTGGTTGTTTGGAATAAATGGAACTTCAGTAATATTCCCAATAGTTTTTTCAATAGGAATAGCTAATACTGGAATAAATAGTGAACTTGTAAGACAGGGAAAATCTCCAGAGATGTTAATGAATTTACAAATGTTTAGAGTTGCTGTATTAGGAGGAGCTGGAAATACCTTAGGACTTATTCTACTCATGTTAAAAAGTAAATCAGAACAGTTAAAAACTTTAGGGAAACTAGCCTTCGTACCAGGAATTTGTGGAATAAATGAACCTGTGATCTTTGGAACACCTATAATTTTTAACCCTATCTTAGGAATTCCATTCCTAGTTACACCACTTGTAACAGTATCGTTGACATACATAGCTCAAAAGTTAAATATAATCTCAATGGGATATATAGTAGATCCTTCATTTACTCCATTCTTTATACAAGGATATCTATCATCATTGGATTTTAGAAACTTAATCTTTTATTTTGGTTTAGTAGTAGTGAGCCTTGTTATATACTTCCCATTCTTCAAAGTATATGAAAAGAACCTAATAAAACAAGAGATGGATATGTAAAATAGAAAAAAGAGTAGCTTAGCTACTCTTTTTCTGCTTAATATTGAAGAATTAGTATTTATACATATTTCCAATAATACCAACAGCTTCTTTAGCTTTCATAACTTTCTCTTGAGCTATTGCTCTAGCTTTTTTTCCACCTTCAAAAAGTACGTCATGGATATAGTCCATATCTTGCATCAATTTCTCTCTTTTTTCTCTAGCTTCTCCAAAATATTCTAAAACAGCATTTAAAACCTCTGTTTTAGCATGTCCATATCCATAGTTTCCAGCTAAGAATTTTTCTTTCATCTCATTTTGTTTTTCAATAGTAGCAAAAAGAGAGTAGATTTTAGCTATATTATTATCTGGATTTTTAGGCTCTTCCAATGGAGTAGAGTCAGTAACAATACTCATAATCTGTTTTTTTAGATCTTTTTTACTAGCAAACATATTAATAGTATTTCCATAAGATTTACTCATTTTTTGTCCATCTACTCCTGGTACAACAGCAGATTCATCTAGAGTAAGAGGTTCAGGAAGTTTAAATAGATCAACTCCATACTGTTGGTTAAATTTCATAGCTATATCTCTAGTCATTTCAAGATGTTGTTTTTGATCCTTTCCAACAGGAACTACATCAGCATCATACATCAATATATCAGCTGCCATAAGGACAGGATAAGTAAGAAGTCCTGTGTTAGGAGTGATTCCTTTAGCTACTTTATCTTTGTAAGAGTGACCTCTTTCAAGTAATCCAACAGGTGTTACATTTGATAGTAACCAAGAAAGTTCAACATGTTCAGGGACATCTGATTGTAAAAATATTGTTGATTTATTTGGATCAAGTCCTAATGCAAGATAATCTAATACAATATTGTAAGTATTATCTTTTAAGGCTTTGGGATCAGTTAATGATGTAAGAGAGTGGTAATCAGCTATGAAATAAAATCCATCATATACACCACTGTTTTGAGCTTCTATAAATTGTTTCATAGCTCCGAAATAATTTCCTAGGTGAAGAATTCCACTAGGTTGAATTCCAGATAAACTTCTTTTCATTTTATTCCTCCTAAATTATGATATAAATTCCTTAATATTATATCACAATACCTATTTTGTTTCTACTAGAGAATCAAAAATGTACTTTCCATCTTTAACTTTGATCAAAGTTACTGCTTTTACAGGATTGTTATTTTTATCAAAAGTAAGATGTCCAGTAATTCCATCCAAATCAGTTTTTTTAATAGCTTCTACTAACTCATTCTTGTCAACAGAATTAGCTGATTCAATAGCTGACTTTAAAACATATACAGTGTCATAGGCTAAAGCTGAAAATGCTGTAGGCTCTTCTTTATAAGTATCTCTATACTTAGTTAAAAAAGCTTGTAATCTTTCATTTTGATCCTCACTAGAGTAATGGTTAGTAAAGTAACTATTATCAACAGTTGTATAAGCTGAAGGATCAAGAGCCTTTATAATTCCATCCCAACCATCAGGACCAATGAAAGTAGATTTTATTCCTACCTCTCTAGCCTGTGTAGCTATAAGAGCAGATTGCTCATAGTATTCTGGTATCATTAAAACATCTGGATTTTCTCCCTTTATTTTAGTAAGTTGTGCTTTAAAATCCTTATCATTTTCAGAATATCCCTCCTTAGCAACAATTGTTATACCCTCTTTATTAGCTTGAGTAATAAAAGCTTTTGTAATACCATCAGAGTAATCGCTAGAAGTATTTACTAAAATAGCAGCAGTTTTAGCATTTAATTTATCTTTTGAGAATTTTGCTAATACACTTCCTTGATATGGATCTGTGAAACAAGTACGGAATACGCTAGATCCCTCTTTGGTAATATCAATCTGTGTTGCTGTAGGTGTAATCATAGGGATACCATCTTGAGATGCTATTTCAGCAACAGCAAGAGTAGATTTAGAGGTAACACTTCCAATGATAGCAGATACTCCACTATCTATCAATTTGTTATAGGCATTAACTGCTTCAATTGGATCAGCCTTCTCATCTAATGAGATGTACTCCAATTTTTTACCTAATACACCTCCATTGGAATTTATCTCATCAAAAGCTAACTTTGCACCATTTTCAATAGAGGTTCCATAGATAGCAGCAGAACCAGTTAAAGGTCCCATTCCACCTATTTTGATTGAAGAGTTATCCTGTTGGACATTGGAATCCCCACAACCAGTTAAGATAAAGATTGTTGTTAAAAAAGTGATGATTTTTTTCATAAAATTTTCCTCCTTAAGATATTTTGGTATAAAAAAAACAGCCCTGTTAGGCTGTTAAAAACAAAAATTATTTAGTACAAAAAAGTATTCTTAAAAAAATATAGAATAGGGAACTAAATAACATAAAAATCCTAACATTTAGACAATGGATATGACAAAAAACTCAGTCTGTTATTGCTGAGTAAGAGTACATATGCAGTTGTCCAACAAATGTTAGAACTAAACATAATAGTTTCCTCCTTAAAATGATTTCATCCATTATAACACTTTTTTAAAAAAAATCAAGTGTAATTTTAAAATAAAAAAAGATGTAAAAAAAAATAACATATAGTATAATAAAGTTATCATAAAGATGGAGGTATTAGAATGAATTATTATGTAGGTATTGATTTAGGGGGAACAAATACAAAAATAGGAATACTTGATATTCAAGGAAATATTTTTAAAAGCACTATCATAAAAACTTTATCAGCAGAGGGAGCAGAGAGCACACTTACTAGAATCTGGGAAGCAGCAAAAAATTTAGCTATAGAGTTAAATATAGAGATTAAAGATTTGAAAGGAATAGGAATAGGTATACCTGGACCTGTTATAAACCAAAGTGTTGTAGCTTTTTTTGCTAATTTTCCTTGGGGAACAAATGTTGAAATCAAAAAGATGATGGAGAATATATCTGGTGTAGAAACAAGATTAGACAATGATGTGAATATAATTGCACTAGGTGAAGCAAGATATGGAGCAGCAAAGGGAAGTAGTACAAGTGTAACTATTGCTTTGGGAACAGGAATAGGTGGAGGTATCTATATTGAAGGTAAACTTATCTCTGGATTTACAGGTGCTGGAGGAGAAGTTGGACATATGAAGCTTGTGAAAGATGGTAGATTGTGTGGTTGTGGACAAAATGGTTGTTTTGAAGCATATGCATCAGCTACAGGTTTAGTAAGAGAGGCTACTTCAAGATTGACTGTAAATAAAAATAATATGTTGTACTCTATGATAGATGGAGATATTGAGAGATTAGAAGCGAAAGATATATTTGATGCAGCTAAAAAAGGGGATAAATTCTCAATGGACCTAGTTGATTATGAAGCTGAATATTTAGCTATGGGAATAGGAAATATTCTGAATATAATAAATCCAGAAAAAGTTGTATTAGGCGGAGGAGTAGCTATGGCAGGAGATATTCTGTTATCACCTATGAAGAAGAAATTAGAAAAGTATGCATTGGGAGTAACTCTGGAAAATTTAGAGATAGTTCAAGGTGTATTGGGAAATGAAGCTGGAATAAAGGGTGCAGTTGGACTGTTTATGTAGATTATTTAGAGAAAAAACTTATTTTATTTTGTAAAATAAGTTTATATATTTTAAAGATTGTTACTTGACAAAATATAGATAAAATACTATCATTGAGTATATAGATTGAAAACGTTCTTTAGAGTTTAAAAAGAATTAAAAAGTTCACAAATTAAACAGTGTACACTATAGGAGGGAATTAAGATATGAAAAAAACAGGAATTATCTTAGGAGCATTATTATTAGCAGCTGGTTTAACAGGATGTGGTGGAGAGAAGAAAGAGGAAGCTACTGCAGCAGCAAAAGCACCTGAAAAATCAAGAATAGGATTTACAGCATACAAGTATGATGATAACTTTATATCACTATACAGAAAAGTTGTATTAGCTGAAGCTGATAAAGTTAAAGACACAGTTGAATTAACAATGAACGATTCTCAAAATAGCCAACAAACTCAAAATGACCAAATAGATGTTATGTTATCTAAAGGTGTAGATGCATTAGCAATCAACTTAGTTGACCCAGCAGCAGGACAAACAGTAATGGAAAAAATAAAAGCTGAGAATGTTCCAGTTGTATTTTATAATAAAAAACCAGCTAAATCAGTATTAGAAGGATATGAAAAAGCTTACTATGTAGGAATTGACCCAAATGCTCAAGGTGTAGCACAAGGTGAATTAATAGCAAAAGCTTGGAAAGCTAATCCAGATTTAGACTTAAATAAAGATGGAGTTATCCAATATGTTATGATAAAAGGAGAGCCTGGACACCCAGATGCTGAAGCAAGAACAATTTACTCTATCAAAACTTTAAATGATATGGGAATCCAAACTGAAGAGTTACATCTAGACGCTGCAATGTGGGATACTGCAATGGCAAAAGATAAAATGGATGCTTGGTTATCAGGACCTAATGGAGAAAAAATTGAAGTTGTAATTTCAAACAACGACGGAATGGCTCTAGGAGCTATCGAATCATTAAAAGCAGCAGGAAAAATGTTACCAGTTTATGGAGTAGATGCTTTACCAGAGGCAATTGCTAAGATAGAAGCTGGAGAGATGGCAGGAACTGTTCTTAACGACGCTCAAGGACAAGGAAAAGGAACTTGGGATATGGTTGTAAACTTAGCTCAAGGAAAAGAAGCAACAGATGGAACTTCTTATGAGTTAGTAGAAAAAGAATTATTAATTCCTAGTATTGGAATAGATAAAGAAAATGCAGCACAATTCAAATAGAAACAATTAGTTAGGATTAGTTGAAAAGGGGAATTGTAACTTACAATTTCCCCTTTTTTATGAAAGAAGGAGACTGTCATGGAAAAGGATAAATACTTATTAGAGATGAACAATATTACAAAAGAATTTCCTGGGGTAAAGGCATTAGATGGTGCAAATCTAAAAGTAAGACCTTATTCGGTACATGCTCTAATGGGAGAGAATGGTGCAGGAAAATCGACTCTAATGAAATGCTTATTTGGTATTTATGAAAAAGATTCAGGGGATATCTTATTTGAAGGAAAAGAGATAAACTTTAAATCGGCAAAAGAAGCATTAGATAATGGAGTTTCAATGGTTCATCAGGAGTTAAACCAAGTTCTACAGAGAAATATCTTAGATAATATTTGGTTAGGAAGATATCCTAAAAAAGGATTCTTTATTGATGAGAAAAAAATGTATGAAGATACTAAAAGAATATTTGAAGATTTGGATATAAATGTGGATCCACGTGCAAAAATGGGAGATCTAGCTGTTTCTGAAAGACAGATGGTAGAGATAGCTAAGGCTGTATCATATAATTCTAAAATCATAGTTATGGATGAGCCAACATCATCACTTACAGAGAAAGAGGTAGAACATTTATTCAGAATTATCAATAAATTAAGAGATAAAGGTTGTGGAATTGTTTATATATCTCATAAAATGGAAGAGATAAAAGCTATATCTGATGATATAACAATAATGAGAGATGGAAAATGGATAGGAACAGAATCTGTAAAAGATTTAACAACTGATCAAATAATAAATATGATGGTAGGAAGAGATTTAACTAATCGTTTCCCACCAAAAGACAACGTAATCAAAGAGGAGATCTTAAAAGTTCAAGGCTTGACAGCATTACATCAACCTTCTATTCAAGATATATCTTTTGAATTACACAAGGGTGAGATACTTGGAATAGCAGGATTAGTTGGTTCTAAGAGAACAGAGATCGTAGAAACAATTTTCGGAATGAGAGAAAAATCAAGTGGGAAAATAACTATTAAAGGGAAAGAGGTAAAAAATAGCAATCCAAATGAAGCAATTGCAAATGGTTTTGCTCTTGTAACAGAGGAGCGTAGAGCAACAGGTATCTATGGAATGCTAGATATAAATTTCAACTCCACTATTTCAAACTTAGATAGATATAGAGGAAAAGCAGCACTTCTAAATGACAAAGGAATGAAAGAGGATACTCAGTGGGTAATAAATAGTATGCACGTAAAAACACCTTCACAAGATACAACTATCGGATCACTATCTGGTGGAAATCAACAAAAGGTAATCTTGGGAAGATGGCTATTAACAGAGCCAGATGTACTTATGCTAGATGAACCTACAAGAGGTATTGACGTTTTAGCTAAATATGAGATATATCAGTTGATGATAGAGTTAGCTAAGAAAGATAAAGCAATAATAATGATATCTTCAGAGATGCCTGAGCTTTTAGGAGTAACAGATAGAATACTTGTAATGAGTAATGGAAGAGTTGCAGGAATAGTAAAAACTTCTGAAACTACTCAAGAAGAGATAATGACACTATCAGCTAAATATCTATAAGGTTAAGAAATAAGAGATAAAGAGGAGAAAAAGGTTATGAATATACGTACAAAAGATGGAAATATAGATTATAAAAAACTTTTAATTCAAAGTGGATTGTATTTGGTATTGTTTTTAATGTTAGTTCTTATTATAATTAAGGAGCCTTCTTTCTTAAGTATAAGAAACTTTAAAAATATTTTAACTCAATCATCTGTAAGACTTATTATAGCACTAGGTGTTGCAGGGCTTATAGTAACAACAGGTACAGACCTTTCAGTAGGAAGACAGGTTGGATTTTCAGCAGTAATTTCAGCAACTTTATTACAAGCAGCTACAACTGCTCATAAGGTATATCCTAATATGCAGGATTTCCCGTTATTTGGAGCAATTGC
The DNA here is from genome assembly GCF_019012925.1 of Fusobacterium sp. Classification (GTDB taxonomy): domain Bacteria; phylum Fusobacteriota; class Fusobacteriia; order Fusobacteriales; family Fusobacteriaceae; genus Fusobacterium_A. The sequence continues at coordinate 126,357 of NZ_JAGIRL010000024.1, forward strand.
AATAGTAATGGTAGTTGGTATGGTAATTGGTGCTTTAAACGGATTGGCAGTAGCCAAGTTAAATCTACACCCGTTCATAGTAACAATGGGAAGTATGACAATAGTTTATGGAATTAACTCACTTTATTATGATTATGCTGGTGGATCACCAATAGCTGGATTTGCAAGCAAATATACAACATTTGCACAAGGTTACATAGATATAGGTGGATTTACAATTTCTTACTTAATTTTCTATGCTATAATTGCAACATTAATAATGTGGGTACTATGGAATAAAACAAAATTTGGTAAAAATGTATTTGCTGTTGGAGGAAATATAGAAGCTGCTAAAGTATCAGGAGTAAATGTTCACTGGACATTGATAAAACTATATGCTTTATCTGGAATATTTTATGCATTTGGTGGATTCTTAGAAGCAGGACGTATTGGATCAGCAACTAACAACTTAGGAAATATGTATGAGATGGACGCAATTGCTGCTTGTGTAATTGGAGGAGTTTCATTCTATGGAGGAGTTGGAAAGATATCAGGAGTTGTAACAGGAGTTATATTACTTACAGTTATCAACTATGGATTAACTTATATAGGTGTAAATCCATACTGGCAATATATTATAAAAGGACTTATCATAATAGTGGCAGTTGCATTTGACTCTATTAAATATGCTAAGAAAAAATAGAAATATATAAGAAGAGAGGCTTTGACCTCTCTTTATTTTATGCTTAATAATTCTTTAAACTCTTTAATATTATTTCTACTAACGGGGATTTTAGATTTTATATTTTCAATTTTTAAAATGTATGTTCCATTAAACCAAGGTTCAATCTCTCTGATTTTATCAAGATTTACAATATATGATCTGTGAGTTCTATAGAATTTATTTTTAGGAAGGAGCTCCTCCCACTTAGAAAGATTTAACTTGGAAGTATAACAAAAATCTTGTGTATAAATAAGGCTCTCTTTCTCTATAATTTCAATGTAGCAGATCTCATCAATGGATAGGACAATCATTTTTTCACCGAGCATTACAGTTATTTTATTGAGTCTATTATTTTCTTTTGGAATACTACTTATCTTAGAATTTTCAAGATTGGATAAAACCTCATTTATTCTAGCTTCTGAATAGGATTTTAACAGATAATCAAAAGCTTTTATCTCAAAGGCTTCAGCAGCATAGTCTTTAAGTACAATAGAGTTAATCGGAAATGTATCAGGTATAATTTTATCACTTATCTGTACTATAAGATTTATGAGATACTAAAAAAATAGTTATTAATAATATATTTTATATTTATAAAGGGGGCTGTTGCAAACTTAATAGCTATATGTTTTAAAATTAGCTAAAGAGATTTTTTAATCTCTTTGGCTTTTTTATTTTTAAAATAAAAAAAGGTATAAAGTACTCGAAATTTTTTCAAATTTCTAATACAATATACC
>NZ_JAGIRL010000018.1 GCF_019012925.1 Fusobacterium sp.
CCTTTTTTAACAATTTCTTTAATAAGTTCTTTAGGTAATAAAGACATAAAAAAACCTCCCTTGATATTAATTAAATTATACTTATAATTCATCAATAATCAAGAGAGATTTTTATTTACACAAAATTATTTATACTATCAAAAAATAAAAAATAACTAAATAGAGGGAGTTTTCAACATTTTTATTGAAGGCTCCCTTTCTATTTAACAAGAGGATAGTGTAGAGAAATTTCTATAAATTAAATAAATATCTCTTTCTAACTCTTATTTTGACATTTTCCTATCTTATTGAACATAACTAGCTATTACTTTCTTTCCATCAAAGACATAACCCAACTTAATTATTTCTTTTACTCCATATCTTTCTAACTCTACATAGTATTTATTCTCATCTATCTGTTGCAAAGCTTTTTCTACTTCTTTCTCTGGATTTTTAGTATAAGCTCTTTTTAATTCCAAGATATATCCTGCTTTTGTCTTATCTTTTGGAAATAGTATTATATCTGCTCTACCATATCCTGCTTCCATATTTGATTTAGGAAGATAGTAACCATCTAAAGCATAGAAAAATCCAAGTAGTAACATATGATATGGATTCTTCCAATAATCAAGGAGTTCTTTAGAACGACTATGATTATTGAGATACAGACGAAGATTTTTATCTAAGTCTTGTACTTCCTTTGTTATATCATGTGAACTCATTGTATATAAAACTAATTCCTCTATTGATTTATTCAACTGTTCTATATTTTTATCTCTTAAAGCATCCCTTAATCTATCTACTTTATCATAATTTCCAAATACAATAGTTAAAAATTCATCCTTGAAGAAGTTCATAATCTCCATATTTGGTATTCTTACTAAATACCTTCCATCATCTAATTTGCCATTTATAGTTAGATAGCCAGAGTATAGCATAAGCTCCCATACTTCACTTGCTGATAGATTATTTCCAAATCTTACATTTTCAGTTATTCTTACTGCTATCTCTTCTTGATTAAAAATCTTTTCAAGAGTTTTCAATCCCTCTTCTCCAGTATGTTCTAAAAGTTCTCTTATCATAAAGTTAGAACTTGTATTTATCCAATATGATTTTAACACTTTAAATTGTACAAAGTTTAATATACTCCAAGGATTGTATATATCATCTTTACCAAAACTATATCCATCATACCATTTCTTCACTTCTAGCATTTCATAACCTATCTTATAATAATCTAACATAGCTTTTACTTCATCTTCTACTAATCCAAAACTATCACTATATTCATCATTTAAAGTCGTATAGCTGATAAAGTTATTTAAATCAGAGAATATTCCTGCTTGAGCTACTCTTATTATTCCAGTAAGAACTCCCATTTGTAAGTAATCATTAGTTTTAAGGACATCTCCATAAAAAGCTTTTAAAAAATCTCTCATCTCATTATAGTATCCCTTTTCATAGGCATTCATAATAGGAGAATCATATTCATCTATTAATACAACTACTTTTTGATTATAGTAATTATATAATAATTTACTTAAAAAAAGTAGAGAACTTTCTAATTGTGCAGTATTATTATTTCCTTTTGCTATATCTCTAAATTTATCAATTTCAAATTCATTTAAAACCTCCATTAAGAAAGAATAATTTATATATAAATTAGAAATTTTATCTTTGATTTTATCAAGAGCATCTTCAAAATTAGTACTACTTATTCCTTTCATACTAAGAAATATTACTGGATATTTTCCTTGTTCATCTATCAATGGAGAGTTTTCTATATATAAACTATTGAATAGCTTTCTATTCTCATCTTTATTTTTTATATCAAAGAAATATTTAAGTGTAGACATATTAAGAGTCTTTCCGAATCTTCTAGGACGACAAAATAGTTTTACCTTTGCTCCATCATTTAATATATCTTCTATAAACTTTGTCTTATCAACATAGTAATAATCTTGTTCTATAATTTCTTTAAAGTCCTCTACTGCAATAGGTACTTTTTTCATAGTTATATTACTCTCCTTTCCTTAAATATATAATATTTATTATATCATACTATAAAGAAATTCCCTATTTTATTTTATAAGAGTATAATTTACAGAAATAGCTCTGTTATTATTTGTTCCTGATATACAGCTCTTTTCCTAATTAACATCTCTTCTTTTAAAGAAAGTAAATCAGGATCTTCGATTGATGTTAATTTTTTTAAACGACTTTCATCTAATTCTATATCAGATAAATGAGCTTTATAAAGTTCAACTTCATATTTCCATAAAAATAATCTTGTACCATACCTATTTTTTAATTTTTGAGCAATAAGAAGTCCTTCAGGATCAAGGTCTCCAGAGTAATAGAATTTACAATTAATATCAAATAAGTCAAGAGCCATTAGAACAGCTCGTCGAATCTGTCCATTTCCACAAACTACAGTTCTATTTGGAAATTTTTTTATAAATAATGAAAAAATAGCTGGGTTTTCAACTATATAAATAATTTCTTCCCTTTCATCATACGGGAATAATTTACTTAAATTTTGTAGATTAAATAATGTAAGACGAATAGGCTCATTTCTCTTACTAAAATCTTCTATTCCTTGATGAATATTATTTTTATTATCTATTCCCTTGATTCCATATATTAATACATCATTTGATACCTCATCTTTTATTATTCCAGCTTCAAACCAAATTTTACTTTTATATTCACTATATGATAAAAAATCTTCCTTTGTTATTTTGTAAAAATCAATTAAAAATAGAGTAAGTATCTTTTCTCCTAATGTTCCTTCATCAAAATAATGAGGATTACCAGTTGCTGTAGCAGCAAAAATAGGTAGAATTTCTTGATAATCTTCACTAGGGTTTTTCATAAATTTAGGAATAAATTGAATGCTATCAAATACATTTTCAAGAGTTTTTTTCAACTCCTTTTTATTATTTCTATAATTTTGTAAAATTAAATTGTTACCACTTTGACTATTTGCTACAAGTTTTTTAAACCAAGAGATAGCAATATTTTCATTATATTTTGAGATTATCTCCTGAAAAAATAGATCTTTTTCTTCATTTTCAAGAGCTATTTTCTCTTTTTTACTGATCAATTGGATATTAAAAAATTTTTTTATAATTTCTTCCCAAGTAAGTGCAGAAAATTTACTATTTTCTAACGCTTTTTCTAAAGTTTTAAAAGATATAGTTATATTTTTTTTATTTGTAAAATCTCTTTGTAAAAATCCTTCTAGTTGTTCTTTTTCATTAAAAGTTAGAGAGGAAAAATTTATTGTTCCACCAAAATGTCCAAGTCCTTCATATTTTACTAAAAATTTTTTAAATACTTTTTCATATACTTCTCGTTCTTTAAAATAATTAACAGCTTCTTGTAATAGATTATTAGTAAGCATTTGAATCACCATTATTAAAGAGTTTTTCTTGTCTTTTTCCATTCCATCTAAATCTCAAGGTTGTCACAAACTTATTGTTGTTAAATCTTGCTAAATGATAAGTAGATAAGCCTGGCAGAGAGTTATATGCTCCATTTAGTGCTTGAGAAGTTAGTATAAAATTAAAATCTAATGTTACCATCATACTGAGAAGTTTTTCTATATTTTCATTATCAATTCCAGCAAAAGCCTCATCAAGAGCTATAATTTTTGGAGCATCATTTCTAGCTCCTTTATATTTAGCAGCTGCAGCTGCAAATAGAGGGATATACATTGCCATAGCCTTTTCTCCACCACTAAAAGTTGAAAAACGACTATCTGTTAATACTTCTTTTTTCTCACCAGTTTTTTGGTAATAGAGTTGAAATTGGAACCATTGACGATAATCAAGTACTTCTTTTATTATTTGTTCAAAAGTAAGAATATTCAATGAATTTTGGTATTTTATTCTAGCTTCATTTATTTTAGAACGAAAATGATTAGATAATTTTTCAAAATCTTCATCTTTCATCACTTGAACATCACGACCTAAGAGAGTTACAAGTTGATTAGTATCCAATTCTTCTTCACTATTAGCACTCTTATTTTTCCAATCTAATGAAAATGATATTCCACTACCAGAATCAGTTTCTTTCATAATTTTATTCATTTTTTGAATCCATTCTTTTCCTTGAGATATTAAGAGTTTTATCTTTTTACTTATGGTATTACTGAGGATCTCTTTAAATAGCTCTTCATCGTTACTAGTAAAAAGATTATTTAATCCTTTTTCATGTTCTTTTAAGTACTCAATAAGTTTATTAAACGTTAAAGTATTTCCATTTAATTTACACTTTATATCAAAACGTTCATTAGAAATATTATATATATTTTCATTATTTTCTCTAAATAGTGTTTCCAGAGATAATTTATATAGAGTTAAAGTACTTTTATTTTCATGAAAAGTTGAATAAAAGTTTGTTTCTAATTCCTTTCTATTTTTACTCTCTTTAGAATTTTTTAAAATATTTTCTACAATATTTTCCAATACTTCAATACTCTCAAGTAAAATAGAACTATGAGTAGAATAATTTAATCTTGCTTCTTCAATAAGTCCCTCTTTAACAAATTTTAATTTTTCATTTAAAAATTTCTGTTTTTCATAATTTTCTATTAAAGAAGTTTGTAAATTTTCTTTTTTCATCTTTAACTCAATACCTTTGTTAGATAAAATCAATTTTTCATCAGGTATTTCATTATATCTTTTTATACAATAATCAAGTTTTTCTTTTATCTCAATATAGTCACTCATATTCATTTGTTCTTCAATAGATTTCAAACGCAATGATATTTTATTCTCTATATTCTCCAGTCTTTTTATATCAATAAATAGTGATTCCTTTCTATCTTCAAGCTCTTCAATATCTAATTTTATACTCTTTGAATTGACAATAGAATTTAGGTATTTAGAGTGGATATTTCTGAGTTCATTAAAAATAGAGACGTACTCTTTTATAGAAACTAATTTTAACTCTACTTCCTCTAATTTAGGAGATATTTTTAAATCCCTACAGAAGAGAAATGCTTCATTTTTTTTCTTTTCTTTTTTTATTTCTTCCTGCTCAGTAAATTCTCTCTGTTTTTCAAACTCATTTTTTGCAATATCGTACTCCATTTCGCTTCTAGTTAGTAATTGAAAAGCAGTTAAGATATCTTCACCTTTAGGGAAACTATTCTTTTCTAATTCTAAACTATCTATTTTTTCTATTAACTCTTTTTCCTTGTTTTTTTCTATAGCTATTTTTTCACAATATAGAGTAATCTCCTCTTTTAATAGATTTATCTTCTTTTTTCTAAACTCTTTTCTTGCTTCAATTCCAATAAAATAGTTATTATAATTTTTAGTTATTGTCCCTTCAATAATCCCTAATTTATAATTACCATCTTTTTCAATAAAAGTACTATTTTCAAAATTTATCTCTGCTTTATCATTTTTTAATATATTTTCAAAATCAACTCTAATCTTTTCCTGTGTTGAAAAAATATATTTATCACAAACACCTTCATTCAACCTCAATACTCTTTCTCTATATTTAGGCTCTACTATCAGTGCGTCTAATATTCCCATATTGTATAGAGCCTCTTCAATATTATTTCTTTGTTGTTCTGTAATATTATCTGGGAAATCAACACATTTATAGAACTCTATAAAAGGGATACCTAAATTCTTTAAGGTTGTTCTATTATCAATAATATTTTGAGTTCTGTCTGGCTCAATTTCTTTAGTATTTTCTAAATTGTAAAGTTTTAATTTTAACTCTTCAACGCTATTTTCTAGACCTATATAATTATTTTCTATTTCAAATTTTAACTTTTTAAATTCTTTTTCGAAAGTTTCATAGGTTGGAACAATCTGATTTTTAATCTCTTCAAATTGCGATTCTTTATTAAAAGTATGTATTTTTGTAAGAAGAGTTTCAAATTGTGGTTGTGAAAGTTTTAAATATTGATTTTTATCGTGCCAAGAATAAATTTTTTCTATGAGCTCCTCTTTTATTTCAGCTACTTGAATTTCATACTTTTCTTTTGTTTTATCAGCAAAATTTAGATCATTTTCTTTTTTCTCTAATGCTTCTAAAGCTTTTGAATAAAGATTTTCTAAGTATTCTAATTCTTGAAGTATTGTTTTTGCTTTTTCTAGATTTTTTGTATATTTTTTTATCTCATCTTGATGAAAAGAAAAATCATATTCTTTTTCTATATCTTTTAATAGTTCCTCTTTAAATAATAAAAATTCTGAAAACTCCTCAATGTCTATTTCATCTTCCATCTCTTTTAAAAATTTATCTATTTGGTATTTAAATAACTCTATATTTTTATTTTCTTCTTTCAGAGTAATATTTTTTTTATTTAAATTACCCTTACTTTTTTCGAAAGTTTCATTCTTTTCAATGAGTATTTCCTCATTTTTTTTAAAATCAATTTTTAAAAGCTCAAACTCCTCTTTTAATTTTGTTGAATTATTTTTTTCAAGGGATATTTTTTCCTGTTGTATATTAGAAAGTTCATTGTTTAGTTGATCTAATTTTTTCTCTATGTTAGATATTTCTCTATTTATTTTTTCAACAATTTCTTCAGAGCCTTTAATCCCTTTTTTTAATTCTTTAAACTCCTGTGATACATTAAAAAAAGTTTTCATTTTCTCCAGTATTATCTCTTCATTATAAGCTGTAAATACTCTTAATATCTTTTCACCTGATGAAATTTTAAAAGCTAACTCCTGTAAATTTGCCTTTAATTCATCCATTTTTTTTATACTTTCAGAGATAGTGTGTAAATCCTCACTGGATAAAGTTGTCAATGAATTATTAAGTATTTCAATCATCTTAGTTGGTTTAAAACTATTTGAAAGTTTAGGTGAACGAATTTGAATAAGAAGTTCTAAAAGCTCCTTATATTCCTCTTCACTCTGAAATCCAAAAAATATATTATTGATTCTCTTTAAGTAATGATTGGAGCTATCTATTAATTCATCACAACTCTCAAGCCTATTACGAAGTTCTATCTTTGAAAACGGAATTTTAATATCACCAGATTTTTTATATAATAAAAAGTCTTTTCCAACTCTTTTTCCGCCTTTTAGTATAAAAAACCAAGAACTGACATTTTGATGAATTTTTGCTTGAAGTCCTACTCCTATGGTAATATACTCATTTATATTTTTTCTTTTAAATTCCATATAGAGATAGCCAGTTCTTTCCTCTCTGTTATCATTTTCATCTAAAAGATAATTTTTAATTTTTTTGTCTCTTGATCCAAAAGGATCTAGTCTTTCAGGCCTTAAGTTACCATCTAATAACAATGGAATAAAACTTTGCATAGTAAGAGATTTTCCAGCACCATTATTTCCTCTTAAGAGCAATCTTCCATCAATCAATTCAAACTCCTCATCGTCGTAATACCAAAAGTTGATAAGTCCTATTCTATTTATTTCCCAATTATTTTTATTCATTATTTCCCTCCATTAATAGAGTTTCATCATATTCACCAATAACTTTTCCCACTATTGAATTAAAAATATAATTCTCATTTTCCTCCACTATCATATCTAAATTTTTTAAATACTCTATTATAGTGATAATAAATTTTTCATCACTTATAGTCCTAAACTCTTTAGTAAATACAATATTATATTTTTTCCTGATTTTTATTATTAATTCATTAAGATATTCCTTTTTTAGAAAAATATTATCTTTAAAATCTATCTCTATTTTTTTATCATCTATTTCCTTTCTAATGTAGGAATTGATTAAAAGAGCAATATTACATTTGATACTTATTTTACTACTAGCAGTATCATCAGGAAAATATTTTCCAAAATTTGAATTCTCACCTAAAATTAAAAAGGCAACATTTTTATGAACATGTAAACTAACATCAAAATATTTAGAAAAAGTTTCTTGTATATTCTCCCTATGTCTTTTTATATATTTAAATTCTTCTTCATTTTCAGGAGTGTTGAATACTCCTGGTGTCATTAAAAGTTTTCTGTATACCTGGTGTCTTAAGAATATTTCTCCCTTTGAACTTTCAGATATAGAGCTAATATTCTCAAAATCATTAATTGTATTGAGGTCATTGATATCTTGATTAAATATTCTCATAAAAAATTTTGATAACCCTGTATTTTCATAAAGCACTTGAGCATTGCTATCGTTAGTATAATTCTCTTCACTTCCATCATTCTTTCTAATTATTTCCTCTTGTAGGCAAAACTTTAAAGTATCAACTAAAGCAGTTCTATTTGAACGATTAACCCAGTCAATATTTTCTTCTTTAAATGTAATGGTTATAAACTCTACAAGTTCTGATAAAATAAACTGTTCCTCTTCATCAAAATTTTCTAAAAAGGCGAGAATAAGGCATAGAAAAACATAGCTCATTTTACTTTTAAATTCAGTTATCCCCATCCAAATCTTTGGTGGGACACCATATTTATCCAGTTTTATAAAATTGTTTTGAAATATTGCTCCATAACCCAGTTTATCTTTTAAAAAATCCTCATATTCTAAATATTCATCATGTATTTTATAAAAAAGTTCTTTATTTTTTTCGGTTGTTATCCACCTTCTAGAAAGTAATTCTTCTAACGTTTTCATCTTTTAACTCCTATTTTTCAATATCAAATATTAAAACAAAAGAGGGCATGAACATATCTCCATCTTCAGCTCTTAAAACACAATTCTCCTTTGGGTTAATATTTTCAACTCTATAATTTCTACCATATTCAGTGGTATATTTATAATTTATATTTTCAAAAGCTTTGAATAACCAGTTTAAAAATTTATCTCTAATATTCTTATCCAGTACTGGAAGTTGAGAAAAAATAAGCTTATTATCAATTATATAACTATCTAAAATCTCTTTCTCTTTTTCAATCTCTTTTAATAACTTTTTCTGTGTTTCCAGTTTAAGTTCTGTATTATCTATTATGTTAGTTCTATTCTGTCTCTCTTTTCGTACCTTATTTTTTGAAGTGAGTTTTATAATTGCTGGCTTTTCATCAAAAACACTGCTATTTATATCATCTGTTTTTCTTTCTAGAGAAAATTTTAATTTAAAGGTTGTAGGTATACCGAAAACACAAGATGAAAGTTTATGAGCATTGTTTATATCTTCACATCTATAAAACAATGTAGCTATTTTTAGATATTCACTTTGTCTATTCTGAGAAATATTTGAAGTTTGAGAGATTTTAAATGCATAGTTAGTAATTTTTCTAATTATTTCAGTAGTTAGATTGGAGATTTTAACTGTTTCAGCTTCTTTTGTTCCTGTTCCTATAAACCACTCTTTAATATTTTCCCAACTATTGAAGATATTTTCTCTATATAGTGTTTCATTAATTTTTTTAGTTCTTGGAATAGCCAGTCCATAAGAAATAATATTTTCAAATAGTTTATGTACTTTTTCATCATCTAAAGAGTGCAGGTAACTTTCTATTAATAGTGAGTTTTTTTGAAGTGATTTAATAAACTTCCTTAAATATTCAGTTAAACTGGATTTGAATATTAAAAATTCAGTTATATCAAGTAAATTCTTGGCTTTAATATTCTCAAGTTCTTTTGTATAGTCACGATAATTTTGATTTAATGTAATGAAATTTTGATGTAAAGTATCCCACCAAGAAAAATTTTTATCTATTTCTTCAAGAGACATAAAGTTTATTTCTTTGATACTATTTGCAATTTTCTCTATTAATGTAGGTTCTAGTGAAAATGTTTCAATCTCCATATTTTCAAGTTTTATTAACATTCTTTCAATTATTATAGTTTGTTCAGTAGGTTGATATCGAAATTTTTTATTCATATATTCTTCAATAGTTTTAAAGTTTTTAGTATCTTGTATACTCTTTAAATTTCCCCAATTACATAAAGTTTCTAAATCTTGAGAACACTGTTCACGAGTATAATCGTTAAAGTAATTATCTTTTTTTAGCTCTTCATAAATATCATCACTTTGTACCCAATATTTCAATTGTTCAAATTGAATATATAAAAATCTTACAATAGCTCTATATCTAGGTGTATTTTCGACATTTAAATACTTAGTCTCTATTACTGACTTTTTTACCTTTTCATTCATACTTTTATACTCCTTGAATTACTATACTCATTTTACTTTTTTCATATTCTACCATTTTACTTTCTAAAAGACAATATAACAACCCACTGTATAATTCCTTCACTAATATTAGATTAAATATAATTTCATGCACTCTTAATTCTTTTTATTTTGGGAAAATATGATATAATATAAACAAAAATAATGAAAGGAGAAAAGATGAAAGCCACAGGAATAATAGTGGAATACAATCCTTTTCACAACGGACATAAGTATCATTTACAAAAAGCTCGTGAAACAGATCCTCAAAATACTATAATAGCTATTATGAGTGGAGATTTTGTACAAAGAGGTGAACCCTCTATAATTGACAAATGGACTAAAACTAAGATGGCTTTAGCAAATGGAGTGGATATGGTAGTTGAATTACCTGTTTTTTACTCTTCTCAAAGTGCTGAAATTTTTGCTAAGGGAGCTGTTGGTATTTTAGAAGAACTGCAGTGTGACTCATTATTTTTTGGTTCTGAGTCAGGAGATATTGAAGATTTAAAGAGAATATCAACTCTTCAAGAGAGTGATGTTTTTAAAGCAAATTTAAAAAAGAGATTGAAAGAGGGGTTATCCTATCCTACTGCACACAGTCTAACTATGAGAGAGATACTTGGAGAAAAGGAACTAAATTCAAATGATATTCTCGGCTTAGAGTATATTAAAGCTATAAATTACTGGCAGAGTAAAATTGTTCCAAAGACCCTTAAGAGAGAGAAGGTAGGGTATCATGATACAAATATCATTGGAAATTTTGCTAGTGCTACCAAGATTAGAGACTCTATTAGAAATCAACAAGATTTTCAAAATATAGTGACTCCAGAGAGTTTTGATATTTTAAAAGAGTATGCAAATTTTACCTCAATAGAGAGATTTTATCCTCTCATTAGATATGAACTTATTAAAAATTGTAGAAATCTATCTGAGATACAGGATTTGGAGATTGGATTTGAAAATAGACTCTATGAAAATGCTCTGAAGTTTGAAAATTATGAGGATTTTTTTAAAAACATCACTAATAAAAGGTATACTTTGGGAAGGACACAGAGAGTATTAATGCACATCTTGTTGGGACTTACTTGCAAAATTACTGAACAGGTAAAAAAAGAGGTTCCCTATGTCAAAATTTTAGGCTTTAACAATAGAGGACGTGAGTATCTAAACTTCTTAAAGGGTACTAATAATAAAAAGATTATAACTTCATATAAAAAGATGAATGAAACTTTTTCCGAGGAAGTTTGTTCATTGATTGAATTTAATGAAAACTGTTCTAAGCTTTATAGATTAATCAATAGTTATCAAGAGTATAAAATACCAATAATATACAGGGAGGATATTATTAATGAGTAGAAGATTACCAACAAATATACAGATATTTTATGGTTTAGGGGTTAGTTACGCCATTGTTGATCAGATATTTGCTCAATGGATACTCTATTTTTATCTACCACCTGAATCATCAGGATTAAAGCCTGTTATGGCACCACTTTTTATCTCAATGGCTCTAGTTATATCTAGAGTAGTTGATATGGTTACAGATCCACTTGTAGGATTTTTATCTGACAAAGTGAATACTAGATGGGGGAGAAGAATTCCTTTTATAGCTATTGGTATCATTCCACTAGCTATATTTACAGTTGCTTTTTTCTATCCACCTATGAATAATGAGAAATTAGCATTTTTTTATTTGGCTGGAGTTGGGTCACTTTTCTTTACATTTTATACAATAGTTGGTGCTCCTTACAACTCTCTTATTCCTGAGATTGGACAGACAACTGAGGAAAGGTTGAATCTTTCCACTTGGCAATCTATTTTTAGATTGATCTATACAGCTGTGGCTATGATAATTCCTGGAGCTTTAATTAAAACTTTAGGAAGAGGAGATACACTGGTTGGAATAAGGGGTATGGTTATCTCTCTATGTGCTCTTGTAATTGTAGGTGGACTTATAACAGTCTTTCTTGTTCCTGAAAAAAAATACTCTTTAGGCTTGACTTCACAGGCAAACTTTAAAGATACTATGAGTACAGTTTTCAAGAATAAAGACTTTATCAACTATCTATTTGGATTACTCTTCTTCTTTATAGGGTTCAATAATTTGAGAGCTATTATGAACTACTTTATAGAGGATATTATGGGCTTGGGAAAGGGAGCTATCACAATTGCTTCAGCACTTCTTTTTGGAATGTCAGCTCTTTGCTTCTATCCTACAAATAAACTTTCTAAAAAATATGGGTATAGAAAGATAATGTTAATCTGTTTAAGTTTATTAATTATTTTTACTCTCTTACTTTCTCAATTAGGTAAGCTGGTTCCTGTTTCATTTGGGTATCCTCTTTTCACTTTGATTGGTATACCAGTAGCTGGAGCAGCTTTTATCTTTCCACCAGCAATGTTGAGTGAGATCGGAAATAGAATTAGTGAAGAGAGTGGAAATAGAATTGAGGGTGTTTGTTTTGGTATACAGGGATTTTTCTTAAAAATGGCATTTATGATATCTATTCTTATTCTTCCAATTATATTGGTAGCTGGGAATGGAGATATTTTATCTGCTATAACTACAGCTCCAAAAGGTGTTGAAAAATCAGGTATCTACTTGACAGCCATTGTTTCATCTATATCATTTTTAATCTCATTTTTCTTTTATTATAGGTATAAAGAGTAGTACAATGGGAGGATATTATGGAAATTATATATATTATAGCTTTTGAGATTTCTCTTATATTATTTGGTTTTATGCTTTTACCATTTAATCTCTGTATCATATTGAGCTCCATTTTTATAGTTGGACTCTATATTTTCAATAGCAATAAAAATATATTTCTAATATTACTCCCATTTTTATTTTTATTGAGAGCTATTTTTATCTTTGATCACTCCATTAAAGTGGGAGATATCAAAGAGTTTCAAGTTTTTAATTACGGTGCTGTCAGTAAAATTGAGAAGATAGATACACGGTACCCACTAAAGAACTCCTATCTCTCTCTATCCAACTGCAAGGAAGGAGAGTACCTAGTAGTTGCTGAAGTTAAAAATATCTCTAAAAAATACAATAATCTATATTATGAGGTAGATGTATTAAAATTAGAATCTGTTGTTCCCAATAGAGTACAGCAGTATTTTCAAGAGAGAAGTAACTCATTATTAAAAAATTTTGATTATGATTTTAGACGGATGTTTCAAGCTGTTATTTTAGGAGAGAATTATAGACTTTCAAGGGAGATGAGAGCTAAATTTAATTATATAGGGATCTCACATCTGATGGCTCTATCTGGGTTTCATATTACCCTTGTTATCTCTCTCTTCTCCTTTTTACTCTCTTTTAAAATACCCTTAAAAAAAAGAGAGAGAAATATGCTACTCTTAGTTTTACTAACTATCTATTATCTTGGAGTACAGCATTCTCCTTCACTCAATAGAGCATATATTATGGGAGCTATCTACCTCTTAGGTAAGATTTTTAATGAAAATACTGAACTAGCTAAATCTTTAGTATTTAGTTATGTCCTATCCCTAATAATCAATCCTGCTTCTATATTCAGTATCTCATTTCAACTCTCTTATGGGGCAGTTTTGGCTATTGTAGGATTTTTTCCTTGGATTAAAACTAAAATCTATAAAGGTAAGTCTAAGTTTATAGAGGGTATAATTTTAACCTTAAGTATACAACTGTTTCTCACTCCACTTCTAATAAAAAATTTTGGAGTGATACAGGTTTTATCATTTATTTCAAATATATTTATACTTCCAATCGGAAGTATAGTAATTTCACTATCTTTTATAGCTCTACTTCTAGAAAATATATATCTAGGATCTCTAGTAGTTCCCTTTTTAAACTTTGCATATTATATATTTTCTAGAGCAGTAAATCTATTTTACTCAATTCCATTGATGAGCATAGAGTATAAAGATGATAGTATTTTTCTAACACTATTCTATCCTGTTTTCTTAGTAATAGTGTTTATACTCAAATTTAGAAAGGATTCTACAAAAAATGAAAAAATTTTTAAAAGAACTAAAATATCTCAATAGAGATATGCCAAATTCAACAAAATTAATTTTAGGAGTTATACTTATATATTTTTTACTAACTTTTGGTAAAACTCTTCTATTTGATCCCTCTATTTTTATAAATATAGCTCTTTTATTGATATCTTTGCTAATCCATGAATTAGCACATGGTTTTGTAGCTTATCTCTGTGGAGATAACACTGCAAAAATCTATGGAAGACTCAGTTTAAATCCGCTTAAACACCTAGATCCTTTAGGAACACTCTTCCCTATACTCTCGATTTTAGCAGGGTCATCTTTTGTATTTGGTTGGGCTAAGCCTGTTCCAATAAATTACTATAGACTAAAATATGGTAGAGTTGGGGAGTTTTTAGTGGCAATAGCTGGTGTGTCGGCAAATATTTTACTTGCCTTTATGGGAATTTTTATGATTAAATATATGTATGAATTTCTTTTATCATGGCATTTAGTAGGGGCTGTTGTATATATGGTTAAGTTAAATATTTTACTTGCTGTATTTAATCTAATACCTATACCTCCACTAGATGGATCTAGGGTGGTTGTCTCTATTGGTAGTGAGAGTTTAAGAGAGAGTGTATTTCATATGGATAGATATGGTATATTTATTATTATGATTTTGAGTTGGACAGGAATTTTGTATAATTTTATTATACCAACTTATCAATTTATAGTTGAATTTTTATATAGAGTTATTTAATGGAGAGAGTTTATGAAAAGTGTTGCAAGAGAGTATGTTATTGAATTTGAAGAGAGAAAATCGAGGTTTATTGGTTATGTTAAGCCTGTTGGAAGTAAGATTGAAGCGGAGCAATTTATTCAATCTATAAAATTAAAGCATTTAGATGCTACTCATAATTGCTCAGCATACAAAGTTATAGATAATGGTCAAGAGTATTTTAAAACAGATGATGATGGGGAGCCTAGTGGTACTGCGGGGAAACCTATGGGAGATATCATCAACTATATGGAAGTTACTAATCTTGCTGTTGTTGCTACTAGATATTTTGGAGGGATCAAGTTGGGAGCTGGTGGCTTGGTTAGAAATTATGCTAAAACAGCTAAACTTGCTATACAAGAAGCTGGAATAGAGGAGTATGTTGAGAGAAAAATCTATCTTCTAGACTTCAATTATGAAAAAATTGGAGAGGTAGAGAGCATAGTTAATAATGGAAATGGTGAGTATCTTGATAAGGGGTACAATGACAGAGTAACCTATAAAGTTAGAATAGATACACCTACATTTGAAAATTTACAAGCTTTAAGAGATATTATGATAATAGATTTATAAAATAGAGGAGATATAGGGAATGAATAAAGAACTTACACCTAAAAAAATCTTAGAGGAATTAAATAAATATATAATTTCACAAGATGAAGCTAAAAAAAACGTGGCTATTTCATTGAGAAATAGAGATAGAAGAAAGATGATAGAAGATGAAAACTTAAGAAAAGAGATTACACCAAAAAACATCATACTTATAGGTTCTACAGGTGTTGGAAAAACTGAGATAGCTAGAAGAATAGCTAAGATTGCCAATGCTCCATTTTTAAAGGTGGAGGCTACAAAATATACTGAAGTTGGATACGTAGGAAAAGATGTTGAAAGTATAATAAAAGATTTAGTTTCTCTTACATACAGAAAGATGAAAGAGGATAAATTTAACTCTTTAAGAGAGCAATCTTTTCAAATAGCTGTTGAAAAAATTGCTAAACTATTAAAACCTTATGATACCTTAAATGACACTGAAAAAGAGAAAATTGTTAAGGATATTATTGATGGTAAGTATGATGATACTGAAATTGAGATAGATAGACCTAAAAAAGATAATGATATACCTATTATTGAGGTTGTTGCAGGTGGAGGAGAGGATATTGGTGGCTTTTTGGATCAGATGATGTCTTCACTTCCCAATAAGTCTAAAAAATTTACTACTACAGTAAAGAATGCAATCTCTATACTTTTAGATGAAGAGGTTGAGAAAAAAATTGATCTTGAATCTTTAAATAATGAGGTTATTGAAAATGTTGAAAATAATGGAATTATATTTATTGATGAGATAGATAAAATCACTGAAAGAGAGGGTGGTGGAAAGGGAGATGTCTCTAGACAAGGTGTACAAAGAGATATACTTCCAATAGTTGAAGGTAGTACTGTTATGACTAAATTTGGACCTGTTAAAACTGACCACATTCTATTTATTGCTGCTGGAGCATTTTCACAGAGCTCACCTTCAGATTTGATGCCAGAATTACAAGGAAGATTTCCAATTAAAATAAAGTTAAAAAATCTTGAAAAAGAGGATTTTATTAAAATTCTTACTGAAGTAGAATACAATCTTTTGGATCAATATAAAGCCATGTTAGCTGTGGATAATGTGGAGCTTAACTTTACAAAGGGGGCTATTGAAAAGATAGCTGAGATAACTGCAACTCAAAATGAAAAAGTTGAAAATATTGGTGCTAGAAGATTGTCGGCTGTAATTGAAGAGCTATTGAGAGAGGTTATGTTTGAAGCTCCATATGAAGAGAGTAGAAAAATAAATATTGATATAAACTTTATTAAAAAAATCTTTAAAAAAGAGGAGAACGAGGAGAATTTAGATAAGTTTATATTATAATTTATCATTCATTTTCAATAAAAAAATTTAAATTATAAAAAAAATAATATTTATTTTTCAAAAATTTCACTAAAAAATATTTTATAATAAAAAAATATATTTTTTTGAAATTTCGTCACGAAATCGTCACATTTTAATGTTATTATTAATACATAAAATCTTTCCCCAAGATGTTTTATATAGTGAGAAAAAGGCTTGAGCAATCAGGCCTTTTTCTTTTTATATTACCTAAATAACATATAGTTAGCTAAAGCCATAGGTGCTATATTATATATGTTCTCTTGAAACTCTGTTCTTTTAATTTGATAATACTGTTCGTCTAAAGTTAGCTTTCTGATCTCTTTTAACATATTTTTAAAAATATATTCACTTTGAAATAGATCTCCATATATTATTATTTTTTCTGGATTGATTACAGAGATTATCATATCTAAGGCATGAGCTATATAGTGTAGAGCCTCCATTGTAACTGTTAAACTTACCATATCCTTTTCCTCTACTCCTTTTATAATATCCTTTATCTTTAACATTCCCTCTTTTTCTAATATTTTTTTTAAAGAGCTATATTGGTTATTTATCTTTATTGAAGCTACTACCTTTTTTATTATTGCTCTATTAGATACCTCGGTCTCTAAACATCCTTTTTTTCCACAAGAGCATTTTTCAAGACTATTTCTTCTTACAACCATATGGCCTAGTTCACCTGACATTGAGCCATATCCATGATAGAGCATATTATTTAAATATATACTTCCTCCCACTCCCTCTTCAACATTTAAAACTACAAAATTATTGTTCTCTCTACATAGTCCATAAACTTTTTCTGCTAGAGCCATAGCTCTGACGTCATTCTCTATAAAAACTTTCTTTTTAAATTTTTTTTCAAATCTCTCAACAATGGGGATATTTTTAGTATTATAGTGTGGCGAAAATATAGAGATTCCCCTTTCACTGTCCACTAATCCATTCATTACTACAGAGATCATATTTATTCCCTTTGTTCTCTTTAAAATAACCCCAATAAGCTTTTCTGTCTGTCCAATTATATCTCCACCAAGATCTCCAAGTCTAAATTTTTTACTGATAAAATTATTTCCGTCAATATCTCCTACATTTAAAACTACAAAGGTAGGGGCAAAGTAGACTCCTAAAATTTTTCCTATTTTTTCTTTATTAAGATTGAGTAGGGTAGGTTTTCTTCCACCAGTAGATACACCTATTCTCTCTTCTATAACAATCTCTTTATCTAAAAATTCATTCACTATTTTTCCAACTGCAGCTGGAGTAATTCCAAATATTCTAGATATTTCTATTCTTGAAACTCCATTTTTTTCTTTTATCAATTCCAAAATTTTCAATTTAACATTTTCTTTTTTCAAGGTACCCTCCTCTTTCTATACTCTCTTATCTATATTTTACTCAATTTTTTTCTAAAAGCAAAACTTATTTTATAAAGTTTAATAAGTTTTTATTTTTTTTACCTTTTTAATTCTATTAACTGTCAAAATATTATATACTTATGATAGGTAATTAGATATTTCAATCGGAGGTCAAACATGATAGAAAAATTAGTTGGAGAATTTAAAAAAGTTTTTAATTATGAAGGAAAGGTAGAAGCTTTCTTCTCTCCTGGTAGAGTTAATCTTATCGGTGAACATACAGACTACAATGGTGGTTTTGTTTTCCCTTGTGCTCTTGACTTTGGAACTTATGGTATAGCAGTAAAAAGAGATGATAATAGATTTAGAATGTACTCATTAAACTTTGTAGATGAAGGAGTTAAAGAGTTTACATTAGATGAGTTAATCAATAAAAAAGAGGATAATTGGGCTAACTATCCAAAGGGAGTTATCAAAACATTTATTGATGCTGGATATAAGATAGATTCTGGATTTGATATATTAATCAATGGAACTATCCCTAATGGTGCTGGACTTTCATCATCTGCATCATTGGAACTACTTATCTCTGTTGTATTAAAGGATTTCTTTAAATTAGATATTGATATGGTAGAAATGGTTAAATTATCTCAAAAAGCAGAGAATCAATTTATAGGTGTAAACTGTGGAATTATGGATCAGTTTGCTATTGGTATGGGTAAAAAAGATAATGCTATCCTTTTAGATTGCAACTCTTTAAACTATCAATATGCACCTATCTCTTTAAATGGTGCCTCTGTAGTTATAGCTAATACTAATAAAAAAAGAGGACTTGCTGACTCTAAATATAATGAAAGAAGAGCTTCTTGTGAAGCAGCTGTAAAAGTTTTAAATGAAAATGGTATAGATATTAAATACTTAGGAGAGCTTTCTGTAGATAGATTCAATGAAGTAAAACACTTCATAACTGATGAAGAACAACTTAAAAGAGCCACTCATGCTGTAACAGAAAATGCTAGAACTGTGGAAGCTGTTCAAAAATTAAAATCAGGGGATATAACATCTTTTGGTAAGCTTATGAATGCCTCTCATATCTCTTTAAGAGATGATTATGAAGTAACTGGTTTTGAGCTAGATTCTTTAGTAGAAGCTGCTTGGGAAGCTGAAGGAGTAATTGGAGCTCGTATGACTGGTGCTGGATTTGGAGGTTGTACAGTTAGTATTGTTAAAGATGAAAACATAGATAACTTTATCAAATCTGTTGGAGAAAAATATACAGCTAAAACAGGTTTAGTTGCTGATTTTTATGTTGCTAAGATAGGTGATGGAAGTAGAAAGTTGGGGGAATTTTAATGAATATTTTTAAAGAGATCAAACTATTACTAGCTTTTGGATTAAAAAATGGATTGATAGGTAAATATGATGAGATTATTGCTAGAAATGAGATCTTAGAACTACTAAATATAGCTGAATGGGAAGAGGTAGAGATAACTGAGAATGAGATTCCTGATTATCCTACGGAGATATTAAAAAATATTTGTGATTATGCTGTTAAAAACTCAATAATTGAGGATACTATCACTTTAAGAGATCTTTTTGATACTAAAGTAATGGGAAAAATAACTCCTACAGCTACTCAAATTATAGATAAATTTGAAAAACTTACTCAAGAGAAAGGGGTAGAGAGTGCAACAAACTTCTACTATGATTTTGCACAAAAATCTAACTATATAAGAGTGGATAGAATAGCTAAAAATATGCATTGGTTCTCATCTACCGAGTATGGAGATATGGAGATAACAGTAAATCTTTCAAAACCAGAAAAAGATCCTAGAGATATTGCTAGAGAGAGATTGATGCCTCAAGCCTCTTATCCTAAATGCTTACTTTGTTATGAAAATGTTGGATATTCTGGTAGATTAAATCATCCTGCACGTCAAAATCATAGAGTTATACCTCTAACTCTTACTAATGAAGAGTGGTTTATGCAATACTCTCCATATGTATATTATAATGAACATGCTATTGTTTTTGCTAAAGAGCATAGACCTATGAAGATAACTAAAGAAGCTCTTAATAGATTAACAGGTTTTACAGAGATTTTACCACACTATTTCTTAGGATCTAATGCTGATCTACCAATAGTGGGTGGATCTATTCTTAGTCACGATCACTACCAAGGTGGACACCATGAATTTCCTATGGCTAAGGCTCCTATTGAGAAAAAAATATCATTTAAAGGATTTGAAGATGTGGAAGCTGGTATTGTTAAGTGGCCTATGTCAGTTATTAGAATCTCTAGTAAAAATAGAGAAAAGTTGGTGGATTTAGCTGATAAAATCCTAAATAATTGGAGAGAATACAGTGATGAAGCTTTAGGTATTCTTGCCTATAGTGAAGATACACCACACAACACTATTACTCCTATAGCAAGAAGAAGAGGAGAGAAATTTGAATTGGATCTAGTTTTAAGAAATAATAGAACTAGTGAAGAGCATCCTCTTGGAATATTCCACCCTCACTCTGATGTACACAATATTAAAAAAGAGAATATAGGGCTTATTGAGGTTATGGGATTAGCTGTTCTTCCTGGAAGACTAAAAGAGGAGTTGGAAATTTTAAGTAGGTATATAGTTGAAAATGACTATGAAAATAGAATACAAAATGATAGTAAAGTTGAGAAACATTTAGAGTGGATTAAAAATATTATGAAAAAATATGAAAAAATCTCTTCTCAAAATGCTTATGATATATTAAAATCTGAAGTAGGTATAACTTTCTCAAGAGTTTTAGAAGATGCTGGAGTGTATAAAAGAGATGAGAAAGGACAAAGTGGTTTACTAAGATTTGTTGACCATATAAATAGTATTTAATTTTAAGGAGGCTAATTATGTCAGTTTTAGTATGTGGTGGTGCTGGTTATATTGGAAGTCATGTAACTAGAGCCCTTATAGATAGTGGAGAGGAAGTTGTTGTTTTAGATAATCTTTTAACTGGACATGTAGATGCAGTACATGAAAAAGCAAAGCTTGTTCTTGGTGATTTAAGAGATGAAGAGTTTTTAGATAGAGTGTTCAAAGAAAATAAGATAGAGGGAGTTATAGACTTTGCTGCTTTCTCTCTAGTTGGTGAAAGTATGACTGAACCATTAAAATATTTTGAAAATAACTTTTATGGAACTCTTTGCTTATTAAAAGCTATGAGAAAACACGGAGTTAAACATATTGTTTTCTCTTCAACAGCTGCAACTTATGGAGAGCCTGAAAATATCCCTATATTAGAAACAGATAAGACTTTCCCTACTAATCCTTATGGAGAGAGTAAGTTAGCAGTTGAAAAAATGATGAAATGGTGTGATCTAGCTTATGGTATAAAATTTACTGCATTGAGATACTTCAATGTTGCAGGGGCACATCCAAGTGGAGAGATCGGAGAGGATCACAATCCTGAAAGTCACCTTATTCCTATAATTTTACAAGTTGCTCTAGGAAAGAGAGAGAGTATAGGAATATATGGAGATGACTATCCTACTCCTGATGGAACTTGTATAAGAGATTATATCCATGTTATGGACCTTGCTGATGCACATATCCTTGCTTTAAAAAGACTTTATAAAGGAGAGGAGAGTGCTATATTTAATTTAGGTAACGGAGAGGGATTCTCTGTTAAAGAGGTAATAGAAGTTACTAGAAAGGTAACAGGTCACCCTATTCCTGCTATTGTATCTCCTAGAAGAGCTGGAGATCCTGCTAAGCTTGTAGCTACTTCTGAAAAAGCAATGAGAGAGTTAAATTGGAAACCTAAGTATAATACTCTTGATAAAATTATAGAAACTGCTTGGAATTGGCATAAAACTCATCCTAATGGATATGAGGACTAATTAAAATTTTAACCCTCTCGAGATAATTATATAATTATTTAGAGAGGGTTTTTAGTTTTGCTTAAAAATATTAAGATCTATCTTATTCTTATAAACTTATTTAACCAAATTTTTAATCCATTTACCAGATACAAGTCTAGGAATAGTAGCTATCATTTTGAAAGGCTCCTCTAAACAAGTGAGAGCATAGACAATAGCTATAGGATAGTGGAAATATACGGCTCCCAAGAAAGAAAGTGGTACTCCAATTCCCCAAACAGCTATAAGTTCAACTAAAATAGCATATATAACATCTCCACCACCACGGAGAACCCCTATGATTTGAACAATACCAAAGAAACGGATAGGAAGTATGATAGCCATTATTTTAAGTATAGCAATTACACTTGATTTTGTTTCATCAGATATTGCAAATAGTTTAGGGATAAGAGGTGATATTAAAAAGAATATAGCTCCAATTACAATCCCTAAAAGCACTCCCCAGATACTAATTTTAATAGCCATTTCTTTAGCTTCACTCTCTTTTCCTGCCCCAATATTATTACCAATAATTATACTAGAGGCGATAGAGATACTTACAGCAAAAAGGTTAAATGCGTTATTTAGAGTATTACCTATCTGCATAGCAGCAGTAGCATTAGTTCCAAGTTTAGAATAAGCTATAAAATATGCAGTCATTCCACCTATCCACATCACATCATTAAAAACTACTGAAGTAGCAGTTCTTAAGTACTTATTTATCAATTCTTTAGAGAAACTAAAAAGTTGATTTAACTTTCC
Source organism: Fusobacterium sp. (assembly GCF_019012925.1). Classification (GTDB taxonomy): domain Bacteria; phylum Fusobacteriota; class Fusobacteriia; order Fusobacteriales; family Fusobacteriaceae; genus Fusobacterium_A. Next base: position 22,765 of record NZ_JAGIRL010000018.1, read on the forward strand.
AGCGATGATATTTTTATCTCTTATGTAGATAGTATGAAGAATGAAACTCATCTCCATAAATCTAGCTACGGTAGTACCAAGAGCAGCTCCAGTTACTCCAAGTGCAGGAAAGCCAAATTTACCAAAGATAAATATGTAGTTTAAAATTGCATTAAAAGCAAGCCCAATCATACTTCCATACATAGGTATTTTTGTATATCCCGAACTTCTCAAAGCCATAGCAAATGAGAGTGATACACTCATAAAGATATAACTAGGAGCAACTGCAGCTAAATAGTTTTTTCCAAGAGTTGTAACAACTTCATCTTTAGTAAAGATATTCATTATATCCTCAGCAAAAAATACCCCTCCAATAGCAAAAATCCAAGATGTAACTTGGGAGAAAAGAAGAGCTATACCTATAAATTTATAGATACTATCTATATCCTTTTTTCCAAAATATTGTGACATAAAGATTCCTGCACCTACAACAAATCCATTCCCAGCATGATAAAATAGCATATAATATTGATTTGCTATTCCAGTGGCAGCAATAGCACTTTCTCCAAGACTTCCTATCATAAAGTTGTCCAGTAGATTTAGTGATGCTCCAATCAAATTTTGTAAAATAATTGGAATAGCTAATACAAGAAGAATGTTAAAGAATTTTTTATCATCTTTTAAATTGATTAACATAAAAAACCTCCTATAAAAATAAAAGCAGATAGGAGTACCCATCTGCTACAATATATAATTGTCCCACGCATTATACTATTTTTTTGTGTAGATGTCAATAATCAGAAGTTGCAAAAAATAAAAATAGTGGAGAATAAACTCCACTATTTTCATTTATATAAAATATTTTGGGGAAAGATTTTTTATATGATTTATGGTATCATAAGAGTGTGACAAAGAGATTACAAAAATAAAAAAATTAATTAATAAATTTTAACTAAATTACTCTATTATTTAAATAGAATATATGATAAAATTAAATCTGGTAAATACTAAATATTTCGTAAAACCAATTATTTTAGGAGGGATAATGTTTAAATATTTTAAACCCTATTTATTTAGGGGAATGATAGCAGCACTTTTTAAAATGGGAGAATCTTTTGCAGATTTGACACTTCCACTTATAATGGCAAAGGTAATAGATATAGGTGTTTCAAATAGAGATTTTGATTATATTTTAAATATGGGAGGGAAGATGGTAGGAGTAGCTATACTAGGTTATTTATCAGCTATTTTATCAAACTACTTCTCTTCAAAAACTTCTCAGGAGTTTGGAGCAAATTTAAGAGATAGCATATTTACAAAGATTCAACACTTTACATTCAATCAATTAAATAAGTTTTCACAAGCTTCTTTAATTACAAGAATAACTAAAGATGTGGATCAGATAACAAATATGTTCCTAATGTGTATAAGAATGGTATTGAGAGGATTGACAACAGGAGTAGGAGCTGTAATTATGGCTATAATTATAAATCCTACACTTTCAATTGTGTTCATAATAATTGCACCACTGATAATATATCTAACTCTTTACTATGTAAAAAAATCTTTTGGATTATATGCTTTAGTGCAGAAAAAATTAGATAATTTGACTTTAATATTGAGAGAAAATCTATCTGGAATGAAAGTAGTAAGGGCTCTGTCTAAAGAAAAGATTGAGGAAGAGAGATTTGATGAGAAAAATGATGATCTTAAAGAGCAGAGTATAGTAGCTGAAAACCTTATGATAAGTAAACTTCCATTTATAACTTTACTTATGAATGTTGGAGTAGTTGCAGTATTATGGTTTGGAGGAATAAGAGTACACTATGGAAAGATGCAATTAGGAGAGATAGTAGCTTTTATCAACTATCTTAATATGATACTTTTTGCTATGAATGCTCTATCTTTCTTGTTTAGTTTATATAGTAAGACAAGCATCTCTTACAAAAGAGTGGAGGAGATAGTTGGAGAGAAGATTGAGGAGATCACTCAAGAGGATTTTGAACACAATTTAGTGGACAATGTTTTAGAGTTTAATCACGTATATTTCTCTTATGATAAAAGTGATAAATATGTCTTGGAAGATATAGATTTTAAGATAAGAAGAGGAGAGAATATAGGTATAATTGGTGGAATAGGTTCAGGAAAATCAACCTTAGTTTCTCTTATTCCAAGATTTTATGACCCAGTAAAAGGGGAGATAAGAGTAGACGGAGTAGATATAAAAAGATATAAAGAGGGAAATTTAAGAAAGAAAATTGGTTTGGTATTACAGAAAGCTTTTCTTTTCTCACAAAGTGTAAAAGAGAATATGATGTGGGGAGATCAGAATGCCTCTAGAGAGAAGCTTGAACTTATGGCACATATAGCTCAAGGAAAAGAGTTTATAGAGAAATTACCTGAAAAGTATGAAACACAGCTGATAAAGGGTGGAAATAACCTTTCAGGTGGACAGAAACAGAGGGTATCAATAGCTAGAACTCTATTGAAACAACCAGATATTTTGATATTTGATGATAGTTTTAGTGCTTTAGATTTTATAACAGAGCATAATTTGAAAGAAGAGTTGAAAAGATATATGAAACATATTACAACAATAACAATCTCACCAAAAATATCTTCATTGATAAAGATGGATAGAATAATGGTATTAGATAATGGTAAGATAGCAGGTTTTGATACACATGAAAAACTGGTAGAAACTTGTGGTGTGTATAGAGAGATCTGTGAATCTCAAGAGATATGTATAACAGGAGAGTGTGAAGATGAAGAATAGTATATTAAAAAAATTAATTCCATATCTCTATCAGTATAGACATAAATTTTTATTTTTAGTAATTTTAGCAATAATAGGAAATATCTTTACATTGATAGGACCATATTTGGTAGGAAAAGCTATAAATCAGATACATATTGGTATGAGTAGAGAGAATTTTATATTTTTAGGGCAGATATCTGGAGCCTTACTATTGACTTATATATTAGGGGCTTTTTTATCCTTGATACAGAATGTAAAGATGAATGTAATATCCCAAGAGATAGTAAATACAATGAGAAAAAATGCTTTCTCAAAGATACATAAGTTTCCATTAAAAACATTTAATACTATGTCACAGGGAAATATTTTAACGATTTTAATAAATGATATAGATAATATAAGTAGTTCTCTATCACAGATTGGAACTAGAATAATAGTGAATATATTAACTATTTCAACTGCATTGGTTATAATGATATATATCAGCCCATCGTTGACAATAATACAGTTGATACTGGTGTCTATAACAGGAGTATTCTTAAAGAAAATAACTATGAAAAGTAAGGAGAAAAGAAGAATACAGCAAAGACATCTAGGTAAATTAAATAGTTTTGTAGATGAGATGTTGACAGGGCAGTCTGAGGTAAAGTCATTCTCTTATGAGGAGAGAGCTATTGAAAAATTTAAGAGATTGAATGAGGATTATAAAGAGAATGCTATAAAAACTCTATTTTTCTCAGGATTTAATTTTCCTACATTGAACTTTATAAACAATATAGGGTATTCGCTTATAATTTTTATTGGAGCTATATTTATATTGAAAGGAAGATTAAATTTAGGAGAACTATCTAGTTTTATCATATATTCTAAACTTTTCAATAGACCTATTGCAAGTATATCAGAGGCATATAACATAATACAGACTGTAATAGTTAGTTCAGAGAGATTTTTCCAATTTATGGAACTAAAAGAGGATAGTTTAGGTGGAGATAGAGAGTTAAAAGCAGATGAGATAAGAGGAAGCGTTGAGTTTAAAGATGTAAACTTCTCATACGAAAAAGATGTAGCTATATTAAAGAATCTATCATTTAAGGTAGATAGTGGAAAATTAGTTGCAATAGTTGGGCCTACTGGTGGAGGAAAGACAACAATAGTAAATCTTTTAATGAAATTTTACGACATCTCATCTGGAGAGATTTTATTAGATGGGGTAAATATAGAGGAGTATAGAAAATCAGATTTAAGAAAACTATTTGGTATGGTATTGCAAGACAGTTGGTTATTTACAGGAACAATTGCTGAAAATATAAAATATGGAAATGAAAATATATCTGATGAGGATATTATAAATAGTGCAAAATTAGCTTGTGCTCATGATTTTATTAGTAAATTACCTATGGGATATGATACAATAATAAGTGAGGACAACATGGTACTTTCTCAAGGACAGAAACAGTTGATAACAATTGCAAGAATAATTGCTTCTAATCCAAAGTTCCTAATACTGGATGAAGCAACAAGTGGAGTTGATACTAGAACAGAGTTGAGACTTCAGAAAGCTATAACGAATATAACTAAGAACAGAACTAGTTTTGTAATAGCTCATAGACTATCTACAATAAAAAATGCTGATTTGATATTAGTATTAAAAGATGGAGCTATTATTGAGAAAGGAACTCATAAAGAGTTGATGGAGTTAGGTGGATTCTATCAAACAATGTACAATACTCAATATGCTATATAGAGGTGATTTTCTTGGAATTAGAGGAGATAAGTATTTATAATCCAGTGACTAAAAATGTTTTTGAACAATATAATTTACCAGAGATAAGATCTGCAGTTGAGGCTATATATTTAGAGTTAAATAATAATTTTGAGGCTCTTTTTAAACGTAAAGAGCTACTCTCATTAGCCCCAATTGGTTTGATAGATTTTACTATGGAGATAACTGGATATGAGGGAACAGGAATATATAAGATCTTTTATAGAGATAATTTAGTGGTTTTGGGAGAGGTATTTACTGATAATCTAGAGATAGATAAGTTTTTTGAAAACTTAGTTGTAGAGCTGAAAAATCTTTATAGAGAGATTCCAGAGGCTCCTGTAATTACAATAAATTTTACAAAGGAATTCTATAAATTAGAAAAAAATAATCAGGATATGGTATTCTCCTATTGTAGATTATTGGGGTTTTCAACTATAAAAGTACTAGAAAATCATAGAAAAATAGTAGTAAATTAAACTTTAGGAGGATCATTTTTTATGAATGATGAAAATAGATTTGAAACGGTTATTGATCTTTTGCAGAAAGATATGAAAATTATTCAAAGAGCAGATCATTTTTCTTTTTCAATAGATTCTTTGTTGGTAGCAGAGTTTGCAACAATAACTAGAACAACAAAAAAAATAGTGGATTTGGGAACTGGGAATGGAGTGATACCTCTATTTTTATCTAAGAGGACAGATTCTAAAATTTATGGTATAGAGATACAGAAAATATCAAGTGAATTGGCTAAAAGAAATGTAGAGTTGAATAAGCTTGGTGATCAGATTGAGATTATAAATGACGATATGAAAAATTGGGAGACTCACTTTAAGAGAGGGAGTATGGATTTAGTTGTAACAAACCCACCATTTTTCAAATTTTGTGGAGAAGAGAAACAGTTGAACGATCTAGATCAATTATCACTCGCTCGTCATGAGATAACAATTAATTTGGATTCATTACTAGCAACATCAGCAAGTCTTTTAAAAGATAAGGGATATTTTGTAATGGTTCATAGAGTTGATAGATTGATAGATATTATTGAAACAATGAAAAAATATAGAATTGAACCAAAAAGAATACAATTTTGTTATACTAAAATAGAGAAAGAGGGAAAAATTTTACTAGTTGAGGGGGTAAAAAACGGTAACTCTGGATTGAGAGTATTACCACCTTTGATAGCACATGATGAAAATGGTGATTATTCAGAGACAGTTTTAAAAATGTTTAAATAAAGTGGGGTATACTATGATTATTGAGAATAAGATATTAACTTTAGCTAACATGACTGGTAAAATTGCCTTGCAAAGTGGGGCAGAGACCTATAGAGTAGAGGATATAATAACAAGAATATGTAAACATCATAATTTGAATGCTCAATGCTTTGTTTCTATTACTTGTATCATAACTTCAGTGAGAAATCATAGAGGAGAGATCTATTCAGCTGTAGAGAGAATAAATTCAAGGACAATAAATTTGAATAAAGTTCATTCAATAAATCAGTTAGTAAGGGATTTAGATAAGTATAGTTTTCATAAATTTACAGAAGAGGTAATCAAAATCAATAGGGAAGTTCCATATAACAAATATATCTATTTTTTAGCTTATTGTTTGGGAGCATTTTTCTTTGCACTACTCTATAAAGGAACTCTAGCAGATGGATTAGTAGCTTTTATAGGTGGTGGTATGGTATTTTTAATATCTGATTTTGCCAATAAACTTCAAACAAATACCTTCTTTTTAAATACTCTAGGTGGAAGTATATGTACACTTGTTTCGTATTTGGGAGTGAAATTTGGAATACTCAGTACTGTATCTTACTCAACAATAGGTATGTTGATGCTATTGGTACCAGGAATTGCCTTTACAAATGCCATTAGAGATCTGGTGGTAGGTGATTTAGTATCTGGTGTTTCAAGAGCTGTAGAAGCTTTTTTAATAGGTATGGCTCTAGCTTCTGGAACAGGGTTTGCACTATTTTTAATTTTAAAATTGGGAGAGATATAGATGGATAGTCACGTTATTATTGAGATAATTGCAGCAGCTGGAAGTACTTTTGCTTTTGGAATCATCTTTAATTTAAAAGGAAAAAAGCTAATATATGCAAGTATTGGTGGAGCTATTGGATGGGCTATATATATTCTTTTCAAATATAGTGGAAATTCAGATCCAGTATCATTTTTTTACTCATCAGTTGGATTGACAATATACTCTGAAATAATGGCTAGAATGTTAAAAACACCAGTGACCTCAACCTTAATAGCTAGTTTGATCCCATTAGTACCTGGAAGTGGAGTCTATTTTACAATGTCCTATGCTGTAGAACATAGGGTGCAGGAGGCAACTCAAAAGGGTATTGAAACACTGATGATAACATTGGCAATAACAATGGGAATAATTGTAGTTTCTACATTTGCTCAGATATATTATAAATTTAAAAGATATCAATTGGTTAAAAGAAAAATAAGAGATAGAAGATAATTAAAAAAATGAGTATGAAAATTTTGAAGTTTTTATACTCATTTTTAACTTTGAAAAAGATACTTACTTATATGGAAGAGAGGATATCTTTTAGTAGATCAGGATGATTAGTAATGATAACATCAATATTTTGTTTAATTAAGTATTCCATATCTCTTTTCTTATTCACTGTCCAAGTATTAATTTCTATATTACTACTTTTTAATTCTTTTATAACTTCAGGGGTTAAATTTTTAAAATAAGGATGATAGCATTCAACCCTATTTTTTTGTGTATATTTTCCTGCATCAATTAACCAACTTTCTGTTAAAAATCCACACTTAATATTAGGAGCTAATTTTTTAAATCTCAATACACTGTAATGGTTAAAACTTGAAATGATGATATTATTTTCTAGTTTATATTTTTTAATCAATTCAAAAACTTTTTCTTCAATTCCAAAATACTCAATAACACTTGTTTTTAATTCGAGATTAGTAACTATGTTATAATCTTTAACAAAGTCAAAATACTCATTTAAAGTGGGGATCTTATTTACAATATTTAGGTTTTTAAATTTGTAAGAGGCATCTAATTTTGAAATTTCATCATATGTAAAATCAATAATATTTCCCTGTCCATCTGTTGTTCGTTCTAAAGTCTCATCATGTATGATGACAGGAACGCCATCTTTTGTAAGTTGAACATCTAACTCTATACCATCTACTCCTATTTCTATAGCTTTTTTAAAAGCAAGCATTGTATTTTCTGGATATTTACTACTAAAACCTCTATGTGCAAAAATTTTACTCATATAATCCTCCTAAGTATTATCTTCTTAGTTTATTATACTACTACTTTTTCTTGAAATGTCAATAGAAAATATTGGTATTTGGTGTAAAAAATATGTAAATATGTTAATAAATAGTGAAAATGAAAAAGATTTGTAAAGAAATTTGTAATAATATCTATTTTGGATTATTCTAATAACTGAGAAACGAATAATTTTTTAGGAGGAAAATAATGAAAGCAAAAATTCAAGAGAGTAGAGGATTATTTTTCTGTTTACCATCACTGATAATATCCTTGATTTTTTCAATCTATCCATTGATAAAAACAATTATTTATTCATTTACTTTTACCAATGAAAAGGGAAAAATAGTGGCTTTTGCAGGAGTTGAAAATTTTTATGAATTATTTACAGATCCAGCTTTTTATTCCAGTCTGATAGCAACATTTAAATTTGCAGTGATAACTGTTATATTTAGCATAATAATTTCACTTTTTTTAGCAGTATTGTGCAATGAAAAAATAAAGGGAATAGGTGTATTTAGAACAATATTTTCATCAAGTCTAGGAGTTTCTATATCAGCTGCAGCTTCTATAGTTTTGTTTATGTTTCATCCAAGTTTAGGTATTATAAATGAAATTATAAAGTTTTTAGGTTGGATTCCAATTAACTGGTTAACAGATTCGAGATATGCTCTAATAACTGTAGCAATTTCTACAATTTGGATGAATATAGGGTTTGGTTTTTTAGTTTTGACAGCAGGATTACAAAATATTGGTACTGATATAGATGAAAGTTGTGAAATAGATGGAGCGGGATATTTTTCAAAATTATTTAAAATAACACTTCCACTATTAAGTCCCAGTATCTTTTATTTGATAATTACTACAACACTAAAAGCTTTTCAGAGTTTTGGTCAAGTAGATATTTTAACAGGTGGGGGACCTAATAATTCAACCAATTTTTTAGTATATAGTATTTATAAAACAGCGTATTCAAATTATCGATTTGATTATGCAAGTGCTCAAGGAGTTATTTTGCTTCTAATTATAACTACTGTGATGTTAATAAAATTTAAATTTCAAAAGAAGGTGCATTATCAATAATGAAAAATAGAAAAAATATTTTAATTTATACCTTACTTTTCATTTCGTCAATAATAATTTTCTTTCCATTGATTTATACACTTTTAGCTAGTTTTATGCCAACTAGTGATATAATTACTGGAAAAATAGTTCCTTCTTCAATTGAATTTGAAAATTATAAACAACTTGCACACTCCTTTTCGATGAAGAGATTTTTAGCAAATAGTCTGTTAACCTCTTTCTTTGGAATGATTATTCAAGTGATAATATGTAGTATGTCAGCTTATGGATTAGTTTTTGTAGAGTTTAAGGCAAAAAAGATTAGTTATATAGTAATACTTTTATCGATGTTTATACCTTGGGAAGCTATATTTATACCTAATTATATTACGATTTTAAAATGGGGACTTTTAAATAAGAGAATAGCTATTGTTCTTCCTTTTTTAGCAAGTGGATTAGGAACATTTTTAATGGTTCAACAATTTAAAACTTTAAATAAATCCTTGATTGAAGCAGCTAAAATTGATGGGTGTCCACAGTTTTATATATATAGTAAGATAGTTTTACCATTATCTAAAGGAGTGATAAGTACTTGGGCTATCTATTCATTTTTAAGTTTATGGAATATGTATTTATGGCCATTAATGGTTTCAACTCGGCCAGAATCAAGAACAATTCAAATAGGCTTAAAAATGTTAAAATCAGAGGAAGAAACAAATTTTGGAAGATTGATGGCAGGGGTAGTTTTAGTAATTGTTCCTTCATTATTAATTCTTTTCTTAGGACAAAAACAATTACAAAAAGGGTTAAGTTCAGGAGCAATAAAAGAGTAGTTAATTATAAAATATATCTTTAAGGAGGAAAAAATGAAATTAAAAAAATTATTAGTTATTTCTTTAGCAACAATGATGTCTATTAGTGTAGCAGCAAAGGACAAAGTGATATTTTGGCATGCAATGTCAGGAGAAGGGCAAAAAACTTTAGAAAAAATTGTTAGTGATTACAATAAGTCTCAGGATAAGGTAGAGGTAGAGGCAATATTTCAAGGTTCATATGAGGAAGCAATAGTAAAATTTAAAGCTGTTTCAGGAACTGATGAAGCTCCTAACTTAGTCCAAATGAACGATGTTTCAACTTCATTTATGTATAGAAGTGGAGCTATAGTACCAATGAATAATTTTATAGAAAAAGATAAGAGTTTTGATATAAATAATTTAGAGGATATTTTATTAAATTATTATAAAATAAATGATAAATTATATTCTATGCCTTTTAACTCATCAACAGCAATTTTAGTTTATAATAAAGATGCTTTTAAAGAAGTTGGTTTAAATCCAAATAATGCTCCAAAAAGTTATGCGGAGATAGAAGAGTATTCAAAAAAATTGGTAAAAAAAGACGAAAGAGGAATTGTTGATAGATATGGATTTTCAATTATTTCTTATGCTTGGTTTATTGAACAAATGCTAGCTAATGACAATACATTATATGTAGATGAAGAAAATGGAAGAAATGGAAATACTCCAACAAAAGTTGTTTATGGAGATCAATTGTCAACTATTCTATCTTGGATGCAAAAAATGAATAGTGAAAAACTAGCAATTAACTATGGTAGAGATTGGGACTCAACAAGAAGTGCCTTTAGTTCGGGTAAAGTTGCTATGTATTTAGATTCTTCAGCAGGTCTTACTGGTATCATAAATAATTCTCAATTTGAGGTAGGAACTGCATTTATTCCTAATGAAAGTGGAAAGTTTAATGGAAGTATAATTGGAGGTGCATCTCTATGGATTACTGATTCAAAAGATGATTCAAAAGAGGCAGCTGCTTGGGACTTTGTTAAATATGCTGTTTCAAAAGATGTTCAAGCATATTGGTCTATTGAAACTGGATATTATCCTGTAAATAAATTATCTTATGAAACAGAAGTTATGAAGGAGTATTTGAAAAACACACCTCAATTCAAGATTGTAGTTGATGAATTAAAAGCTACTAATAAAAATAGAGCAACACAGGGAGCCATATTAGGAGTTTTTCCAGATGTAAGAGAGAAAATGGTAGAGGCTATGGAAGCTGTTTCTGAAGGTAAAGATGGAAATGAAGTTGCAAAAGATGTAGAGAAAGCATCAAATAGAATTATTTCAAGATATAATAGAATAAATAATTCTATTTAAAAAATTGGAGGCTTAGATGTCAGAGGTAGTATTAAAAAAAGTAGAGAAGCAGTATCCAAATGGATTTAAAGCTGTACATGGTATAGATTTAGATATTAAAGATGGAGAGTTTATGGTTTTTGTTGGACCTTCTGGTTGTGCAAAATCAACTAC
>NZ_JAGIRL010000052.1 GCF_019012925.1 Fusobacterium sp.
AAGTACTTGGAGGGAAGCCTCCTGGGAGGATAGGAACTTGCCAAGCTCTCATAAGAGTGCTTCCTTAGCTCAGTCGGTAGAGCATGCGGCTGTTAACCGCAGTGTCAATGGTTCGAGTCCATTAGGAAGCGCCATTTTTTTATTTTTTGGAAATGTTTTTACCTTGACAAAAAATTGAAAATGTGATAAAATACTAAAGTTAATTCGATATTCCGCTTTAATAGCAAAAAAAAATTAAATGAATATCTTTAGGAGGAGAATAAATGAAAGAAAAATTAATTCAATTAGTAGAGCAAAGCTACTTAAGAAACGACATTCCTGAATTCAAAGCTGGAGATACTATTGCAGTATACTACAAAGTTGTAGAAGGAAACAAAGAAAGAGTTCAATTATTCGAAGGAGTAGTTATCAGAGTTAATGGTGGAGGAATTGCAAAAACTTTCACAATAAGAAAAGTAACTGCTGGAATAGGAGTAGAAAGAATTATTCCTGTAAACTCACCTATGATCGACAAGATCCAAGTGTTAAAAATCGGTAGAGTAAGAAGATCTAAACTTTACTACTTAAGAGGACTTTCTGGTAAAAAAGCTAGAATTAAAGAAATCAGAAAATAGTAAAATTATGTTAAGAGATGGCGAAAGCCATCTCTTTTTCTTTCTAATAGCACTTTATACTTGCTTACTGGATAAATATATTATAAAATAGAAGTAATATATTACTATAACGGGAGGAAAGTATGGAAAAAATTTATTGTGAAAAATTAGAAGAGAATTTTATAGAGTTTCTAGGAAACCTAGATAGATTAATATCTATTCCCAGTTATTATCAAGAGGATAAGAGCGTATATCCTTTTGGAGAAAATATTCAAAAAGTTTTAGAGGAGATGTTGAGCATCTGTAAGGAGTTGGGATTTAAAACTCATATTGATCCAGAGGGGTATTATGGTTATGCTGAAGTAGGTGAAGGAGATAAATTAGTGGGAGTTTTAGGACATCTAGATGTTGTACCACCTGGAAATTTAGAAAAATGGGATAATCCACCATTTTCACCTGTTATAAAAGATGGTAAGTATTATGGAAGAGGATCACAAGATGATAAGGGACCTACATTAGCTGCAATTTATGCACTTAAAACTCTTTTAGATTCAGGACTAAAATTAAATTATAGAGTTAGATTTATCTTTGGAACAGATGAAGAGAATCTATGGAGAGATATGCCTAAATACATTGAAAAAGAGGAGATGCCTACAATAGGATTTACTCCAGACTCAAAATTTCCTTTAATATACTCAGAAAAAGGGTTATTACAATGTAAACTTGTAGGAAAAAATGAGAGTGGAATGGTATTTAAAGGTGGAGATGCCTTTAACTCTGTACCTTCAAACATGATTGTTCCAAAAGATGAGGAGTTAAAAAGAGTTTTAACAGAATTAAATTATGAATTTGAAGAGAAAGAGAATGATATTGAGATAATTGGAAAGAGTGTACATGCTCAAGTTGCAGAAACAGGAATAAATGCAATAAACAGATATATGCATGCCCTAACTCTATTAGGAAAAGAGAGTAAATCAGGTAAATTTATCTCTGAAAATCTAATAGGATTTGATTTTGCAGAGCCTATTTTTGGTTTAATAAAAGATGAACATTCTGGAGAGTTAAAATTTAATGTTGGAAAGATAGAGTTTACTGAAAATGAAGAGATTTTAGGAATAGATATGAGAATACCAGTTACTTATGATAAGGAAGAGATAGTAAAGACACTTTCTGAAAAAGCAAAAGAGTATGGTTTTGAGTATAGACAGCATGATTACTTAAAATCTATATATGTTCCTCTAGATTCAGAGTTAATAACAACTTTAATGAGTGCTTATCAAGAAGTAACAGGAGATATGGAGTCTCAACCTGTAGCAAGTGGTGGAGCTACTTATGCAAGAGCTATGGAGAATTGTGTGGCTTTTGGTTGTGTTTTACCTGGTCGTCCAAAGACTGAGCATCAACCTAATGAGTATATTGTTTTAGATGATATGAAACAGGCTATGAAAATTTATATGAAAGCTTTTGAAAAATTTAATAGATAGGTAAAAGAGCAAGTATGTTAAATAGTACTTGCTCTTTCTTTTTTAAGAGTCAGTTATTCTAAAGTTGCACATCTATTTTTTTCTAACAAATTGCAAGAAAATAGATAAAAAAGATATATATTTAATTGGGAAAGATTTTTTAATATAATTTTTTAAAATTTTATGCTAAAATATAAGAAGTAATAGTTGTTTATGAAATTAAAGATATGGAGAGAAAAATGGAAAAAAGCAAATTAATAATTAATGGAATTTTTTATTTGATTGTAACTATCATATTTATAATACTTTTTATTAAAGAAAAGCAGATTGGTTCTTTTATAAAAAAACATAGAGATGAATTTTCTGATAGATTGATAAGAAAGATGAATTTAGAAAATAAGAGCTTAGGAAAATTTATAAAAAAAGCAATAGGTTTTACTGAAAGTATTGGAACAGCTTTAATTTTAGTTGTTATAATTCAAAAAATATATTTAGGAAATTTTTTAGTGCCAACAGGTTCAATGGAACCTACAATAATGCCTAAAGATAGATTGTTTGGAAATATGGTAGTCTATAATTTTAGAAAGCCTGAAAGAGATGAGATAATTGTATTTAAAGAGCCAATTCAAAATAAGGTTTTATATACAAAAAGAATAATGGGATTACCTGGAGAAAAGGTAGCTATAAAAAATAATCACCTATATGTAAATGATAAGGCTATAGATTTGAGAGAGTACTCAAGCTTAGGGCAGTTAGGTGAAGACAGTTACTGGATAATTCCTAAAAAAGGTGATACAATTGAAGTTATACCAGGAGCTAATTATGGTGCTTATGTTTGGAGTAAAAATGGAGAAACTGTTGATGTAGCAGAGATTCAAAAACAACTTGTAGCTAATCCAGGAGCAGTAGCTAGTATATTACCGGATTTAGAGTTTAGAGTAAATGGTATAAAAACTGGTATGGTGTTAGATTTAATACATAATCCAGATTATGTTAAAAAGATATTTGCTGGAGAGAGAGTAAGTGTAGTAGCAGATGAAGATTACTACTTAGCTTTAGGAGATAATACTAATGGAAGTTACGATTCAAGAATGTGGGGATTTGTAAAAGAGAGCAGAATAAAAGGAAAGGCATTTGTTAGATTTTGGCCTTTAAATAGAATCTCTTTATTGAAATAGTGAGGGATTATGAGATTAGAGTATGAGATAGATATAGAGAGCTTAACTAGATTAGAAAAAATATGTTTTCCAACAAGTGCTTATACAGAGGAACAGTTGTCAGAGATGGTTCAGGATAAAGAGAGGTACAGTGTAATCGGAGTATCTTCTATAGAAAATTTAGTTGGATATGTGATTGTCTTTGATAATAGCGAAAGTTTAGAGATAATGAAAATAGCAGTTTTACCTGAATTTAGAAAAAAAGGTATAGGGAAGATTTTGCTAGATGAGATTGAAAAACTAAAAAAAGATATTTTTTTAGAAGTTCGAGAGAGTAATATAGTAGCCAGAGAGTTTTATGTAAAAAATAGTTTCAAAGAGATAGGTAAGAGAAAAAATTACTATAAGGATAACAATGAAGCAGCTATTATAATGTCAAAAGAAAATAATAAAAACTAATATAAAAGGATGGTAAAAGATGGAAACAAATATTTATTCAAACCCTTTAGCAGAGAGATATAGTTCAAAAGAGATGTTAGAAAATTTTTCACCAGATAAGAAATTTTCTACATGGAGAAAATTATGGATAGCTTTAGCAGAATCAGAAAAAGAATTAGGTTTAAATATAACTGATGAGCAGATTGAAGAGATGAAAGCTAATATTTACAATATAGATTATGAGTTAGCAGCTAAAAAGGAAGCAGAGTTTAGACATGATGTTATGGCACACGTTCATACATTTGGAACACAAGCTCCAAAGGCAATGCCTATCATACATTTAGGAGCAACTAGTGCTTTCGTTGGAGATAATACAGATCTTATTCAAATAAAAGATGGATTAGATATTGTAAAGACAAAATTAGTAAATGTAATTTCAGAGATGTCTAAGTTTGCTATGGAGAATAGAAGTCTGCCTACTTTAGGATTTACACATTTCCAAGCAGCACAATTAACAACTGTTGGAAAGAGAGCTACTCTATGGTTACAGAGTTTATTATTAGATTTAGAAGAGTTAGAGTTTAGAGAAAAAACTTTAAGATTTAGAGGAGTAAAGGGAACTACTGGAACACAAGCAAGTTTCCAAGAACTATTTAATGGAGATTTTGAAAAGGTAAAAGAGTTAGATAGAAGAATTACTGAGAAAATGGGATTTGATAAGAGATTTTTAGTGACAGGACAAACTTATGATAGAAAAGTTGATTCTGAAATTATGAACCTATTAGCTAATATAGCACAGTCAGCTCATAAATTTACAAATGATTTAAGACTTTTACAACATTTAAAAGAGATAGAGGAGCCTTTTGAGAAGAGTCAAATAGGATCTTCAGCAATGGCTTATAAAAGAAACCCAATGAGAAGTGAAAGAATATCATCACTGGCTAAGTTTGTAATAGCATTACAACAAAGTACAGCTATGACAGCTTCAACTCAATGGTTTGAAAGAACTCTAGATGATTCAGCTAATAAAAGATTATCACTACCTCAAGCTTTCTTAGCAGTAGATGCAATCTTAATAATTTGGAAAAACATATTAGATGGATTAGTAGTTTATCCAAAAATGATAGAGAAGAGAATAATGGCGGAGTTACCATTTATGTCAACTGAGTATATAATAATGGAGTGTGTAAAAAATGGTGGAGATAGACAAGAGCTTCATGAAAGAATAAGAGTACACTCTATGGAAGCAGGTAAAAATGTAAAGGTTGAAGGTAAGGATAACGATTTAATTGATAGAATAATAAATGATAAGTATTTCAATTTAGATAAAGAGAGATTATTAGAGATATTAGATCCTAAAAATTTCATTGGATTTGCTCCAGAACAAACAAAAGAATTTATAGATATAGAAGTTAGTCCGATCTTAGAAAAATATAAAGACAAATTAGGAATGAAGGCAGCTTTAAGAGTTTAATTATGAAAAAAGATAGAAGAGATATGTATTTGAAGGCTTTAGTACTACTGGCCTTGTATCTTTCTATTGCAGAAAACTTTATACCTAAGCCATTTCCTTGGATGAAAATAGGGCTATCAAACATTGCAGTTTTGATAGCCCTTGAAAAATTTGACTCTAAATTTGCTATGGAGTTAGTTCTTTTGAGAATATTCATACAGGGTTTGATGTTAGGAACCATATTTACACCTGGTTTTATAATAAGTTTAACTGCAGGAAGTTTGACAACTATATTTATGATAGGGTTATATAAGTTTAGAGATCATCTTTCACTAATAGCAATCAGCTCGCTATCAGCTTTTTTACACAATCTATTTCAACTGATAGTGGTGTATTTTTTAATGTTTAGAAATGTATCTCTATATTCAAAATCTATTATGGGTTTTGTATGGATATTTTTGCTTATTGGTGTAGTGGCAGGAATGATAACTGGATTTATTGGTGAAAAATTAAATTTGAGAAGGAGTAATACAAAATGAGAAAATATTTTGGAACTGATGGAATAAGAGGAGAAGCAAATAGAGAGTTAACTGTAGATATAGCTTTAAGATTGGGATATGCTTTAGGTTATTATTTAAAAAGAGAAAACCCAGACAAGAAAAAATTAAAGGTTATATTAGGTTGTGATACAAGAGTATCAGGTTATATGTTAAGATCAGCACTTTTAGCTGGATTGACTTCAATGGGAGTGAATGTAGACTTTGTAGGAGTTATCTCAACACCAGCAGTGGCTTATCTAACCAAGGAGAAGGATGCAGATGCAGGTATAATGATATCAGCCTCTCACAACCCAGCTAAAGACAATGGACTAAAAGTTTTTGCAAGCAATGGATACAAATTACCTGATGAAGTTGAGATGGAGATTGAGAGATTGATGGACGATCCAACTATCTTAGAAAATCCAATAGCTGGAGATAAGGTAGGACAGTTTAAATATGCTGAAGATGAGTATTATTCATACAGAGATCATCTACTTTCTTCTGTATCAGGAGATTTTACAGGAATAAAAGTTGTAGTAGATACTGCTAATGGTTCTGCTTATAGAATAGCAAAAGATGTATTTTTAGCTCTAGGAGCAGAGGTTGTATTGATAAATGATGCTCCAAATGGAACAAATATAAATGTAAAATGTGGATCAACTCATCCAGAGATTTTAGCTAAGGTAGTAATAGGTTATGAAGCAGATCTAGGATTAGCATATGATGGAGATGCAGATAGACTTATTGCAGTTGATAGAAGAGGAAATATAATTGACGGAGATAAGATAATAGCAACTCTTGCAATGGGAATGAAGAGAAAAGGTGAGTTAACAGGAGATAGAGTAGTAACTACAGTTATGAGTAATATGGGATTTGAAAGTTACTTAAAAGAGAATGGAATAGAGTTACTAAGAGCTAATGTTGGAGATAGATATGTTCTTGAGAAGATGTTACAACAGAGTGTAGCTATTGGTGGAGAGCAATCTGGACACATAATACTACTACAATATGCAACAACAGGAGATGGAGTTTTAACTTCTTTAAAATTGGTTGAAGCTTTAAGAGATGAGAAAAAATATTTAGATGAAATGATAAAAGATATAAAAGATTGGCCACAAAAATTGGTGAATGTTGTTGTAGATAATAAGAAAAAAAATATATGGAATCAAAATAAGAATATAGTGGATTTTATTGCACTAAAAGAGAAAGAGATGGAAGGATTAGGAAGAGTCCTAGTTAGAACATCTGGAACAGAGCCATTAGTAAGAGTAATGGTAGAGGGAAAAGAGACAGCTATGGTAGAGAAGGTTGTAAATGAGATAGCAGATGTTGTAAAAAAAGAATTAGCTTAGTTTAAGGAGAGAGAGATGTATAAAGTTTTCTCAAAATTATATGATAAATTTATGGAATTTTCAGATTATGGTGCTTGGGAAAAACAAGTTGAAGAGCTTATTGAAAAAGGAAGTCCAGATGGGAAAAGATTACTAGATATTGGTTGTGGAACTGGGGAACTTCTTTTGAGAATGGCCAAAAATTACCAGTGTGATGGTATGGATATCTCTGAAGAGATGTTGAAGATAGCACAGAAAAAACTGAAACATAGAGAGGTAAAACTATTTTTAGGTGACATGGTGGAGTTTGATACAGGATATAGATATGATATAATGGTTTCACTTTTTGATACTGTTAATCATCTAGTTTCATTAGAGGAGTTAGAGGAGCACTTCAAAAGTGTCGAAAATTCATTGAACTCAAATGGTATATATATATTTGATGTTGTGGATAGAGAATTTATGGAGACAATGTTTCCAGGAGGAGTATTTGTAGATAATAGAAAAGAGATAACTTGTATCTGGGAACATGAGATAGAAGAGGGTATTGATTATATTGATGCAACATACTTCTTAAAAAATTCTCGTGGTAGTTGGGAGAGACTTAAAGAGTCTTATGCCAAAAAGATATTTACTCATACAGAGATAGAGGAATGTGCTATTAAAGTTGGTTTAAAAATGATAACAAGAGTGATAAATGATAAGATAGCAGGAAAAAGATCTGTATATTTATTGAAAAAATAAATGTTATTTATTACATTATAATAAATAATTTTAGTAAAAAACTATAATAAGTTTGACTATTTTTGTTTTATATTATAAAATTGTATAGCAAAGAGATGTGAATATGTATGAAATATATCAAATGGATGACAAAAGATACTCTATATGCGTTATCTTTATTAAGTTATTTAGGCTTTTTAATGGTAGGGAATATACTGTTGTATGTAGGAATATATAAGTTAATAGAGAGGTTTTTTATTAAAAGTACAATTCTATTTATAGCTCTTATTATAGTTGGAGTTATAAGTGGATTCTATAATGTATATATGACAATAATGAAAAAATAAGGTGATTAAGTGGACAAGGTAAAAATTTTATTTAAAAGAACCTGGATTACAGCTTTAGCTATATTAGTCTATGGAGTGATAGTAGGGAGCAAAGAGGTATATTTAGGGATGTTCTCAGGAGCGGTAGTGTCTATTTTAGGACTTTATTTATTATGTTTAGATGTAAAAAAAATAGTTGCAACACAACAGGGATCATATAAAAGAGGTATATTGGGTTATTTACAGAGATACCTTATATATGGGATTTACTTGGGAGTGATAGGTAAATTTTTTGGCCTATCAATGATAATATGTTCGGGACTAGGGCTTCTCAATGTGAAAGGTAATATCTTATTGATGGCTCTTTCTGATAAAGTTTTAAAAATAAGGGATAAAAACCTAAAATAAAACAGAAAGGAGGGTTTAATCGGCAATGAACAAACTAAAAACATTTATTCCAATAGTCATAATAGCAGTAATTGGAGGAATAGTAAGAAAGCTTAGCTTTATAGAGTTTCAGGTACCCCCTTTGGTAGAAGGACCTAAGGTAGTTTTCTTTATACCATTACCAGAGTTTCTTCAGAAGATGCCTTTTGCAATGGAATTGGCAAATGGAGGATATGGTTTACCAGTAACAATAACTGTAGTTACTACTTGGTTTTTAATATTTTTTATGTTTATGTTATTTAGAATTGGAACTAGTAAGCTAGAGGTAATTCCTGGAAAATTACAACTTATTTTAGAGAGCATCTATGCTTTCTTAGATGGAGTAGTAGAACAGATGATGGGTTCTTGGAAGAAAAAATATCTATCATATATAGGACCATTATTTCTGTTTATATTTACATCAAATATAATAAGCTTTTTCCCAATTCCTTGGTTTTCTTTAAGTGATGGACATATTAGTTTTGCACCAGCTTTTAGAACACCAACTTCAGATTTGAATACTACAGTTGGACTAGCACTTTTAACAACATTTATGTTCTTAAAAGCAAGTATAAAATCTAATGGAGTTTTAGGATATTTTAAAGGTTTCTTAGCACCAATTCCAATAATGTTACCATTAAATATAGTTGGTGAATTTGCAAAACCAGTAAATATATCAGTCAGACTTTTTGGTAATGCCTTTGCAGGTGGAGTAATAATGGGTCTTCTATATATGGGAGCTCCAGCAGTAGTGCCAGCAGCATTACACTTATATTTTGATTTATTCTCAGGACTTGTACAAAGTTTTGTATTTATAATGTTAAGTATGGTATATATTCAAGGTTCTTTAGGGGATAGTGAATATACAGAATAATAAAGTTTTTTAAAATCAGGAGGTATAGAAATGGATCAAATGTTATTAGCAAAAACAATAGTATTAGCAGCATCAGCAGTAGGTGTAGGGTGTGCAATGATAGCTGGATTAGGACCAGGAATTGGAGAAGGTTATGCAGCAGGTAAAGCTGTTGAATCAGTAGCAAGACAACCTGAAGCAAAAGGAGATATAATCTCTACAATGATCTTAGGACAAGCAGTATCTGAGTCAACAGGTATCTACTCACTAGTTGTATCACTAATATTAATGTATGCAAATCCTTTCATCGGATTATTAGGATAATCCTTTAATCAGTAAAGAAAAAAGAACTGATTATCATTTGGAAAGGAGGTAGAAAATTTGGCGACAACAACAATGCCAGTAGTATCAGTAGATATAAATATGTTCTGGCAGATAATAAACTTTTTTATACTTGTTTTTGTATTTAACAAGTATTTCAAAAAACCTTTAGGTAAAATGTTAGACAGTAGAAAAGAAAAGATAACTAGCGATTTAAGAGAAGCTGATGAAAATAAAAAAGCAGCATTAAAACTTCAAAAAGAATCTGAAGATATTTTAAGAAAAGCTAAAATCGAAGCAAATGAGATATTAAAAACAGCTGAAAAGAAAGCTGATGAGAGAAGAGAAGATATATTGAGTGAGGCAAAAACTCAAAGAGAAAAAATATTAAAAACTGCAGAGATGGAAGCTCTTAAGATAAAAACAGATGCTAAAGAGATGTTACAAGAGGAAGTTAAAGTTCTTGCAGTTCAATTAGCAGAAAAGCTTATTGAAGAGAGAATAAATCCAAAAATCGAGTCTACCTTAATAGATGAGTTTATAGAAGGGGTAGGGGAAGAGAAATGATAGCTAACCAAGTAGGAAGAAGATATGCTGAAGCTATTTATGAAATCGCAGTTTCTACTGATAAAGTAAAAGAGATATATGAAGCATTAAATCAGATGATGGAGCTTTATAAAAATGATAATGATTTTAAAACTTTTATAACTCACCCTCTAATAGAGTTGGATGAGAAAAAGAAAGTTTTAAAAGAGATGTTCAAAAATTCTGGAGAAACAATCCAAAATATAGTTTTTTATATTTTAGATAAAAAAAGAATGGAGAACATAAGAAATATAACAGCAGAATACTTAAAAATATACTATGAGAAAAATAAAATTCTTGATGTAGAAGCTATATTTGCTGTTGAGCCTACTGAAGCTCAAAAGGCTAAATTGATAGAAAAATTAGAAAAGAAAACTGGTAAAAAAGTTAAACTAGTTACTAAAGTGGATAGAGCTATTTTAGGAGGAGGTATCATAAGAATAGGTGATACTGTAATCGATGGATCTATACGTAAAGAATTAGAAAATATTAAAAAGAAATAATGATTTGTAACAGGAGGTGTAAATCAGTTGAACATTAGACCAGAAGAGATTAGCAGCATAATAAAAAATGAGATTGAGAACTATAAAAAAAGTCTTGATATAAAAACTTCAGGTTCAGTGTTAGAGGTAGGAGACGGTATTGCTAGAATCTACGGATTAAGTAGTGCAATGTCAGGAGAACTTCTAGAATTCCCTCACGGAGTTATGGGAATGGCACTTAACTTGGAAGAGGATAACGTTGGAGCCGTTATTCTAGGAGACTTCTCTCTTATAAAAGAGGGAGATGAAGTCAAAGCTACTGGAAGAGTTGTTTCAGTTCCAGCTGGGGAAACTATGCTAGGAAGAGTAGTTAATGCCCTTGGAGAACCAATTGATGGAAAAGGTGAAATAAAACCTGAAAAATACATGGAGATCGAGAGAAAAGCCTCAGGAATTATCTCGAGAAAACCTGTATCAGAGCCACTACAAACAGGAATTAAATCTATAGATGGAATGGTACCTATTGGTAGAGGACAAAGGGAATTAATTATCGGAGATAGACAAACAGGAAAGACAGCTATAGCTATTGATGCTATTATCAACCAAAAAGGAACAGGAGTAAAGTGTATTTATGTTGCTATTGGACAAAAGAGATCAACTGTAGCACAAATTTATAAGAAATTAGAAGATGCAGGGGCAATGGAGTATACAACTATCGTTGCTGCAACAGCTTCTGAAGCTGCACCATTACAGTATATGGCACCATACTCAGGAGTAGCTATGGGAGAGTACTTTATGGATAAGGGAGAGCACGTATTAATAATATATGATGATCTTTCTAAACATGCAGTTGCTTATAGAGAGATGTCACTACTACTTAAAAGACCACCTGGAAGAGAAGCTTATCCAGGAGACGTATTCTATTTACACTCAAGATTACTAGAGAGAGCAGCAAAATTATCAGATAAATTAGGTGGAGGATCAATTACTGCCCTTCCTATAATTGAAACACAAGCTGGGGACGTATCAGCATATATTCCTACAAACGTAATTTCAATTACAGATGGACAGATATTCCTAGATTCACAACTATTTAACTCAGGATTTAGACCAGCTATTAACGCAGGTATTTCAGTTTCAAGGGTTGGAGGATCAGCTCAAATAAAAGCTATGAAACAAGTTGCTGCAAAAGTAAAACTTGAATTAGCACAATACAATGAGTTATTAACATTTGCTCAATTTGGATCAGATCTAGATAAAGCAACAAAAGCTCAATTAGAGAGAGGTCACAGAATAATGGAGATCTTAAAACAAGCTCAATACAAACCATATGTTGTAGAAGAGCAAGTAGTAGCTTTCTTTGCTTTAATCAATGGATTCTTAGATAGCATTGAACTAGATAAAGTTAGAAGATTCGAATCAGAATTAATAACTGAACTAAGAAATACAACAGGTATTTTAGATGAAATTAGAGAGAAAAAAGCCCTTGATAAAGAGCTTGAAGCTAAATTAGGAGATGCTATCGAAGCATTCAAAAAGAATTTTAATTAGAAAGAGGTGAGAAAATGGCTGGAGCTAAAGAGATAAGAAATAGAATAAAGAGTGTTCAGTCTACTCACCAAATTACTAAAGCTATGGAGATAGTTTCCACTACAAAATTTAAAAGATTTTCAGCTCTAGTTGTTAAATCTAGACCTTTTGCTGAAAGTATCCAAACTATACTTTCAAATATAGCAGCAGGGATAAAAAGTGAAAGACACCCTCTTTTTGATGGAAGAGAAGAGGTAAAAAAAATAGGTGTGATAGTTATGACTTCTGACACAGGACTTTGTGGAAGTTTTAACCATGCAACTTTAAAAGAGTTAGAAAAGATAAGACAAGCAAATAGTGGAAAAGAGGTTTCAGTAATTGCTATCGGAAAAAAATCTAGAGATTACTGTACTAAGAGAAATTATGATTTAAAAGCTAGTTATGTACAATTAATTCCTGAGACAATGGGAAAAAAGGCACAGGAGATCAGTGAAAATATTGTAGAGTATTACTATGAAAATATTTTTGATGAAGTGTATGTAATCTATAATAAATTTATATCAGCTCTTAGAAGTGATTTAACTGTTAAAAGACTTATTCCAATAGAGAGAGTAGAAGCTAAAGAAAATACTTCATATATTTTTGAACCAGATGCAGAGACTATATTATCTGCACTTCTTCCAAAATATTTAAATGTTGAGATCTATCAAGCATTACTAAACAATGCTGCAAGTGAGCATTCTGCTAGAAAAAATTCAATGAAAAGTGCTACTGAAAACGCAGAAGAGATGATAACAATGCTTAATTTGAAGTATAACAGAGAGAGACAAGCTGCAATTACACAAGAGATCACAGAGATTGTTGGAGGAGCAGCAGCTTTAAATTAAAGATTAGGAGGCAATAGAGTGGAAAACAAAGGAACTATAACTCAGATTATTAGTGCTGTTGTGGACGTTGCTTTTAAAGATAAATTGCCTAATATATACAATGCCTTAAAAGTTAAGGTTGATGATAAAGAGCTAGTACTAGAAGTACAACAGCATTTAGGTAATAATGTAATAAGAGCAGTAGCAATGGATTCTACTGATGGACTACAAAGAGGTATGGAAGTAATAGATACTGGAGCTCCAATAAAAGTTCCAGTAGGAAAAGCAGTATTAGGAAGAATATTAAACGTTTTAGGGCAACCAGTTGACGATAATGGACCTGTAGAAACAGAAGAGTATCTACCAATACATAGAGAAGCTCCAAGTTTTGAGGAGCAAGAGACAGAAACAGAGATTTTTGAAACAGGAATCAAAGTAATAGACCTTTTAGCACCATATATTAAAGGTGGAAAAATAGGACTATTTGGAGGAGCTGGAGTAGGAAAAACAGTTCTTATTATGGAGCTTATTAATAACATAGCTAAGGGACATGGAGGGCTTTCTGTATTCGCTGGAGTAGGAGAGAGAACAAGAGAGGGAAGAGACCTTTATGATGAGATGACTGAATCAGGAGTTTTATCAAAAACATCTCTAGTTTACGGACAGATGAATGAGCCACCTGGAGCAAGACTTAGAGTTGCTCTTACTGGACTAACAGTAGCAGAGAACTTTAGAGACAAAGAGGGACAAGACGTTCTACTATTTATAGATAACATATTCAGATTTACACAAGCAGGATCTGAAGTATCAGCTCTATTAGGAAGAATGCCTTCTGCAGTTGGATATCAACCAAACCTAGCTACAGAGATGGGAGCTTTACAAGAGAGAATTACATCTACAAAATCTGGGTCAATCACATCAGTTCAGGCTGTATACGTACCAGCTGACGACTTAACTGACCCAGCACCAGCAACTACATTCTCACACTTAGATGCTACAACAGTTTTATCAAGACAGATAGCATCACTTGGAATCTATCCAGCTGTTGACCCATTGGATTCAACATCTAAAGCTCTATCAGCAGATATAGTTGGAACAGAGCACTATAACGTTGCTAGAGAGGTTCAAGAAGTATTACAAAGATATAAAGAACTTCAAGATATTATTGCTATCTTAGGTATGGACGAGTTATCTGATGAGGATAAATTAACTGTATCAAGAGCAAGAAAAATCCAAAGATTCTTCTCACAACCATTCTCAGTTGCAGAGCAATTTACAGGAATGGAAGGAAAATATGTTCCAGTAAAAGAGACAATCAGAGGATTTAAAGAGATACTAGAAGGTAAACATGACGATATCCCTGAACAAGCTTTCCTATATGTAGGAACAATAGAGGAGGCAGTAGCAAAGGCGAGAGACCTTATGAAAGGGGATGAATAGTTATGGCTACATTTAAAATTAAAGTTGTAACTTATGAGGAAAAAGTACTTGAGCAAGAGGCTGACTTTGCCTTAGTAAGAACAACAGAGGGGAATATGGGAATACTTCCTAATCACTCTCCTTTTATTGCAGGACTTAGTACAGGAGAGATGAAAGTAAGACTTGATGGAAAAGAGGATAAATACTTTATTTCAGAGGGATTACTTGAAATTTCTAACAATGTGGTAACTATTATAGCTAACGAAGCTATACCAAGTGATAAACTTGATATAGAGAGAGCTAAAAGAGAGGTAGAGGAGCTAAAAGCAAAATTAGCTAAATTACAAGAGGATAAAGATATTCTTTTAACTCAAAAAAATCTACATAAAGCATTGATGAAAGTACAAGTTGCTGAAAAACTTTTATAAAAAATAATTGAAGCTGTTACAAATTGTATTCTTAAAAAGAGTATAGTTTGAACAGCTTTTTTTAATACTTCGTAAATAATCTAAATAAAATCTTGAAAATTTAGAAAAGTTCGTTATATAATTAATGGTGAAAATCCAAATTAAAAGATGAAATTTAAAACAAATTATAAAATTAGTGAACTTATTTTAAATGTTGTTATAAAATAGATTACAGTGTTAATTAAGGAGGAGTTATGAAGTATTTTGTAGGAATTGATATTGGAGGAACAAATGTTGAAATAGGACTTTCAGATAATACTGGAAAAATTTTAGGAAAGAAAAGTATGAAAACAGAGTCTAAAAAGGGAGCTGAGGATACTTTTAATAGAATTTGGAAGAAGACACAGGAGTTAGCCAAGGATTTAGAAATTGATATATCGGAGATTGAAGCAATTGGAATGGGAATACCAGGACCTGTTGTAGAAAATTCAATTGTAAAGATTGCTGCTAATTTTTCTTGGGGAAATGATTTCAATGCTAAAGAATTGATGGAAAGAGTATCTGGAAAATTAGTAAAAGTAGAGAATGACGTGAAGGTAATATCTTTAGGAGAGGCACTTTTTGGTGCTGGAAGAGGATATAAGAACAGTATAACAATACCTATTGGAACAGGGATAGCAGCTGGAATAATAGTTGATGGGAAGATAGTAAATGGAGCAGGAGGAATAGCTGGAGAGTTTGGACATATAGTTATAGAAAAAGATGGTTATAACTGTGGTTGTGGATTGAAGGGATGTTTAGAGACTTATTGTTCAGCAACAGGGATTGTTAGAGAGGGAAAAAGAAGATTGAGTGAGGATAAAAGTGGTAGATTATATGAGTGTATAGCTGGAGATCTTGAGAAGTTAGAAGCTAAACAGATATTTGATCTAGCTAAATCAGGAGATAAACTATGTAATGAGATAGTTGATTTTTTTGCTGAGAAATTAGCTCAAGGAATAGGAGTACTTTTAAATTTGTTGAATCCTGAAGTGATTATACTTTGTGGTGGTGTTGCCAAGGCTGGGGATATTATAGTGGAGAGAGTAAAGAGATTTCTTCCTAAGTATGCTTTAAGTTTGACATTGGATAATTTAGTTTTCTCTTTTGGAGAGCTAGAGGAGGAAGCAGGAATAAAAGGGGCGATAGCTCTTGTAATTGAAAAATAAAAATAAAACTACATTTTCTTATTCAAGAAAAATGTAGTTTTATTTTGACAAGAAACAATATTGAATATACTGAAAATAAATATTACTTACATTAAAAAAACATTTTATCATTGACAATAGATAAAAAAAGATGTAAAATTTTGTTGAAAGGTACGGACAACAGAATGAATGAAAATAGTAAAAAATAAACTGAAATTGGAGGCTATTAGATGTCAGAGGTAGTATTAAAAAAAGTAGAGAAGCAGTATCCAAATGGATTTAAAGCTGTACATGGTATAGATTTAGATATTAAAGATGGAGAGTTTATGGTTTTTGTTGGACCTTCTGGTTGTGCAAAATCAACTAC
>NZ_JAGIRL010000031.1 GCF_019012925.1 Fusobacterium sp.
TATAGATAAAGAAGTAGAAAAGGCAGTCCAACAGATAGATGAGAATAGATATGATATGGAGCTAGTGAGATATGGAGTAAAAGATATAGTAAAAGTAGGCTATGTGTTTGATGGAAAGAAAGTAATAAGTAATATATAATTTGTGGAGATATGATTCTCCACTTTTTTATATAAAAAAACCTGCAAACATATGCTCACAGGTTTATAACAATCTAATTAGAAGTTTTTAGGTTCAATCATGAAGTACGCTCCAGGGTGTTTACATACTGGGCATAGGTTTGGAGCTTTTTTACCATAGTGAATATGTCCACAGTTCATGCACTCCCAAGCTACCTCTTCATCTCTTTCAAATACCATATTTTCTTTTATATTTTGTAATAACTTTCTATATCTATCTTCGTGTCTTTTTTCTATCTTTGCAACACCTTCAAAAGCTCTAGCTATATCGTCGAATCCCTCTTCTCTAGCTTCTTTAGCGAAAGTTGCATACATATCTGTCCACTCGTAATTTTCACCTTCAGCAGCATCTAAAAGATTATCTATTGTAGAAGGAACTTCTCCACCTTTTAATAGTTTGAACCATAATTTAGCATGCTCTTTTTCGTTGTTTGCAGTCTCTTCAAATATCTTAGAAATTTGCTCATATCCATCTTTTTTAGCTTTAGAAGCATAATAAGTATATTTATTTCTTGCTTCAGATTCCCCAGCAAATGCAGTCATTAAGTTTTTTTCAGTTTTACTTCCTTTAAATTCCATAGTTAACCTCCTCAAATTACTAATTTTTTTCTAAATTTGTAATGCTTACAATTATGATATCACTTTTATACTTATATGTCAAATATTTTTTTACATATAGGCTAGTATATCTTTAGTACACTTAACCTTTTCTCCTTTTTTTATTCTCTC
This sequence comes from Fusobacterium sp., assembly GCF_019012925.1. Classification (GTDB taxonomy): domain Bacteria; phylum Fusobacteriota; class Fusobacteriia; order Fusobacteriales; family Fusobacteriaceae; genus Fusobacterium_A. The sequence goes on from NZ_JAGIRL010000031.1 coordinate 907, forward strand.
TAGTAGTAATTTTTTCTCTCTAATTGGAAGTATATTACTAAATACCCCCTCTTGCTCTATTGAAAAATTATCAATGATTTCAATATTGTTAGGAATATCATACTCATCAACAATCTTATTAAAATTAGATAGCTCCAAGTTTTTATTTGATATAATTAAGGCTCTTTTGTTATCTAAAAGAGAGTAATCAATCTCTTTATCAATTATATAGAAACTATATCCCTCTATGAACTCATCAGATATATCTAGAGTGTTAAGTAATCTTTGGTTAGGGGTTGAATCAGTAATATATACTACTCTCTCTTCTAAGCTTTTATAGTAAAGTGAGATAGTTTCAAGTATAGTATTGATCCCCCTTCCTTTAGAAGCCACTAATACACTATTTTTTTTCTCTTTAAATATAGAGGCTAGAGTCTTTTTCTGTATACTATTGTAATTGAATTCCCCTATTAGAAAATTTTTAATATCTCTAAATAACTCATTTTGCTTAATTGAGTATGAGTTAAATTCATAATCTCTATCAATAACTAGATGTATATTGTAGTTTTCCTCTTTTAATATAACATCTTTTATTGTAACTTTAAATTCATAATTATAGTTTTTTCTTAACTCCAGAAGAAGATAGGAAGTTTGATTATCCAATGTAGTTAGATAGTTCCTATTGTGAGTTAGATCCACCTCATTATCTTGATATACAAGTTTCAAATCATTATTATCAAGTTTTTTTCTAGTGTAGATAACAGTTTCTAGTGGAAATACACTATTATATAGGTTGTAGTATTTTTCAATGTAATTTTCTTTGATCTGCGGGAGTTGTATATCTTCAATATACATCTTATATTGGTATCTATCTTTATATACCTCCAATTTTAATTTAAAGGCTATATCAACCTTTGTAAGAGTAACGATCTCATTAAATATATCCTCACTATTAAACCAGACACAGTTTTTGATCTCCATATTATCCTTTTTTACATTGAGCATAATATGATTTTTCTCTTTTCCAATAGCTCTAACACCAGATATCTCACAATCTCTCAATACAAATAGTGGTGATGGATTTCCAAAACCGAATGGTTCAAGAGTAGAGATCTTCTCTAAAAAGTCATAGGATATCTTATAGGCTGGGATAGATATATCTATCTTAACAGGTTTGATAAGAGAGGTTTCAGAGATTGTATTTTTAGCATATTCATTTATTCTCTTAGAGAACTCCTCAATCTTATCAATCTCAATAGAAAAACCAGCAGCTCCAGCATGTCCACCATATTTTACAAAGAGCTCCTTCATTGAGTTGAGAGCTTCGATTATATTAAATCCCTCAATACTTCTACAAGATGCAGTAGCTATCCCCTCATCTTTTTTTATCTCCATAATGATGGTAGGCTTATAGTATCTATCTAAAATTTTTGAGGCAACTATACCTATAACTCCATGATGAAAGCCTTCCTCTGCAACTACTAGCACACTATTTTCAAAGAGTTTTTTACTCTCTATCTTGTGTGTAGCTTTTTCTAAAATTAGCTCTTGAATCTCTTTTCTCTCACTGTTTTTAGTAAGTAACTCATCAATTATTTTGCTACATACTCTATGATCTTTTTCAATGAATAATTCCACTGCTCTTTTGGCATCTTCTAATCTACCAGCAGCATTGAATATAGGGGCGATTATAAAGCCAATATCATAGGTTGTAAATTTTCTAGTTTTGTAATCTTCAAAAATTTTCTTAATTAGCATACTGATACCTAATGAGTGACTTCTCTTAAGTTTCTCCATACCAAATTTTGTAAATACTCTATTCTCTTCCATCAGAGGAACTATATCAGCTACTGTACCAATAGCTACAATATCTAGATATTTAAAGATCTCCTCTCTCTTTCCTAGTTTTTCAAAAAGAGCAAGCATTAGCATAAAAGCAGTACCAACTCCAGCTAGAGATTTAAAAGAAAATTCATTATCTATTCTTTTAGGATTTATAACAGCAAAAGCTGGTGGATTTCCGTTGTTGATTTCGTGGTGATCAGTTATAATCACATCAATTCCTAGAGAGTTAGCTAGTTCTATCTCTGAGTGTGAAGAGATTCCACAGTCAACAGTAATTATTATTTTACCCCCTTGAGAAGCTATATATCTAATAGCATCTTTATTCAATCCATACCCTTCATCTCTCAATGGTATGTAGTATTTAGGTATGAAATCTAGTTCACTTAGAGCAAGATAACAAAGGGAAGTAGAGGTGATTCCATCTACATCATAATCTCCATATATCCAGATCTCTTCACCACTTTCTTTAGCTTGTATGATTCTCTCTATAGCTTTATCCACATCTTTTAGAAGTGATGGAGATTGTATATTATCTAAAGATGGATTTATAAAACTATATATCTCCTCATCTTTAGTTATGTTTCTGTTGTTTAATAAATTAAGAATATCTCTATCAATATTAAGTTTAGAGTTGGAGTTTGACTCCATATCTCTATATATCCATCTAGTATTTCTCATAGTTACTCTCCTTGTTAAAAATTGTATAATCTTGTATAAAAAATATAGGTAATGAAAAGGTTTTGAAGAAAGAATCTCTCCTCTGGCTCTATAATAGAGGCAAGGTTAATATCATTAGTATAATCAAAATAGATTCTCTTCAAATACTCATCTCCATAGATATAGGCTATCAAAGCTTTGATATTATTTCCCTCATATTTATCTAGGTATGTTTTTAGGATCTTAACTCCCTCTTCCATATTTCTATCCACATTGAAATAATCAAAGAATATAGTGGGATTTTCCTCATAAGGTATATTCATAATACCAATTTTAGATCCATCAGAGATATGATAGGGATTAAAACCAGTAATCTCATGTATAATAGTATAGACAAGCTCTTGAGGAACTTGGTATTTTTTAGAATACTTATCAATTATATTGCTATAATAAAGAGGAAAGTTGTATTTAATAAGTCCTCTATATTTAGAAAACTCTCCTAAATGTTTTTTTGAGTTTCTAAAAGCTAATTCATAAAACTCACCATTTTCCAATATGGTTGTGATAGCAAGAGCTGATTTGGTAGTATGATTATCCATAAAACTACTTTTTTCTACTGCAACTTTTAATATAGCTCTATCTCTCAGTTTCGATATTTTTGAAATCTGCTCAACCTCTGCAATATCTCCAACCTGTAAAAAATTGTCAGGAAGAGTTTCAAAATTATTAATTATATTAGTAGAAAAATTAAAAAGGTTGGCTAATGAGTTTAAAGATATTTCAGAGTAATTTTCATTTAAGTTGTTAAAATATAGTCCAACATAGGAGTTTGGATATTTTTTGCTGATAGCCTCAACAGCACGATTAAGATTTTTTGTATCTTTCAAAGCAAAATATGAGATAGCTGCCATAGAGTCAGTGATTATATTTTTATTTTGAATTTTTTTCAAAGCATTGAGAGCTTCAGGATAATCCTCTAGTGAAAAATAGATACTAGCTATATAGAAATTTGCCTTTGAAAAATACTCGCCACTCTTTATATTTGAGAAGAGATAGAGTGCTCTAGAGAAATCACGATTTTTGTAGTAAGTAAGTCCTCTATAGAAATCGTATAGATCCTTTAATTGAGAATCATTCTCACTGGTAATAGCTAGAAGTTTCTCTTGAGAATGAGAGTCTAATAGAAGTTTGAGGTATGAACTCATAACTCTTTCTCTCTCTTTTTCTGTCAGAGTATTTTTCTCTAAAATTAAAGTATAGAGTTTTTCCTCATATCCATACTCTTTTTTAGAGTGAAAATAGTTTCCTATTTTTAAAAGCTCATCAGTTGTAAAATTATCTACAACTGAAAAATCATAGTTAAATTTTAATCGTAATTTATATTCATCTTTAATAGATATTTTACTTAGAATAGTTAAAGCTTCCTTCTCATAATAAGCTATAAAGGGGTAATATACATCTGAATCAATCATTTTTAGATAGAGGGTTCCCTTTTCAATATTTCCAATTTTGAATAGTGAATCTCCAAGGGCAAAGTTTTTTTCAGCTAAAAAGTGAATATTCTCTACTTTGAAGTTTTCACTGATAAATATTTCTGGACTAGAGACTACTTTCTCTAAAAAATATGCAGAATTTTCATAATCTTTTAGCTGATAGTAGTTCATACCAATATAGAAATATGGATAGTTGTTATCAAATATATCAGATTTAGAAAAGCTTTTTAAAAGTGCTTCAAAATTGAGTTTTGCCTCATTAAAGTTTTTATTGTAATAAGCATCTTTTCCATTGAGAAAAAGAGTGTAGTCATCATTAGATTGTGAAAAACTATTTATAAACAGAGTTAAAAAAATAAATAGAGTAAAAATTCTTTTCATAATACACCTCGACAATATACTTTCTTATATAATTATCTCAAAATAACAAAAAAATGGCAATCTATTTTCTAAAAAAACCTTGAAATTATTCATAAATTATAAGATAATTAAATTGAACATTTATATTTTATAGGAGGTGAAATTTTGGGAAAAATAAAGATATTAGATGAGTCTGTATCAAATATAATAGCAGCTGGAGAGGTAGTGGAAAATCCAGCTAGTATGATAAAAGAACTGTTGGAAAACTCTTTAGATGCAGAGAGTAAGAGTATAAAGATAGAGATAAAAAATGGTGGTAGAGATGTTACAATCACTGATGATGGAGTAGGAATGTCACAGGAGGATCTTCTACTTTCAATAGAGAGACATGCAACAAGCAAGATAAAGGAGAAAGAGGATCTTTACAACCTTTATACCTATGGATTTAGAGGTGAAGCACTCTCCTCTATTAGTGCTGTATCAAGATTGACACTCTCTTCTAAAACAGAGGCTGATGAGTTGGGAAGTCAGATAACAGTATTGGGTGGAAAGGTAACGAGTTTAAAGAGTATACAGAGAAATAAGGGAACTACTATTGAGATAAAGGAGCTTTTTTTCAATACTCCAGCTAGATTAAAATTTTTAAGAAAACCAACAACTGAATATCTAAATATCAAGGATATCATAATCCAAGAGGCACTATCTAATCCAGAAGTGGCTATATCTTTGATAATTGATGGAAAGGAGAGTATAAAAACTTCTGGAAATGGGATAGATAATGCTATTGTTGAGATATTTGGAAGAAATGTTTTGAAAAATGTAAAAAAATTTCCATTGGGATACTTGGGAAATGGAGCTTTGTACAGAAGTAGTAAGGACTCTATATTTACATTTGTCAATAATAGAATGGTGAAGTCTAAGATAATAGAGACAGCAGTAATAGACGGATACTATACAAAGTTGATGAAGGGAAAATATCCATTTGCAATAGTATTTTTAGAGGTAGATCCTAAAAATGTAGATGTGAATGTACATCCTTCTAAAAAAGTGGTAAAATTTGATGATGAGGATAGAATATATAGGTATGTTCTAAATGAGATTGAAAAAAGTTTTGAAAGAGATGATGAGTTTGTATCGCCTACTTTAGAGGAGAAAATTGAAAAAGATGAGAAAAAATATCTTGATTTTTCAGAGTTTGAGAGATTTACTCCAATGAAGGCAGAGCCACAGAAAATTCTTGAGATACCAGTAGAAGAGAAAATAGTGGTAGAAAAAGAGGAGATTAGCTATCCAGTAGAGGAGAGAGAAGAGCCTGAAGAAGTAGTGGAAAGTGTAAAAGAACCTCCAGTTAAATATGAAAAAATTGAGAAAACTGAGGAAAAGCTACCTAAAATTGAAAAAGATGAGAAAAAACCGGAGAAGAGAGAGATAAACTTTAAAGTTATGGGGCAGGTTTTTGACACCTTTATTTTAGTGGAGAGAGATGGTGTTTTTGAGATCTATGATCAACACATTGTACATGAGAGAATCCTGTATGAAAAATTAAAAAAACAGTATTATGGGACAGAGGTTAGTATGCAACAACTACTTGTTCCAGTAAGGGTTTTAGTTGATCCAAGAGAGAAAGAGATAATCTTTGAAAATAGTGAGAATTTTTTAAAGGCAGGATTTGAGATAGATAGATTTTCAGATAATGAGATTTTGATAAGAGCAATACCGATAATTGATCTGAGAGATAGTATTGAGAATATATTTAGAAATATTTTAAAAAATATTAAGGAGAATAGAAATCTAGATATAAGAGAGAGCATCTTGATCTCAATGTCTTGTAGAGGAGCCATTAAAGCCAATGAGAAATTGGAGATTTCAGAGATGGAGAAGATAATAAGAGAGTTGCATGAGATAGGGGAATACACCTGTCCTCATGGAAGACCAATAATTGTAAAGATAACAAGAGATGATCTAGAAAAACTTTTTAAAAGGAAATAAGGAGAGTAGATTTGAATATTAATATCGTTTGTATAGGTAAGGTAAAGGATAAATATATAATTGAGGGAATAAATGAGTTCTTGAAAAGAATGCAATCTTTTGCTAAAATGAAGATAGTAGAATTGAAAGAGGATGGGAATGATAGCAACAGAAATATGTCGATAGAGAAGGAATCTGAAGATATATTAAGGAGCTTAGAAAAATTAGGTGGATACAATATACTGCTTGATATTCAAGGAAAGAATTACTCATCTGAGGAGATGGCACAGGAGATAGAGAGGATAACTGTAAAAGGAGATAGTACAATAAATTTTGTAATAGGTGGTTCTTATGGAGTGTCACAAAGAGTGAGAGAGGCTAGTCAAATGAGACTTAGCTTTTCAAAGATGACATTTCCTCATCAGTTGATGAGATTGATACTTACTGAGCAGATATATAGATGGTTTAGTATAATAAATAATGGAAAATATCATAAATAAAGGGAGGAATAATTATGTATTCACAGGGAGAAACTTTTTATTACAATATAGATGATGAGGAGTTTGAATTAAGCGTAGTTGAAAATATATCAATGAGAGATAAGGAGTATATCATAGCAGAGGATTATGATGGAGAGCTTCATGTATTTGATTATGATGAAGATGAGGAGGAGATCTATCTTATGGAGGACTCAGATGCTATGGAAGTAATAGAGTTCTGGCAAAATGAGTATCTTGATGGTGAGGATATTGGAGACTATGAAGATGATGAGTACTATGATAGAGAAGATGAAGAGTACGGGGATAGATACGACAATGAAGATTATTATGAAGATGATGAAGAGGAATATTATTAATGAGTAGATTTATTATAAAGAATACAGATAGTTATGGAGAAAAGAGTTTTGAAAAGGTTGAGGGAACTCTATCTCAAGAGAATGGGCAACTGATATATAGATATAACAGTAGATTGGGAGAGTGTGAGTTAATAGTAAGTCCAAGAAGAGTTATCATATCTAGAAAAGGAGAGGTATCTGCTATTATAGATGTGGATCTAGATAGAGTGACAGAATTTAACTATGTTACTAAAGAGATGAGAAAGCTATTTAAGATACAAGGGGAGAAGATAGAAGTAGATGAGATGAACTCTATTGTAGAATTTTCTTATAAGATCTTTGAGGGTAACGAGGAGTTAAATAGAATAACTATAGGAATAAAGAGTTACTAATGGAGGAGATATGAAAAACTATATTTTTCTAAGTTTAGTACTACTTTTAAGCAGTTGTACTAATTTAGATAACCTAAAGGGAAGTTTATCAGAGAGCAGTATAGAAAAACCATGGAATAATGTAGGTGAACTAAAAGCACAGAGTATCATATTAAATAGTTCAGCACCTTCAGGAATATTAAGTGATATATCAACAAGTCTAAAGAGAGGTTATGTAAGAGAGTACAATTCCACATATAGAAATAATTATGAAGTATATGTAGGGGATTATGTCTCTATACCTTTGGGAATAGGTGAGGATAGTTATAACGTTCTTTATTCACCATTGGGTGCATCATATGAGATGGAGATAAAAGATGGAAAACTATTTTTCAGAGGGATATATCAGGGAAATTATGAGGTAAATATCTATTCTGGAGGTTCATTTAGTAGAAAGATAGCTATTCAAAATAAATTAAAATATGAGTTTACAGAGCAGAATAACTATGAGGTTATTTTACAAGAGTATAAAACAGGAAATTTAAAGGGATTAAGTGATAGTGTAGCTGTACACAGAATAGCATTCCCTAATAGTTTTAGAGATAAGGAGATCTCTTTTATGCTGATTGAATTGGCAGGAAAAGATGGAAATGCTAAGATTATTAAAGATGAGATAGATTTCTTACAGAGATACACAAAGTTAGATGAGTATGACAAATTAAATATAGTTAACTCATTGAAGATGATCCAAGATAAAAACTTTATAATAAGTTCAGCTCTACTTGAGTATAAGAGATCAGCAACAAATTTAAACCAAGAGATAGCTGGATTAATTATGAACAAGAATAAAAATACACAGGAAGAGATAATCTTTTTAGAGAAGATGTATGAAACTACTCCAGATGAGACAATGGGAAATTTTATAGGAAATTGGTATATAAAAAATGGAAATCCAATAAAGGGAGCTAGTTACTTAAATAATGGTGGAGAGAATCCTGTTGATATGGGTACTCTAAATTCTGAAATAAAGGATACTAAAGTTGAAGAAAATGCACCTGTTGATCTAGAGGCACAGAATTATACTCAATATTTAACTTTTTTTGAAGATGGAAAGAAAAAATTTAATAAAGATAATTATGTAGAGGCTATTATTTATTTTGAGAAAGCTTTAGGATTAAATAGGGAGTATATTGAACAAAAAGATATATATTTCTATATGGGAGAGAGCTATTTTAAAACAGGTAACTATTCAGAAGCTGTAAATTATTTCAAAAAATCTCTAAATTTAGAAAAAAATGATGAAAAAAAAGCAGAAATATATTATAATATAGGAATAGTGTATGATAAACTTGGAGATAAGGAGCAAGCTGTAAACTATCTAACATATATAAGACAGAATTACAAGAACTCATCTTGGAGTGTAAAAGCTAGTCTATATCTTTTACAGCAGATGCAGCAATATCCAACAAAATAAGCATATTAAACAACTTAAATAGAAGGAGAGAGTACCTATGGAGAGATATTTTGATAGGATCGCCAGTGACAGTCTTGTCATGGAAAAATGGAAAAGAGTCGAAGAGTTAAAAGAGATGGGGATAAAGCCATTCGGAGAGAAGTTCGATAAGAAAAATATGATAGGGGAGATTTTAACTCATACTCCAGAAGAGGAATTAACATTCAAAACTGCTGGAAGAATAATGGCATATAGAGGAAAAGGTAAGACAGCTTTTGTTCATATAGAGGATATAAGTGGAAGAATACAAGCTTACTTAAGACAAGATGAGTTAGGAGAGAAAAACTACGAGCTTGTTAAAAAGATAGGTGTAGGAGATATCATAGGAGTAGAGGGAAGACTTTTCCTTACTTCAACTGGGGAGTTAACTATAAGAGCTAGTGTTGTAACTCTATTATGTAAAAATATTAGAGCATTACCTGAGAAGTTTCACGGACTTACAGATATAGAGACTAGATATAGAAAAAGATATGTAGACCTTATAATGAATAGAGATGTAAGAGATACATTTATAAAAAGAACAAAAATTATATCGGGAATTAGAAGAATATTAGATGGTAAAGGTTTCTTAGAAGTAGAAACTCCATTGATGCACCCTATTTTAGGAGGAGCAGCAGCAAGACCATTTATAACACACCACAATACACTAGATGTAGATTTATATATGAGAATTGCTCCAGAATTATATCTAAAGAGATTAATTGTTGGTGGAATGGAAAAAGTGTATGAATTAGGAAGAAACTTCAGAAATGAAGGTATGAGTACAAGACACAATCCAGAGTTTACAATGATAGAGATGTACCAATCATATGCTGATTACAGAGATATGATGGACTTAGCTGAAGAGATCATAAGCACATTAGCTAAAGAGGTTTTAGGAACTTCAACTATCACTTACAATGGAAAAGAGATTGTATTAGAGAACTTTAAAAGAGTTCATATGGTAGATTTAGTAAAAGAGGTAACAGGAGTTGACTTCTGGGATAAAAATATAACATTTGAAGAAGCAAAAGCTCTTGCAAAACAACATCATGTAGAAGTACCTGATCACATGAATACTGTAGGACACATAATTAACCAATTCTTTGAGGAGAAGTGTGAAGAGACAATAGTACAACCTACTTTTGTTTTTGGACACCCAGTAGAGATCTCACCTCTTGCTAAGAGAAATGAAGAGGATCCAAGATTCACAGATAGATTTGAGTTATTTATAGATGCTAGAGAGTATGCTAATGCTTTCTCTGAGTTACAAGATCCAGCAGACCAAAGAGGAAGATTTGAAGCTCAAGTGGAAGAAGCTGAAAGAGGAAATGACGAGGCGACTCCAGTAATTGATGATGACTTCGTAGAGGCATTAGAGTATGGATTACCACCTACAGGAGGAATGGGAATAGGAATAGATAGACTTATCATGTTATTAACTAACTCTGAGTCTATAAGAGATGTATTATATTTCCCTCAAATGAAACCAAGAGACTAGATTTACTATTTATTAACTGAATAGAATAAAGATAGTTAAAAAGGAGAATATTTTACTTTAGGTAAAATTTTCTCCTTTAAATTTTTTAATAATATTAAGGAGCAAAGGATGTTAAGAGAATTTTTACTGATTTTTATTGTAAATTACATAGGTGTTGTTTTGTCAGAAGTATTACACCTACCAATTCCAGGAACTATAAGTGGAATGTTACTTCTATTTTTACTACTTCATTTCAAGTTTTTAAAACTTACACATATAGAGAAAGCTGGGAATTTTTTGCTCTTGAATATGACAATATTCTTTCTTCCTCCAGCAGTAAGTCTATTAGAAAATATATATTTACTTAAAACAGGATTTTTGAAAATAATATTTTTAGTAATATTTACAACAGTGATAACAATGGTAATAACAGGAATTACAGTACAGTATTTAATAGAGAGAGGAGAGAAGAGATAATGCAGGAGATAGCAGGTAATCCATTATTTGGAGTGATAATCAGTCTAATTGCTTTTGAGATAGGAAAATTTATATTTGAAAAAACAAAGTTGGCAATTTTTAATCCACTTTTAATAGCAACATTGATTGTTATGGGAATTTTAAATTTCTTTCATATAAGTGTTAAAGACTATATGTTAGGTGGAAGTTTAATAGTATTTTTTCTAGCCCCAGCCACTGTTGTTTTGGCTATTCCACTGTATCAAAAAATAGACCTTCTAAAAAAACATTGGGTACCAATAATAGGAGGAGGGATAGTAGGAGCAGTAGTTGCAATAGTTTCAGTTGTAGTATTGGGGAAATTCTTAGGAATAGATCACAAACTATTGGTATCATTTATGCCAAAATCAATAACTACACCAATAGGGATAGAACTTTCAAAGATGTTGGGAGGTATTCCCTCTATTACAGTTTTTGCAATAGTTGTAACAGGGATCACTGGAAATGTAACAGCTCCATTTATCTACTCTGTATTTAAGATAAAACATCCAATAGCAAAGGGATTGGGATTGGGAGTATCCAGTCATGCTGTGGGAACAAGTAGAGCTATAGAGATGGGAGAGATAGAGGGAGCTATGAGTGCTTTAGCTATTGTAATAGCTGGGATACTTACCATTATTCTAGCCCCCCTTATAAATGCTTTTGTTTAAAATTTTATATCCATAATGATATTTTCATCTAAATCCTTGATAGTAAAAGTTTCTTCATCAAGTATAGCAAAACTATTTTTACTGCTATTTTTAGGTAGAGATATAGAACCCGGATTGAAAAAGTATCTATTTTCAATTTTTTCTATCATTGGAATGTGAAAATGACCATATAGTAAGATATCTCCTTCACTCATAGGAAGGGGATTTTCTTTATTATAGATATGTCCATGAGTTATATATACTCTCTTTTCTCCAAGATAAAGAAGGGCATAGTCACTCATAATAGGATAATCTAAAACCATTTGATCCACCTCACTGTCACAGTTTCCTCTCACAGCAATAATCTTATCTTTATATCCATTCAATATTTGAATAACATCTTTTGGAGAGTAATCCTTAGGTAGAGGATTTCTAGGTCCGTGGTAGAGTTCATCTCCTAAAATAACCAATTTGTCATAATCTCCCTTTTTAAAAATTTCCATAACTTTTTCTAAATAATATAGTGAACCGTGAATATCAGATATAATAAATAACTTCAAAATTTCTCCTCCAATTACATTTTTTATAAATATTATATATAGAATACGAGGATAAGTCAACTTGAGTGATAGAGAGCTTCATAAATAAGTGTTGCTTTTTGTTAAATAAACAAATATAATATACATGAGTTAATAAGTCAAGAATTATTTAAAAGATAGATTTTACTCAAAAATTAATGATAAAAGGAGATTTAAAATGAAAAAATTTTTATTTAGTATATTTTTAGTTTTGATCATTGCAACTCTTTTTGTTGGTTGTAGTGGAGAAAAAAACAGTAAAAAAGATACATTAGTAGTGGGAATGGAGTTAGCATATCCACCATTTGAAACAAAGGATCAAAATGGTGAAGCTACAGGAATAAGTGTTGATTTCATAAAAGAGTTTGGAAAATATATAGGTAGAGATGTGAAAATTGAAAATATTGCTTGGGACGGATTGATACCCTCACTTCAAACTAAAAAAGTAGATTTGGTTATCTCATCTATGACAATAACAGATGAGAGAAAAGGAATAGTCGATTTTTCCAATCCATATGCTAACTCTCTATTGGGAATGTTAGTAAATAGAGATGGAAAGGTAAAAACTGTAGAAGATCTGAATAAGAGTGGCGCAGTTATAGCTGTAAAAACAGGATCTACAGGCTTTTTATATGCTCAAAAGTATTTAAAAGATGCTCAAATAAGATCATTTCCAGATGAGAGTGCATGTGTGACAGAGGTAGTTCAGGGCAAGGCTGATGTATTTCTATATGATCAATTGACTATATATAGAAATTGGCAAAATAATAAAGAGGTTACAGAAGCTATTTTTATACCGTTTCAAGAGGCTGAAAAATGGGGAGTAGCTTTTCCTAAAGGAAATGAAGAGTTAGTTATAAAAATGAATGAGTTTATAGAGAAATTCTATTCAGATGGTGGGTTTGAGAGATTGTCAGAAAAATATCTACCTGAGGAGAGAAAAGCTTTTAAAGAGTTGGAATTTCAGTGGTTCTTCGACCTAAAGAATGGTGAAAATAATGCTTAGAAGAGTTTTTTTTAGTACTGAAAAGGAGAGGGACTCACTAGGTAAAATTATAGTAAATATTGTAATTTTAATCGGAGTCATTGGAATAGGAATCTACTATTCATTAAAAAAAATAGGACTAGAGTTGGACTTTAGTTTTGTAAAACAGTTTCAAGGTAGAATTTTAGATGGATTTTTACTGACTTTTTATATAAGTATAAGCAGTTTTGTATTTAGTTCCCTAATAGGAGTAATAGTTTTTCTATTTCAGAGAAGTAATCTCATTATATTGAGATACTTTAGTCTGTTATATGTAAAATTTATCAGAGGAACACCATTAATTATGCAGATTTATCTATTTTTCTATATAATAGGTACGGCTTGGGGAATTGACAATCGTTTTGTAGCAGGAGTTTTAATTTTATCCATTTTTGAAGGGGCATATATAGCTGAAATCTTAAGAGGGAGTTTTGAATCCATTGATAAAAATCAGATTGAAATTGCTAGAGCAATAGGCTATACTAAAAAACAGACAATAAAATTTGTAATCCTTCCCCAATTGATAGTTCAAACTATCCCAGCTTTAACAGGACAGTTTGCTTCAATAATAAAGGATTCCTCTCTACTTTCTATAATAGCTATAATAGAGTTAACTCAAACTATGAGAGAGATATCTTCATTGAACTTTAAACTTTTTGAATGCTATATATTATTAGGAGTTTTATACTTAGTATTTACTCTACCTCTTTCATATATTAGTGAAAAATTGGAAAGGAGATTTAAATATGAGAATTAAATTACAAAATATATCTAAAAAATTCTCAGATAACAATATAATTTTAAATGGAATTGACTTTGAGGATGATGTGAAATCACTTGCTATAATAGGACCATCAGGGGGAGGAAAATCCACTTTTTTAAAGATTATTGCTGGGTTGATAGAGCCAACAGATGGAAGTGTGGAGATAGATGGAAAAGTTTTAAATTTTAATGAGAATGAGCTTTTGGAGTATAGGAGATCTATAGGTTTTATATTTCAGCAAGAGGGCTTATTTAAACATATGACAGTTTTAGAAAACATTGTAAATCCACTTGTAAATGTACATGGGTATGAGTTGGAAGAGGCAAAAGAGATAGCTTTAAAATATCTGGAAAGATTTGGACTACAAAATGAGATAAATAAGAGACCAGCAGAACTTTCTGGAGGACAAAAACAGAGAATAAGTATTATAAGAGCAATAACGTTCAAACCTAGATTTTTACTTTTTGATGAGCCAACTTCAGCTTTAGATCCAGAATATACAGTGGAAGTTCTAGATGTTATTAAAGAGTTGAAATCTGAAGGAATAGATTTTATAATAGTAACCCATGAGATGGGATTTGCAAGACATGCTTGTGATAAGGTATGTTTCCTCTACAATGGTGAGCTTTTGGAATATGGAGAGAGTTCTAAAGTTTTTACCAATCCAGCTACACCAGAGTTGAAAAGATTTTTAAGCAAACTTCTTGAATGGAATGTTTAAAATTATTTAGAAATAAAAAAGTTGATTAACTTTAGCTTTAAAACTAAGGTCAATCAACTTTTTTTATAAAGTTTTTATGAAATTACTATTTAATAAATCCACCAAGTTTAGGAAGATACATTGAAATTGCTGGAACATATGTAACTAACATTAGAACAAATATTATTACTCCATAATATTTTATCAATTGTCCCATTACATCTTCTATTTTTAATTTACCAACTTTAACTCCTACAAATAGAGTATTTCCTACTGGTGGAGTTATATTCCCTATACAAAGATTGAAAACTATTATTATTCCAAAATGTACTGGACTCATTCCAAAAGATTTTACTATTGGTAAAAATATTGGAGTGAAAATTAGTATCGCTGGAGTTACATCCATAAATGTTCCAATAAAAAGTAGTAATAGATTCATTAACAGTAAAATTAGGTATTTATTACTTGTCAATCCTAAAATAAGATCTGAGATTGCTTGAGGAACACCTGTGAATGCCATTACCCAAGACATTATAGTTGAAACTCCTATTAGAAATACAATTATTCCAGTCATTTTAGCACTTTCAGAAAAAATATTGATCAGTTGTTTGAATGTTATAGTTCTATAGAATAACATTGATAGAAGTAGAGTATAAACAACTGCAACAACTGAACCCTCTGTAGGTGTAAATATTCCTTTAATAATTCCACCAATGACTATTATTATTAGTGCTAAAGATGGTAAAGCATCTATAAAAGTAGCCACTACAACTTTAAGTTTAAAGTTATTAGTTCCCTTCATTCCTTTAGATTTACATAAATATAGAGTTAGAATCATGCATCCTAATCCCCATAGTATTCCTGGAATATATCCTGCCATAAATAGTGCTGCTACAGATGTTCCACCACTAACTAATGAATACACTATTAAAGAGTTTGATGGTGGAATCAAAAGTCCTGTAGGAGCACTAGCTATATTAGCAGTAGCACCTAATTTTTTATCATAACCTTCTTCCTCTTCCATTGGCAATAAAATTCCACCCATTGCAGCACAGGCAGCTGTAGCTGATCCAGATATTGCTCCAAACATCATATTTGCTAGTATATTTGTTTGCATTAATGAACCTGGAATTCTTCCTGTTAATGATTGGGCAAAGGCTACTAATTTTTTAGCTATTCCACCTTGATTCATTATATTTCCTGCTAATATAAAGAAGGGAATTGCTATTAAAGTGAAGTTAGATATTCCTGAAAAAATTCTTTGAGCACCTGTTACTAAAGTATTATCAAAAACTAGAGAGGGAAGTATAGCTAATATAGAAGACACTCCTATACTTATAGCAATTGGAAATCCTAATAATAAAGTTACTATTAAGACAACAAACATTATTAAAGCTGTTGTAAATACCATCTATTATACCTCCTCTTTCAATCTAATAAATAGATCTCTTATATTTAAAATACTGTATATTGAAGTTATTATTCCACAAGTTGGAAGTACAGAGTATACATATCCCATTGATATTCTTAGAGCTGGAGATATTTGTGTCATAGTTAACTCTGTTATTGCTTTTCCACCACAAACTAATACCCCAAAAGCAAATAATAAGATTACAATTTCACATAGAATAGCAATATATAATTGTGTTTTCTTATTAAATTTTTCAACAAAAAACACCATACGCATATGATCTCTTTTTCCAAAAACATATGATGCAGCAAACATTGACATCCAAGCAAAAGAATAAGATATTAACTCCTCTGAAATTGTACTAGGATCTTTAAAAATATATCTTACTGATATTTGATAGGTTCCCACTGCTGTCATAAACATGAATAAAACAACACAAATAAAAAGAATTAATTTATCTAAACCATTTCTTAAATTTTCCATTATTTATCCTCCTTCATCTGTTTTCCTATCTTTTGTATCTGTTCATAGATAGGTTTTAATTTAGGAGTAGCATCTAGGATTTCTTGATGAAGTGGAATTACTTTTTCTTTAAATAAAGCTACATCTGGATAGATAAATTGTACTTTCATATCTTTTTCAGCATGTATTTTAGCTTTTTCTACAGAGTCTTCCCAAGCATCTCTTTGTACCTTTGAGATTAAAATAAAACCTTCGTTAAAAATTTCTCTCTCTTGAGAAGAAAGGCTATTTAAGAATTTTAGATTTCCTATTAAAATATCAGGAACCATTTGATGCATATTGTATGAATAGAATTTTGCAACTTCTCCATGTTTATTACTTGTCAAAGCTAGTTCATTATTTTCAGCACCATCTATAACACTTTGTTGTAAAGCTGTGTAAACTTCTCCAAATCCCATAGGAGTAGCTGCTCCGCCAAATAGATCCATCATTCTTATATTAGAAGCACTTTGTTGTACTCTGATTTTTAAACCTTTTAAATCAGCTGGAGTTTTTATAGGTTTTTTAACTGTATAAAAGTTTCTTGTTCCAGCATCTAACCAAGTTACAGCTTCAAATCCTGATTTTTCCGTAGAGGTAAATATTGGTTCAATTAATTCTTTATTATCCATAACTGTATGATAGTGTTCTGGGCTATCAAATAGATATGGAAGATTAAATATTTGATAGATATTATCAAAACTTTCTAAAATAGCATTACTTGCTACAGCAAAATCTATTGCTCCTGTTTGAGTTAATTCAACAGTATTCACTTGTGATCCAAGCAATTCATTTGGAAATATTTGAACGTCATACTTATCTCCAAGTTTATTTTCGATAAATTCTTCAAAAGCCATTAATCCTATATTTGTTGGGTGATCTTGTGCTTGGTTATGTGAAATTCTTATTATTCTTTTATTTTCTTCTTTTCCACAAGATGTTAGAATTAGAGCACAAATCACTAGTAAGGTAAAACTCAAAAATGATCTTAATTTTTTCACGGTTATCCTCCTAATCTTACTTTAAGTATTTTTTTAGAGTATTATTTACTGCTTCTGGTCCTACTAACATTTCTACAAAATATTTTTCTACTGTTTCTGCCAATCCTATCTCTTCTAGATCAACACCAAAAATCATTTTATTTTTTAGGATCTCCCTAAGTTGTCCTTGATATGTTTCTGGTTTACCAAATTCAATTCCTGATAATTTTTCTTGTAACATTGTTAACATTGGGTCAGGACTAATACTTCTTTGACAACCATTATCATCTATACCTAATAGGTATCTAAACCAACCAGCATAAACTAAAGGAATATATTTTATATCTGAAATATTTAACTCTTTACTATCTAAATATGCTTTTAAAGTTTCTCCATATCTTATTCCAACTTTTTGAGAAGTATCTGTTGCTATTCTCTCAGGTTGATCTGGAATATATGGATTTGCAAATCTTTCGTCGATTACCTCATCTATAAATGCTTTTGGATCCAATATTTTTGGTGATTCGACTACTTTTAAAGCTTCACCATACCCTATATTTTTAATAAGTTTATTAAGTAACGGATTAGATACAGCACTATAAATAGTTTTTTCATTCAATAGGCATCCATATATTGCTAATGCTGTGTGTAAAGGATTTAGACAAGTAGTAACTTTCATTCTCTCTGTCTTATCCACTGTATCTCTATCTGTTATATAAACTCCTGCTTCTGATTCTTCCAATTGAGGTCTTCCATTAGGAAACTTATCCTCAACAACAAAATATTCAGCTTCTTCAGAGTTTACAAAAGGTCCAGAATAAGTGTTTTTACTAGTTACAACTATTTCCATATCTTCAAGACCTAATTTTTCAAGATATTCTTTAACTACTTCTGCTGGTCTAGGAGTTATCTTATCTATCATTGATACAGGGAAACTCACTTTAGATTCATCTTCTATATATGCTATAAAGTCTTTATCTACATAACCTTTTTCTAACCAATGATTAGCTATATCTTGAACAGCAACTTTTATTCTTTCACCATTTCCAGCACAGTTATCCATACTAACTATAGCAATAGGAGTAGCTCCGTTTTTAAATCTTATATTCAATAGATTTGTTATTATACTCATTATGTGTTTTGCTTTTGAAGGTTCATTTTTAAAATCTTCTTCTACGATACTCATATAGCTTTTATCTGGAGTTTTAAGGTTATATCCCTTTTCTGTTATTGTAAAACTAATCATTTGTAAAGTTTTAGCCTTAACTATTTCTTCCAGTTTTTCCATATCAGTTTCAACTTTTAAAGATTCTACAATACTTCCAATTAATTCAGTTGAAAAATCCCCATCTTTTGATAGTCTTACTGATAATGTTAAATTGTCATATGGTTTATATACTTTATCAATGATTTCATTATCAAAACTTTCAGCAACAATTATTCCAGTATTTTCAAGACCTTTATTCAATAGATTTTGTTGCATTTTTCCAACATAAGCCCTAAATATATTTCCAGCACCAAAATGTAACCATTTTGGTGCTTCCATTGTATTTTTCTTGATTTTTTCTATGTCATATATTGGAGCTTTTATCTCTTTTATTTGTTTTATTTCTGCTAAATTATTTAAACAAAGTTTCATATTATCCTCCAAATCAAATACTATTTATTTAGTTTTGTCAAAGTTTCCCAAATTCCAGTTATATAACTTGCTCCTAAGGCTCTATCATATAGCCCATAACCTGGTTTACCTGTTTCTCCCCAAATCATTCTTCCGTGGTCTGGTCTTAAGTATCCATCAAAATTATTTTTAGATAGAACTCTCATAATTTCAACAATATCTAAAGATCCACAACCAGAATAATGAGCTGACTCTTCAAAACTTACTCCATCATTTAGAAGTTTTACATTTCTAACATGCATAAAATGTATTCTTCCCATAGCACTATATTTATCTACTAATTTTGGCATATCATTGAAGTTTGCACATCCTAAAGAACCAGTACATAAAGTTAATCCATTGTACTTACTATCAACTAAATTTAAGAATCTGTCTATGTTTTCCTCTTTAGTTATAATTCTTGGTAATCCAAATATAGACCAAGGTGGATCGTCAGGGTGAATTGCCATTTTGATATCATTTATCTCAGCTACTGGAATGATTTGCTCTAAGAAGTATTTTAAGTTTTCCCAAAGTCCTTCTTCTCCAATCTCTTTATATTTAGCAAATAGAGTTGCCATCTCTTCTTTAGTATAACTTGAATCCCATCCAGGTAGAGATAGTTCAGCATTTAATGGATCTAATTTATCAACTTGATCCTTATAATAAACTAATGTTGTAGAACCATCTTCTAACTCTTTATCTAATTGAGATCTTGTCCAGTCAAATACAGGCATGAAGTTGTAACAAATAACTTTTACTCCTGCTTTTGCTAGGTTTTCAATATTTTTTTTGTAATTTTCAATATATTTTTCTCTTGTAGGAAGTCCTAATTTAATATCTTCATGAACTGGAACACTTTCAATTACTTCAAATTTTAATCCAGCTTTTTCTACTTTTTCTTTTAAAACTTGAATTTTCTCCATTTCCCATACTTCTCCAACAGGAACATCATATATAGCTGTTACTATACTATGCATAGTTGGGATTTGTTTAATATACTGTAGAGTTACAGGGTCTGTATCTCCATACCATCTAAATGATAATTTCATTTTTCCTCCTTAAATTTATTTATATTTTAATCTTTTAGTTTAAAGTAATTTTTTGCATTTAAATAACAAATTTCTTTGATCATTGGTTCTAGGATTTCTAAATCATAAGGAATTTCACCCTCTTCTACCCAAGTTCCTATTAAATTGCACATTATTCTTCTAAAATATTCATGCCTTGTGTAAGATATAAAACTTCTAGAGTCAGTTAGCATTCCTATAAATCTTCTTAATAATCCTAAACTAGATAGTGTAGTCATTTGATTTATCATTCCATTTTTTTGATCTAAGAACCACCAACCTGAACCAAATTGCATTTTACCTGGCATTTCTCCACATTGGAAATTTCCGATCATAGTTCCTAACACTTCATTATCTTTAGGATTTAAACAGTATAATATTGTTTTTGGTAATTCCATAGTTTTTTCCAACTCATCCAATAATCTAGAAAGAGAATAAGCATAGTTATTATCTCCTATAGAGTCCATTCCAATATCTGCTCCTAATTTTTCAAACATTCTTGTGTTATTATTTCTTTGAGCTCCCATATGTAACTGCATTCCTAAATCATATTTTTTATACTCTCTAGCTAACTCTAAGAATATAGCAGTTTTATACATTTCTATCTCTTTTTTATTTAATTCTTTTTCTTCTAAGGACTTTTTAAATACTTCCTCTACTTCCTCTTTTGTAGCTAATTGGAAGAAAGGTTCTTCAAGACTGTGATCTGTTACTAAGCAACCTCTTTCTACAAAGAATTTAATTCTAATTTTTAATGCTTCTACCAATTTTTCAAAAGAATCTATTTTTATATTTGAAACTTCTGAAAGCTTGTTTATGTAATCTTTAAAACCAATTTTTTCTATTCCTAAAACTTTATCTGGTCTAAAAGTTGGTAGTACTTTTACACCAAATTCTTTATCTTCTGAAATCTCAAGATGATATTCAAGAGAGTCAATAGGATCATCTGTAGTGCATAAAGCTGTTACATTTGATTTTTTTATTAGTTCTTTTGTTGTAAATTCTGGAGTATTTAATAATGCATTTGCTCTATCCCAAATCTCCTTTGCATTTTTTTTATTTATTACTAGATCTATTCCAAAAAATCTTTTTAATTCTAAATGAGACCAATGGTATAATGGATTTCCAAAGCAATATTCAATAGTATTTACAAAAGCCATAAACTTATCAAAATCATCTGCATCTCCAGTGATATATTTCTCATCTATTCCATTACTTCTCATAGCTCTCCACTTATAATGATCTCCAGCAAGCCAAATTTCAGTCAAATTTTTATAATTTTTATTCTCAGAAATCTCTTTAGGATTTAAGTGACAATGATAATCAAAAATGGGCATATTTTTTGCATAATCATGATATAACTTTTTACTAACTTCTGTTTTTAAAAGGAAATCTTCATCCATAAATTTATACATATATATTACCTCCAATTAACTTACATACTTGTATACTAGTATGTTATAATATTTTTGTTATAATGTCAACTGTTTTTTACATAACAATTTGTTTTTTAAAAGGAAAATACTGTTTTAGTACAAATTTTAAAAGTGTTTTGTTTTTGTAAAATAAAACTAGGGCCATTGCAAATTCTATTGCAACAGCCCTAGTCAAAAAGCCATTATCTAAATATTAAAAGTAATGATACATTTATAAAGCTTAAAATTATTGAAAGAGAAACTACATTTATAGCTAAATCCATATCTCCGTCAGTTATAAAAACATAGGTTAATATATTATTTCCAATAGGAGAAAGAGCTCCTAATAAAATAATAGTTCTTCCCATCTCATCTAGAGGAAGCAACCTTCCTATAAGTGTTCCAACAACTAGAATTCCACCAATTTTTAATCCTATTATAATTAAACTTAATTTTAATCTAGTAAATTTTGGTGTAAAATATGCTCCAAGAGCTATCATTATTAAAACACCAGTGATATTTGCAATTTGTTGAAGAGTTATTTTAATTCCAAGTGGAATTTTAAATCCAATGATATTAATAATAACTCCTATGGCTAAAGCTATTATTAAAGGAGATTTAAGAATTTTGAGAATTTTCTCTTTAATATCGTCGTTTTTTGTAGTAATAAATATGGAATATACTACTGTTGTAACCATTATTAAATTTCCAGCATCAAAAAGAGAAAGGAGATAAACGTTTTTTTCACCGAAGAACATTATAAAAAAGGGGAGAATAAAAGTCATGTTCATTATAAGTGTTCCACCTCTAAATATTTTTCGTTCATTTTCACTCAGATTTATAAGTTTTGAAATAAAAAAACCTAAAAAAATCATAATACAATGAATAAAAATAGCTGAAATTGGATAGTATATTAAAGTTTTAGAAATTTTCATTGAACTTACAGATAGAATAATTACTGCAGGATTTGTTAAATAGAAAATTAACTTTAATAAGATAGAAGCCTCTTCTTTTGATAAGATTTTTAATATTTTTAATATATAACCAATAATAAAAAATAATATTATAGGTAATAATTTTTCAAAGATTATATCTAACACACTCTCTCCTAAAATTTAAAATAAGTTTTATTTTTCAAAATAGTTTGGGCATTTTTCAATAAATATTCCCAACATCTCTTTAAAATTAAATAAGTGTTCTGTAACCATATCATCAATAGATTCAAAACTATTTTTTTCTAGAATATCTATTATTTTTTCATGTTGAACTAGTATGTCTCTAAGATTCTTTTTTTCAATAACGTCGAAAAGTCGTAATCTATCATAATGAGTACTTAGTTTTTTAATTGCTTTCCAAATATTCAATTTATTACAAAATTCATATATAATTTCATGGAATTTGTTATCTAATCTAAAAAACTCATATATATCTTCTTCAAATTCTACAATTATTTTTTGATATTCTAAATTTTTTCTTAATTCTTTAATTAAAGAATCATTATTTTTTCTAGAGCATACCATTTTAAGTATCTCTTTATCGCAAATTTCTCTTAAAAATACAGCCTCTTCTATAAGCTTTAAATTCATTTTTGAGACTAGCGATCCTTTTTGAGGAAAAACATTAATCAATTTTTCTTCTTTTAGTTTTACAATTGCTTCTCTTACAGGAGTTCTACTAACATTTAAAGCTTGACTGATCTCTATTTCACTGAGAGCTTCTCCAGGCTTTAAAGATAGATTCATAATACTATCTTTCAAAATTCGATAAGTATACTGTTTGCTACTTTCTCCTTTAATTTTCTCTGTTATTTTAAAATCCATTCCTCATCCTCTTTCACCAATGATTTTCTCCTTATTCTACATCAAACTTTAGAAAAAAGCAATATTTATTGAGTTGCAGAATATATAAATATTTATTTTATGATTATTTTTTGAAAAGAAAATCTCTTCCTTTATGTAAAGAAGAGATTTTTCTATCAGTTTATTAGATTAATATAGAGAATTCTCTTTTATAAAATTAGCTACCTTTTCAGGAACTAGTTTAGAAATATCCTCATTGTTATGTATTTTTTTTCTAATCATAGTAGATGATATATCATAGAGAGGAGTATCGAGATAGATAAGATTTTTATGACTTATATCACCAGTGTATCCCTCTCTTCTAAATACCACTACTTTACTGAGTTCTAAAATTTTCTTATACTCTTTCCAAGTTGAGAAATAGTTAGCAGAATCCTCGCCAATAATCTCAAAAAACTCATTTTCTTCACCATATAGAGAGATAATTTTATAAAGTGTATCAATGGTATATGAAACTTTATGCTCATTTATCTCAATATCAGATACTGATATATTTTTTTCATTTTCAAAGGCTAATTCACACATTTTCATTCTAAGTTTTCCTTCAACTACTATATCATCTCTATGTGATGCTGTTCCAACAGGAATTATAATTATTTTATCAAGTTTAAGTTTATCTAATACAAATTTAACAATCTCTATATGAGCATTGTGAATTGGATTAAAGCTACCACCATAGATTCCTATTTTCATTTTAACTCCGCAATAGCTTCTAAAAGCTCTTGATAATTATTAGTGCAGATGACATTTTCTCTCAACTTCTCATTTCTAAATGTTCTCATCAGCTCAGAAACCAAAGAGAGATACTCTCTATTTTGTCCTTTTGGAGATCCGACTAGAATTATCAGTTTAACCTTTTCTCCATCTAATGAGTTAAAATCTACACCATTTTTAAGTAGTCCAATAGCTACAATTAATTTTTTTATCTTTTCACTTCTTGCGTGAGGGATTGCAATTCCCTGCCCAATACCAGTACTTCCTAACTCTTCCCTAGCCAATATATTTTCATAAAAATTATTCTCATCATTGAGAGCATCACTATTTTTTTTAATAAGCTCAACTAACATTTTTAAAGCCTCTTCTTTAGTAGGATTCCCTTCAATATAAGTTATTAGTTTACTGTTTAAATATTGTAACATACTCTCCTCCTACAAAAAATAGTTTAAAAGCTTTCTTTCTCTCTCATTTAATGGAGTAAATGAAACTGTATTCTCAATTTCAAATTTTAATTTATTTAGAGATCTGTTGTAATTATCCACTTCTATCTCCTCTAAAAGAGCTAGAGAAGATAGTATTCCTAAACCTTCAAGTGAGTTAAGAAGCTCTTTTTTATCTCTAAGCATTGTTTTAAGATCTGAAATTTCAATACTAATATCTAGACTCTTTTCATAGTTAGAAGTATTATCTCTATACTTACTAAAATAAGAGATAAATAGTGAGAATATATTCTCATCAAATTCAAGCATAGATCTTTTTAGAGCAAGAACCATTAAAGGTTTTAAGTTACTGCTCTCTCCTATTAGAGAGAAGTTAGCAAGAAGCTTAAAAAACGCATCCCTATCTCTTAAAAAAAGTTCTTTTCCATATTTTTTAGCAAAGTCATAGCTTCCATTAAACAGTGTTTTTATTAAGTTTAATCTCACTTTTTCAATATCTAAACTAGAAAATCTTTCAATTTTATCGTAGTTTTGTCTCTCTTTTATATCACTTGAATCAATAATCTCAGCAATTAGCTCAGCTTCATCTAAAAAAGCAGATACAGGAAGGGCTAAACTACCTCTTTTTCTCTTTAGATTTCCTAAAGTATCAACAGTAATATATGCTCTTTTATCTAAAAATTGAGCAGATTCACTTAAAAGTTGAATCTTTCCATACTCTTTTAAAAGTGCTACAAGCTCTTGCTCATTCTTCTCTTTAATTATATTAAGCATATCAAATTGCATTTTCTTTATTTCCTCCAATTCCTTTTAAACTATTATCCTCCAACAGTTTAAATTCTATTTTAAGTACAAAAAAGTTTTCCATAGGCATGTCAGTAGGTAACTTAACAAGATCTTTTTCTGTCATAATTATAAAAGATGCTTTCATACTGTCAGCACGTCTTTGTATAAGTTCAATATCCTTCTTTTTAAAATTGTGATGATCCATAAAATCCACTCTCTCTATGTAAGAAGGTTCAAGAGAGATCACAGTTTTTTCAAAATTTAAAGGATTTGCTAGACCAGAAAATAGTAAAACTCTTTTTCCCTTTACCCAAAACAAAGGCTTTTGATTTCCTTTTAGATCACAAAGAGATGTAACTCCATGTTTAGCAGTGGAAACTTCTTTACCTAACTTTTTCTTTAAATATTTTTTTATTCTTTCAACTTCTCTTTCACTAACTAAATCAGATTTTGTAATTATAAATTCAGAAGCTCTCTGTGCTCCCTTTTTAAAATCCTCTCTTAACATACCTTTAGGAAGAAGTTCCCCCCAACCAAAAGGATTTGTAGCATCAATAAGGACAATATCTCTATCACGATAGAGTTTTCTATGTTGAAATCCATCATCTAGTACAATGGTATCAACATCAAAATGTTTTTTAGCAAACATACAAGCCTTATATCTATTTGAGCTAACAATTATGGGAACCTTGAGATTTAAAGCGTGGATAAATGGTTCATCTCCACTCTCTCTAGGGGTTGCAAATATTTGAAAACCATCACTGACCAGAAGTGGCTCTCTCTTTCTCTTACCTCTATATCCTCTAGAAACCACAGCTACTTTTCTTCCCATTTTTTGTAGTCTTTTAACAAAGTATTGTACAGCAGGGGTTTTACCAGTACCCCCTACCGTTATATTTCCTATACAGATAACTTCTACTCCGTCAACTCTTTTTATGGGAAGTATCTCTTTATCAAAGAGAAAATTCCTAAAAGAGGTGATGAGATAATATATATATGATAATATCCTCATTATTACTCCTCGAATAAAAATGTTTTACTCTATATTGTACCCCTAGTAAAAGTAAAAAGTCAAGGTATTTCTAAAACCTTACAGGTACTATTTTAGAAACTCCTATTTCTTTGTTCATAGTTACACCAAAAATACTCTCTGATTCTCTCATTGTATCCTTATTATGAGTAATTAATATGAATTGAGATCTATCTGTAAATTCCTTTAGTTTTCCAATAAGTTTTCTAGTATTCTTTTCATCAAGAGCAGCTTCGATCTCGTCAAGGAACGTAAATGGACTTGGTTTGAACATAAAGATTCCCATAATAAAAGCAATAGCTACCATTGATTTCTCTCCACCAGACAGTAAAGATAGAGATTGTCTTTTTTTATTTCTAAACTTAATATATATCTCAATACCACACTCATCAAAGTTATCAGGATTATTTAAGATTAACTTTCCTTCAGCATTGTTAATAGTTTCCATACACATCTTGTTAAAATTTTCATCAATAGATTTATATGCTGTAAAGAATCTATCATGAATAGTTGTATCTATCTCTTTAACCAAATTTAGTAATACAGTTTTACCGTTGACTAAATCCTCTCTTTGTGTAGTCAAGAATGTATATTTTTCATTTAACTCTTTAAACTCCTCAATTGCTAGTAGATTTACAGCTTGGAAGTTTCTTAGTTGATTATCTAGAGTTTTAAATCTCTCCTTTTCTGATTTTAAATTAGTTATATCAATTTCTAAACCTTTTATATCTTCAAGAGACTCAAGATTTTCACCTAATTTTTCAATATCTAGTTTCAATCTATTAATAGATTCATTTAATTTGTTCAAACTATCTTTTTTATGTAGAAGATAGCTATCCAATTCTTTTCTTGTTTTTAGTAGAGTATGTTCCTCCTCTAGTAGTTTTTCATTAGTCTGTTTTTTCAGAGTGATCTCACTATTTTCACTCTCATATCTTAAAACTCTCTCATTTATTTCAGAAGTCAAACTCTCCTCTTGTTTTTCAAGAGTTGAAATTTCAACTCTTAATTGAGAGATCTTATTTTTTAAATTTTCTATCTCAGAAGAGAGTAGGAAAAACTCTCTTTTCTCCTTCTCCTTCTCCTTTTCAATTTGATTAACTCTATCTTGAGAGTTTAGGAAGATGATCTTTTTATCAGCAAATTCCTCTCTTTTGCTATTTATAATAACATTGATCTCTTGAGCTTTAACAATATCTTCCTCTTCCTCTTTTTTGAGATTTTCAATGATAGTGGCAATTCTCTCTTTTTCGCTATTAGAGTTTATAATCTTCTTTTCAAATTCCTCGTTATATCTTATCTCATCTTCAAGTTCTAATTTTATTGTTCTAATCTCTTTACTGATTCTTTCAACTTTTGAATTACAATCTTCAAAATACTCTTGTGCAATTCTACACTGCTTTCTTAAATCCTCTTGAGTAGAGTCTAATTTATCTATCTCATTCTCATAATTTTCAAGATCCTTACTTATCTTGTTCTGTTTCTCTATTCCTTGAGTAATAGAAGTCTGTAGTTTTTCAACCTGCTCCTTAAGTTGTTTGATCTCTTTTTTTCTCTCGAATAGTAGACTAGCAGTGGAGTTACCAGAATCCCCACCTGTAATTCTACCTCTAGAACTCAATAGCTCTCCAGCAAGAGTTACAACATTTCCACCAAACATAGAGTTTTTTATGATTTTTAAAGCAGTATC
Source organism: Fusobacterium sp. (assembly GCF_019012925.1). Taxonomy (GTDB): domain Bacteria; phylum Fusobacteriota; class Fusobacteriia; order Fusobacteriales; family Fusobacteriaceae; genus Fusobacterium_A. The sequence continues at coordinate 29,153 of NZ_JAGIRL010000031.1, forward strand.
CATATTTTCAACTATTAAAAGATTTCCTAAAATAAAATCAGCAACAATTTTAAATTTTGCTTCTGTATTTACTAAATTTGAAGCTAATCCAATCACTCCAGGAAGATTTATATTTGGTTCTTTTTTAGGAGTTACTTTGATTGTATCTAAGGCTAGAAAAGAGGCTCTTCCAGACTTTTTTTCCTTTAAGATGTTGATAGCTTTTTTAGCTACGTCACTTGTGGTAACAATTATATCCTGTATGTTTCCAGGTACACCAGCTTCAATGGCTTTCATATATTTCTCAGGAACGTTAACAAGTGAGATGAAAACTCCTTCCACTCCAGGAATTTTACTGTTTAAAACCTCTTTAACTCCTTTGAAGAATCCCTCGTTGTTCTCTTCCATTCTAAGTAGAGCTTGGAGTTTAGCTGAAAATCTCTTTTCATCATATTCAGAGGTTCTAATAATCTCTGAAAGTCTATTCATCTCTTGGCTACATTTACTGATCTCGCTCTCTAAAAAGATACCTCTCTCCTTAGTTTTTTCAAGAGTTAATACTTTTTCCTCTTTAGATTTTTTAGATAGAGTAAGTTCTTTTTCAGCTATCTCCATTTTTTTATTACTATCATCTAACTCCTTTTGCAATGAGCCAATCTTATTGCTACTTCCCTTAGCTCTTCTGCTAGAATTTTCAATATCATTTAGGAGTTTCATTTTTTCTAATTCTAGCTCCATACTTCTCTTTTTCTTAAGTTCTCTAGCTATATTGAAGTTTTCTCTCTCTTTTTCTAAATCTTTTATCTCATTTTCAAAAACTTGATTCTCTTCAAAGAGAGTTTTAACTCTATTTTCTATCTCCAATGCTTCTTTATCTAAGTTATTAAGAACAATTTGTTTTTCTTCTAGTCTAATGTGATTTTGCTTAGAGCTTTCCTCTTTTTCAACAATCTCTCTTTTAAAACTAGCACATCTCTCAACAACTCTTACTTTTTCTCTCTCTTTCTCATCAATCTCTTTTTTTAACTCTTGATTTTTATCTCCATTCTCTTCAATATATTTTTTCAAAGTGGCTTTTTCTTCATCAATAGCTTCTAATCTTTTCTCTATTCCTTGAAATTCAACTTGTAGATTTGAATTCTCTTCAGATAATTTCTCGTAATTAGAAAGATCTCTAGAAAGATCTGAGTTTTTAGCTTCATATTCACAACTGTATATTCCTTTAGCAAGGGAGTCTCTGTTTTCTTTTAGATTAAGGTATTCTTGAGCTTTGCCAGCTTGTTTTTCAACTCTCTCTTTATTCTCTCCCACTTCTTTTAGAACTAAATCAATCTTTTCTAACTCTGAATCAACATTTTCTAGATTTTTAACAGCCTCATTTTTTTGACTTTGGAATTTTTTAATTCCAGCAGCTTCTTCAATTATACTTTTTATCTCTTTTGAAGATGAGCCTATTATTCTTTCGACCTTCCCTTGTCCAATTACAGAGTAAGCACTTTTACCAACTCCGGTATCTAAAAATAGATTTCCAATATCTTTTAATCTAGTTTTTGTATCATTTATAAAGTACTCATTTTCACCTGTTGAATGTAGTTTTCTAGTGATTTTAATCTCGTCATTTTCCACAGGTAAAAAACGATCGTTATTGTCAATATAAAGAGAAACTTCTGCAAAATTCATAGGTTTTTTATCTTTTCCACCAGAAAATATAACATCTGCACTCTCTTTCGCTCTTATATTTTTATATGATTGTTCTCCCAATACCCAAAGTACTGCATCAAGTATATTTGATTTACCACTTCCGTTAGGACCAACAATTGAGGTAAGCCCTCTATTAAATTCTATATAAACCTTTTCTCCAAAGGATTTAAAACCAAAAATTTCTACTGCTTTTAAAAACATTTATACCACCCTGTAATATAGTAATTTATTCTTGAAATTCATCTATTGCTTTCCAAGTAATTACCTTTACATCTGAGTAATCTTTTGGAGCATTAGAGCAACATGAACCACAACTTTTTTTATCTTTAGAGCAACCACCACAACCAGATGAAGTAGAGCATTCCTCATTCTCTCTCTTTTGAAACTCTTCATATGTTTCTAAGTATCCTTCTTTTGTAAGTCTTTCAAAGGATTGAGATAACTCTTCATAGCTGATTCCTAAGTTTTTAACTATTGCTAATTCACTATAGACACCAGCAGATAAGAGAAATTTTATAACTTTAATATCTATATCATTTAAATTTTTACTCATATAATCTCCTTACAATAAAATCTTCTGTTAAAAAATTATACCATATTTTTAACCTATCTACTATGTAAATATTTTAGAAATATTAAAGGAGAAGAGTGTTTGTAATCCACTCTTCTCCTCAGTAAGATACAACTATTTTTTTCTGTATAGTCCTATTCCATCTCCAAAAGGAAGAAGTACAAACTCCCCTCCCTCTCTCTCATAGAGATAGTCAATAAATTCATTCAATCTTCTAACTATTGTCTTGAATCTTTTTGGAAACTCTTTGTACAGATAACCTCTAAACATAATATTGTCGATAAATATGATTCCATTTTCATTAAGAAGCTTATAAGAATCTTCAAAAAATTCCATATAGTGTCCTTTTGAGGCATCTATAAAAACAAAGTCAAATTTATCATTAATTTTTTTAATCTCCTCTACAGCATCTCCCTTAATAGAGATTATATTATCTAAATTAGATTTTTTAAAATTTTCTTGAGCTAGATTGAATCTTTCCTCATCAATCTCAATGGTATATAGCTTTCCACCATTTTTCTGAATCTCTCTAGCCATAAGGATTCCAGAGTAACCAATAGCAGTCCCCACCTCTAAAACATTTTTAAATTGGTGACTTTTAACTATAAATTTTAAGTATTCAGCTACCTCTTTTGTCACAATAGGAACATTAAACTCTTCAGCATATTTTTCCATCTCAAGAATAAGTGTGTCCTTCTCTTTAATCTTATCAATTATATATCTATTTGCTTCTTTTAACTCTTCTAACATTCTTTTCCTCTCTTTTTTAATTTTACGATATAGAATCCATCTAGGATCTCCTCTTTATAATCTACAGTGAATCCACCTACCTCATCAAAAGTTCCATTTACATTTTCAGGAATATAGAGATCAGTTGTAGTAAATTCAGGGTATTTTTCTAAAAACTTTTTAATATTTTTACCATTTTCTTCAGCTAAAATAGTACAAGTACTATATACTAACTCACCACTCTCTTTTAAAATTTGAGAGGCTGATTCTAAGATTTCAAACTGTAACTTAGCAAGTTCTTCTACGTTTTCAGAGTCTTTGTTATATATAGCTTCAGGTTTTTTTCTAAGTACACCATATCCACTACAAGGTGCATCTACTAAAATTTTATCAAACTTTTTTCCCTGTTGATTAAGTTTTCTAGCATCCATCTTTACAGGTTGAACTATGGTAATACCACACTTTTTACAGTTTTCCTCTATAAGTTTTAATTTATGTGGATAGATATCTAGAGCTAAAAGCTCTCCTTCATTTTTCATAAGTTCCCCTAAAACTGCTGTTTTTCCACCAGGTGCACTACAAGTATCTAGGACTGACTCCCCGCTTTTAGGAGCTAAGTTTCTAGCTGAAAGATATGAAGAGCCATCTTGAACAATTATCTTTCCAGATTTAAACTCGTCACTGTATAGTAATATTCCAGAGTCAACATAGTAAACAGTATCGACTTTTTTTATAATATCAATCTTCTTCTCTTGTAATAACTTTTCAAACTCATCAGTTGTATATTTTAAAGTGTTAACTCTAAAGCTGATATAGGGTATTTTTTTTAGAGATTTTAGAAATAACTCTCCCTCTTCAACACCATACTCATCAATAAGTTTTTCATAAAACCACTGTGGGTATGATAGATAGATGTGAGCTTTTCCACTCTCTTTTAAATCTTTTACATCATCTTTCCACTCTCTTTGATAACTTCTTAAAACTCCATTTACAAATTTTCCTACAGGGACACCAAACTTTTTCTTAGATAGTTCTGTGGCTTCCCAAATGACACCTTTATCATCACTATTCATAAAACTCATCTGATACATAGAGATTCTTAACATATTTTTTAACCAATCTTTTTTTACAGATGTAGTCCTCTTTTCAATCTCATAATCAAGGAAAATTTTATTTCTAATCACTCCGTAAAAAAGTTCAGTGATAAATCCTCTCTCTTTTTTTGATAGAGCATTATCTTTAAAATACTCATTGAGAGCTATATTGGAATATTTTCCATTTTCAACCTCTTTAATTAAGCTGATAACTCTAGCTTTTATATTCATTATTAGCCTCCTAATTTTTTCATTCACTTATATTATACAATATTTAAGGATTAATTTGTAGTAATATAGAATTTTTATTTGCCTTTTTTAAATTAAAATGGTAATCTATAATAAGAGAGATTTTTATATATGGAGGTTTTATACATGGAGGTTCCGTTGGAAGATATTTTTCATTTATTAGAGACGAATCAACTAAACAAGGTTAGAGAGGTATTAGCTGATATGCAACCAGTTGATATAGCTGAATACTTCGAGGATATGAGTAGAGAACAGGGGTTGAAACTTTTTAGAATTTTACCTAAGAGTTTATCTTCTGATATCTTTAGCTATCTTTCTTCTGATAAACAGCAGGAGATCATTGAAAATATAACTGATGAAGAGGTACGTAATATCATAAATGATATGTTTATTGATGACACTGTGGATTTTATTGAGGAGATGCCAGCTAATGTAGTAGACAAGATTTTACAAAATACTACATCTGATATGAGAAATCTTATAAATCAGTTTTTAAGATATCCAGAAAATAGTGCTGGTAGTGTTATGACAGTTGAGTATGTTTCACTAAAAAATGATATGAATATTGGACAAGCATTACACTCTATCAAAAGATTTGGAATTGATAATGAGACAATTGATATCTGTTATATAATAGATAATCAGAGAAAACTTGTGGGGTATATATCATTAAAGAAATTGATTTTCTTAGATGATGATGTACCACTTATAGAGGCAATGGAGACAAATGTAATAAGTTGTCGTACAACTGATGATCAGGAAAATATTGCTTCAGACTTTAGAAAGTACGACTTGACATCTATGCCAGTTGTGGATAATGAAGATAGACTAGTTGGAATTATCACGATAGATGACGTAGTTGACGTTATTGATCAGGAGTACACAGAGGATTTACAAAAGATGGCAGCAATGGCTCCATCAGATGAAGAGTATTTGAAAGAGTCAGTTTTTTCTTTGGTAAAACAGAGAATAGGGTGGCTTTTAATTTTAATGATACTTGCAACTTTTACAGGGATAATAATTAGGACATATGAGGGAGTTTTACAATCAGCTATGGTATTGATCTCATTCATACCTATGCTAATGTCAACAGGTGGAAATGCAGGAGCTCAGGCTTCTACTCTTATTACAAGAGGTATCGCCTTAGAAGAGATTGAACTATCAGATATTAAAGAGATATTCTGGAAAGAGTTAAGAGTAAGTATAGTTATTGGTTTAGTTTTATCAGTAGTAAACTTTTTAATAATCTATTACTTAAGTGACATAGACTATACAGTATCTTTTGCAATATCTTTAAGTTTATTTATTACAATAATAATAGCTAAAGGAGTGGGAAGCACTCTTCCAATAGTGGCAAAAGGATTTAAATTAGATCCAGCAATTATGGCTAGTCCTTTAATTACAACTATAATTGATGCCTGTGCCTTGATAGTATTTTTCTTGGTATCAACTCACTATTTACATTTAGCTTAATATAACAGAGAGGTGACAAACCTCTCTTATTTTTTAGTTAATAAAATAAATAAAAAAAGTCTGTAAATTTTTTAATAAAATGTTAAATATTTCTGAAGAATAGGGTATAATATAAACATAGTAATAAAAGAGTATTGAGGAGGCAACTTATGAATTATTTAGATTATTATAAAATGTGGTTAAACTCTGATGTTATAACTAAAGAAGACAGAGAGGAGCTTTTAAATATAAAAGATGATGAAAAAGAGATAGAAAACAGATTTTATACTGATTTAAGCTTTGGAACTGCTGGAATGAGAGGTATAAGAGGAGTTGGAAGAAATAGAATCAATAATTACAATATAAGAAAGGCAACTCAAGGATTAGCTGATTATATCTTAAAATCTACTGGAGAGTTGGGAGCTAAAAAAGGGGTAGCAATAGCTTATGATTGTAGAATAGGATCTACTGAATATGCTTTGAATACAGCTCTTGTTTTGGCAGGAAATGGAATAAAAGCTTACCTGTTTGAATCTCTAAGATCTACTCCAGAGCTTTCTTTTGCAACTAGAGAGTTAAAAGCTCAAGCTGGAGTGATGGTAACAGCATCACACAATCCACAGGAGTACAATGGATACAAAGTATATTGGGAAGATGGAGCTCAGATAGTAGAGCCACAAGCAAGTGGAGTGGTAAATGCTGTAAACTCTGTTGACCTATTCAAAGATATAAAGATTATAAGTGAAGAGGAAGCTATAGCTCAAGGATTACTAGAATATATAGGGAAAAAAGTAGATGATAGATTTATAGAGGAAGTTGAAAAACAGGCTATAAATAGAGATTTACCAAATAAAAAAGAGTTTAAAATAGTGTACTCACCATTGCATGGAACAGGAAGAGTAGCAGTACAGAGAGTATTGAAAGAGATGGGGTATGAGTCTGTATACACAGTTCCAGAACAAGAGATGCCAGATGGAATGTTCCCAACTTGTTCATATGCTAATCCAGAGGATAAAGCTGTTTTTAAATTGAGTACAGAGTTAGCAGATAGAGTGGGAGCAACTCTATGTTTAGCTAATGACCCAGATGCAGATAGAACAGGAATAGCAATAAAAGATGACAATAATGAGTGGTACTACCCTAATGGAAATCAATTGGGAATCTTATTGATGAACTATCTTTTAGAGATGAAAAAAGATATTCCAGCTAATGGAGCTGTAATCTCAACTATTGTTTCAACACCGATGTTAGACGTCATAGCAAAAGATAAGGGAGTACAACTATTTAGAACATTGACAGGATTTAAATATATAGGAGAAAAGATTAGACAGTTTGAAAATAAAGAGTTAGATGGAACATTCCTATTTGGATTTGAAGAGTCGATAGGTTACTTAGTTGGAACTCATGTAAGAGATAAAGATGCAGTTGTAGCTTCTCTTATGATAGCTGAAATGGCTACTTACTATGACAGTATAGGATCAACTCTATATAGAGAGCTAAATAAATTATATGAGAAATATGGTTGGTATAAAGAGGAAACTGTTTCTGTAACAAAAACAGGAAAATCAGGACTAGAGGCAATTGGAAAAATAATGGAGAATATGAGAAATAAAGCTCATACAGTAATATGTGGTAAGAAAGTATCTATAATTAAAGATTATAAATTACAAGTGGAAAAGGATTGTTTAACAGGTCAAGAGAAGAGAATTGAATTACCAAAATCTGATGTTATTCAAATTATCTTAGAAGATAAGACATATATTACAGTTAGACCTTCTGGAACAGAGCCAAAAATAAAATACTACTTGTGTGTTGTAGATTCAGACAATAAAAAAGCTGATGAAAAACTTCAATATGTAAAAGAGGAGTTTATAAAATATATAGATACATTATAGTTAGGAGGAGATAATGTTAGATGGAGTTTACATCCATATTCCTTTCTGTATGAATAAATGTAACTACTGTGATTTCCTATCTTTCAAATCAAATGAAGATGATAGGAAAAAATATGTGGATTATATTTTAAAAGAGATAGACTTATATCCTGAATATGAGTATGACACAGTCTACTTGGGAGGGGGGACTCCCTCTCTTTTAGATTGTGAAGATGTGGAGAGGATAATAAAAAGATTAAAGATAAAAGATGGAGCAGAGGTAACTTTGGAGGTAAATCCTAAGACTGTAGATTTAGAAAAGTTAAGAGGATTTAAAAAGGCTGGAATAAATAGAGTGAGTATTGGAATTCAAACTTTTGATGATGAGATGTTAAAAGTATTAGGAAGAATGCATAGCTCTAAAGAGGGAATAGAGACTTATTTACAAGCTAGGGAAGCTGGCTTTGAGAATATAAGTTTAGATCTTATGTTTTCACTTCCAAACCAAAGTTTACAAGCAGTGAAATCAGATCTGCATAGATTGCTAGAGTTAAGACCTGACCATTTTTCAATCTACTCATTGATTTGGGAAGAGGGGACACCGTTTTTTAAGAAATTAGAAGAGGGAGTGTACAGTGAAACTGAGAATGAATTGGAAGCTCAAATGTTTGAATATATAATAGATAAATCTCAAGAGATGGGGTATATTCACTATGAGATCTCCAATTTTTGTTTACCTAATAGAGAGGCTCGACACAACTCTAAATACTGGGAAAATAGAGAGTATTTAGGGATAGGATTGGGAGCTTCAGGATATATAGATAAAAAGAGATACAAAAATCAGGTGCAAATTTCTAAATATTATGATACTATAGATAAAAGAGAAATACCAATATTGGAAAGTGAATTTGTAGATTTAGACTCAAAGGAGCAATATAAATATATGTTGGGATTCAGACTTCTAAAAAAGGGAGTAGTTCCAAGTGAGAAATATTTAAAAAAATGTCTAGAATTGGAAGAAAAAGGTTTTTTATACAGAGTAGGGGAGCATTTTCTTCTCACAAGAAAGGGGATAATGCTTGCTAATGATGTTCTAGATGAGTTTATTTAAATGGAGTTGAAAGATGAGTAGTATAGAAAAGAATATTGAAGATATTCAAGAGGATATAAAAAATTATTCAATATATCCTGAAAAAGTAAAATTTATTGCAGTTACTAAGTATGTACAATCAGATGTTATGGATGAAATATTGAACTGTAATGTAAGAGTGTTTGGTGAAAATAAGGCACAGGTTATCAAAGAGAAGTATGAAAAATACAACTCAGAAAATAAAGATGATATTGAGTGGCACTTTATAGGGAATCTTCAAAAAAATAAGGTTAAGTATATAGCCCCATTTATTAAGTTGATACACTCTGTAAATAAACTTTCTCTAGCTCAGGAGATTGATAAGAGAGCTCTTCAAAATAACAGAAAGATAGATGTTCTGTTAGAGATAAATATAGCTGGAGAAGAGAGTAAAGAGGGGTATGATTTGGAGGATCTATATGGTGAGTTGCCAGAACTTATGGCACTAAAGAACATAAATATCATAGGTCTTATGACAATGGCTCCATTTACAGATGATAAAGAGTTGGTGACAGGAGTATTTAGAAGGCTTAGAGAGATAAAGGATGAGCTGAATGAAAGATACTTTAAAGGTCAACTTACAGAGTTATCTATGGGTATGACAAATGATTATAAATTAGCCCTAAAAGAGGGTGCTACTCTCATAAGAGTAGGTAGAAAAATATATGAGAAATAGGAGGAGAGTAGAGATGAGCAAGAAAAAGCTTTTTGATAATGTTAAGGAGTTTTTTGGATTTCCAGATGGAATCGAAGAGGATGAAGAGTTAAGATTCGAAGATAGTGGAATAACAGAAGTTGAGATAAATAAGGGAAGTACAGTTCAAAATGAAGTTGAATCTACTCCAGCTCCACATATTCCTCATACAGGATTTAAGCAGAAACAGACTTCAAGTTTAGAAAATGAGATCAGTAGTGGAAGCAATTGTCAAACAATATTTTTAGATCCAAAAGCATTTTCTGATTGTAGAAAAATAGTAGATTATATAAGAGCAGATAAGATGGTAACATTAAATCTAGAGTATTTAGATGAGGATACAGCAATTAGACTTATGAATTTCTTGTCAGGAGCTATGACTGTAAAGGAATCTAACTATCTAGTAATTAGCAAAAAAGTTTATACAATAGTTCCTAAGAGTATGAAGGTTTATTATGAGGATAAAAAGACTATGAACCCAAGAATATTCAAGGATTTTGGAAAAGAAGAGAGGTAGAAGTGGAAAAAAGAAGGAGAGCATTGGCACTATTTTCAGGTGGATTGGATAGTGCTTTAGCAATAAAAGTTGTAAAAGATCAAGGGATTGATGTTATTGCATTAAATTTTGTATCACATTTTTTTGGCGGAAAAAATGAAAAAGCTGAGAAAATGGCAGAACAATTAGGGATAAAAGTGGAGTATGTACATTTTGAAAAAAGACATACTGAAGTGGTGAAAAATCCTGTCTATGGAAGAGGGAAAAATATGAATCCTTGTATAGATTGCCACTCTCTTATGTTTAAAGTAGCAGGAGAGCTTTTAGAAAAGTATGATGCGGATTTTGTAATATCTGGAGAGGTATTAGGTCAAAGACCTATGTCACAAAACTCTGCTGCTTTAGAAAAAGTAAAAAAATTATCAGGTATGGATGAGTTAATAGTTAGACCATTATCGGCAAAACTATTACCACCTAGTAAACCAGAATTAGAGGGATGGATAGATAGAGAAAAGCTCCTAGATATTCAAGGAAGAAGTAGACAGATTCAGATGGAGTTAATGGAAAAATATGGATTAAAAGAGTATCCTAGTCCAGGTGGAGGTTGCCTATTGACAGATCCAGCTTTTTCTGATAGACTATCTGTATTAGAAAAAGATGGGTATTTAGAAGAGGATTACTCATTCCTTTTCCACTTGATCAAGAAGAGTAGATTTTATAGATTAGATAAAGGTAAGTATTTGTTTGTAGGTAGAGATCAAGAGGGAAATGAGAGAATAGCAGGATATAAAGAGTTAGGAAGTTTTTACCTATGTGGACATAGAGTTCCAGGACCTCATATGTTAGGGTTTGGAGAGTTTACACAGGAAGAGCTAGAGTTGGTAAAAGAGTTATTTTCAAGATACTCTAAATGTAAGGGTAAAGAGGAGATCGAAGTTAGAATAGATGGAGAGATCTCTAAGGTGCCAGTAGTAGATGTAGAAAAAGTAGAACAGTTTATGAAAAAATATCAAATAGTAGGATAGTAGGATTGTAGTTAAATATGTTAAATTAGAGCGACTGAATTAGTTTAATTTAGGTGTTTATTTTTGTATAACATTCCTTAAATTATCTAAGCCAGTCGTTTTTTTTATAAAATTTAAAAATATTAAGGAGGATAGTAGGATGAATGCTTTTGAAAATTTAGTTAATTCAATTAACACGGTGATGTGGAACTATAATCTAATAGTTGTGTTATTAGTGGTTAGTGGAATAATTTTTACAGTGAAAACAAGAGGGGTACAATTTAGATTGTTAGCACATATGTGCCAACTTTTAATGGAAAAAACAAAGGTGGGAAAAAATGAGGTTTCATCATTTCAGGCATTTTGTATAAGTACTGCTTCTAGAGTGGGAGTAGGAAACTTAGTGGGTGTTGTGGCTGCTGTTTCAGTAGGTGGGCCAGGATCTGTATTTTGGATGTGGGTTGTAGCACTACTAAATGCTTCAACAGCTTTTATAGAATCTACAATAGCTATATTACATAGAGAGAAGGATCCTAAAGGTGGTTATAGAGGTGGAGCTCCATACTTTATTCAAAAAGGGTTAGATATAAAGTGGTTAGGAGTATTATTTGTAATTTTTGCTATTATATGTTGGGGAGGAGTTTTCCAAGTTATCTCTAACTCAGTTACAGAATCATTTAATACAGCTTTTGGATTTGACACTAACAATACAGCTTTGGTTTTAGTAGTTCTATCAGCAGGAGTATTATTTGGAAATAGAAATAAGATAGTAAAAGTATTAGATAAATTAGTTCCATTTATGGCAGTGTTATACTTAGGGATCGTAACTTATATCATCATAAAAAATCTAGGTTTAATGGCAGATACAATGAGTGATATATTTAAACATGCCTTTGGAATAAAACAGTTCTTAGGTGGAAGTTTAGGAAGTGTTGTTATGGAAGGAGTAAAGAGAGGATTGTTCTCTAATGAGGCTGGATCTGGATCAGCTCCTTGTGCAGCAGCAGCAGCAGAGGTTGAACACCCAGCAAAGCAGGGATTGATACAAGCTTTGGGAGTTTTAGTAGATACCGTTTTAATCTGTAGTGCTACAGCTTTTGTTATACTTTTATCAAAAGGACATATAACTGAAGGAAGTGGTGGAATGACTCTACTTCAAGAAGCTTTTAGATACCAAGTTGGAGAGTGGGGAGTAATATTTACAGCAGTAATTCTATTTCTTTTCTCATTTAGCACAATTTTAGGAATTAGTTTCTATGCTAAACCAAATTTATACTTTTTATGTGAGAAGGAGTGGCCACAGGAGCTATTTAAAGTTTTTACTTTAATAATGTTATACTGGGGTGGAATTAGACAAAACTACCTAGTATGGAATTTAGCTGACTTAGGATTGGGACTTATGACAATTGTAAATATGATTGGAGTTTTTCCATTGACATCAAAAGCTATTGAAAGCTTAAAAGAGTACGAAGCTAGATTTTTTGATAAATAACCTTAAATAAGTGGAAACTCTCTTGTTTTTTAGGAAAAATATAGTATACTCATATCAGTGGGATATTTAGGAAACAGGAGGGGAAATATAATGGTAATAAACTCTATGAAATTGTATTTAAAAAGAGAGAATTTGATTCACAATATGGAGTATCTGAGAAGGAGCAAGGGAAAAGAGGTTTTGCCAGTAGTAAAAGCCAATGCATATGGACATGGAATGGAGGAGATAGTACAGATTCTCTATGATAATGGACAGAGAGAGTTTGCAGTGGCAAGATATGTAGAAGCAGAAAGAATTTTGAAGATGGGACTAAAAGGTCTAAAGATTCTAATTTTTGAAAGTGTAGGAGATCTATCTTTAGTAAAAGATAGAGAGGAGTTAGAGATAAGTGCCAATACATACGAGGAATTAGAAAAGATAATAGATTTTGGAATTGATAGTAAGAGAGTTCAAGTTAAGATTGATTTTGGTTTTGGAAGAAATGGAGTCTTATTGAGAGATCTACAGAGGTTAAAAGAATATATTGAGGAAAAGCAACTTAATTTTAGAGGAATATACTCTCATCTTTTTGCAGTAAATTATGAAGAGGGCTTGGAGTATATTGGTAAATTTCATGAGATATTAAGATATCTTGGAAAAGAGAGATTTCAAATGATACACCTTCAAAATAGTGCTGGAGTTTTAAATTTTGATTGTGAAGATGTAACTCACCTAAGAGTTGGAATGTTGATCTATGGATTACAAGAGGTAGGCTTCTATGATGAGAATTTGAAACAGGTCTTTTCACTTGAGGGAAGGGTAGCAGGTGTGAGAGATGTTTCAGAAAGTAAGTACATAGCTTATGGAACGAAAGAGGAGTTGGGATTTTTAAATACTAAATATATAGCTAAGATAAAGATAGGTTATGCAGATGGATTTTTAAAGATCAATGAAAAGAGCAATTGTCTTATTAATAATAAGGAGTTTCCTGTTGTAATAGTTTCAATGGACAATACATTTATAGAGGTAGACACAAGTGTAAAAGAGGGAGATAGGGTAGTACTGTATCACGATATAAGTAAAAGTGTTGCTCATAATGGAATGAATATATATGAGATGTTGACTCTATTAAGCCCGAGATTGGAAAGAGAGATAATATAAGTTTTTAAAATGAAAAAGGAGAGAACGGGCAAATAACCCTTCTCTCCTTAATTGTTGAAACAATCTATTTTTTATTAAAAAATTTACAATTTTCATACTCATTTTTTACAGCATTTTTGTAAGTACAAGTACCAGTAATTTTTTTACATTTTATAGATACATAACCATCATAATCTATTCCAATAGAATCTTCACAATTTAGTGCAGGATACTCCTTTAAATAACTCTCTTTTTCAGTTTTACTAATTAAATACTTTTCCAATTTTAACTCCTTATATTATTTTTTAAAAATAGTTCTTCCATCAGCTTGATTGTTGCAAAGTATAGTGATCTCTGCAATATGGACATTCTCAGGAAGATTAACTATATATGCAACAGTTTCAGCAATATTATCTGCAGTAAGTGCCTCTATTCCTTTATAAACACTTTCAGCTCTAGCTTTATCCCCTTTAAATCTAACTAAGCTAAAATCTGTTTCAACTAAACCAGGCTTAACATCAGTAACTTTTATTTTTGTGTCAACTAAGTCAATTCTAAGTCCATCAGATAGAGTTTTGACAGCTGCTTTAGATGCACAATAAACAGCTCCACCAGCATAGGCAGCATCTCCAGCAACAGAGCCTATATTGACAATTGTAGCAGTGGTTCCTCTTTTTATCATATTTGGAACAAGAGCATTAGTAACATTTAGAAGACCGATTACATTGGTATTAAAGACAGTAGAAAAATCTTCTGGAGTATTTAGATATAATTTTTCCAATCCTAAAGCTAGACCAGCATTATTAATAAGAACATCAATATTTTTCCAAGATTCAGGAAGAGAGGACAAACTAGTGAAAACTTCACTAGAATCTCTAACATCTAATTTTAGTGAAAAAACTTTTGTTGAGTATTGAGATTCAATCTCATTTTTTAACTCTTCTAAAAGATTTTCTCTTCTCCCTACAACTATGATATTCATTCCCAGTTTTGCTAGAGCAATAGCACAAGATCTTCCAATTCCACTAGTTGCTCCTGTAATTAATGCTATCTTTCCAATTAATCTACTTTCATTAAACATTTTAAACTCCCCTTTAGCTTTCAATATAAGCTTTTTTTATTTTTTCAGCAGTATCATACATATTGCTATCTAAATCAATTTTTATGCTAAAATCACTAGATATTTCATAAAGTAGTTCTCTTTTTTGATGAAGCTCTTGAATTTTTTCAAACATATTCTCAACATTGAGAAGAGGACGAGATTTATTGTTTTTAACTCTTTCATAAATACATTCAATAGTACAATTAAGATAGACAATAAATGAAGTTTCTTTAAGATTTTTTATATTTTCATTGTCAATGATAACTCCTCCACCAGTTGCAATTACAATATTGTTATTCAATGATTCTTCAAAAACAATATCGCGCTCTAATTTTCTAAAGTATTGTTCACCTTTCTCAGCAAAAATCTCAGGAATACTTTTTTTCTCACGAGCAGCAATCATCTTATCAATATCAATAAATTTCATATCCATATATTTAGCAAGTATCTTTCCAATAGTAGTCTTACCACTTCCCATAAAACCTATTAATGCAATATTTTCCTTCATTTATTCCTCCTTGAAATTATTATAACATGTATATTTATCAAATAAAAGTAAGAAATTAATAAAAAGAAATTTTTATATTGATTTTATTTGAAAAATAAAGTATAATTTAAAGGAACTTGTTTTGTTTGTATACTTAAAAAGTTCTTTTTTAATGTAAAATACAATTTTTAGGAGGAGAAATGCTGAGAGAAAAAAAAGAAAATAAAGGATTTGTAAATAGATTTCTTGATTTTATTGAGGTGGGCGGAAACAAGCTACCACACCCAGTTACACTATTTTTTCTATTTTGTGTAGCAATTATATTAATTTCTGGAATTGCTCAAAAAATGGGAGTTTCAGTAACTTATGAGGTTTTGAATAAGACTACAAAAACTTTTGAAGAAACAACTGTAGAAGTGAGATCACTTATGACAGAAGATGGAGTTCGTTACATATTTAATTCTATGATTAGTAACTTTACAGGATTTGCACCATTAGGAACTGTTTTAGTTGGAATTATAGGAATAGGTGTGTGTGAAGGTAGTGGGCTTATGTCAGCTCTTATTAAAAAGATAGTAATGTCAACACATCATAAAGCTATAACAGCTGTAGTTGTTTTTGCTGGTGTAATGTCAAATATCGCTTCTGATGCTGGATATGTTGTACTTGTTCCACTGGGGGCAGTAATATTTTTATCATTTGGAAGACATCCATTAGCAGGACTTGCAGCAGCTTTTGCTGGAGTATCGGGAGGATTTTCAGCCAATTTACTACTGGGAACAACAGATCCACTATTGGGAGGAATAACAACAGAGGCAGCAAGATTATTACAACATGGATATTTTGTTGATGCAACAGCAAACTACTACTTTATGTTTGTTTCGACTTTCTTAATTACAATTTTAGGAACATTTGTTACTGAAAAAATAATAGAGCCAAGATTAGGTGAGTATCATGGAGAAGCTGAGATAGATATGACAAGTATTTCAGAAAGTGAGAAAAAAGGATTAAAAGGTGCTCTAATAACAATGATAATCTTTGTTGTAGTGATGGCTTTCTGTATAGTTCCAGAAAATGGAGTGTTTAGAGAGAATGGATCTCTAAAGGCTTGGACATCAACAGGACTAATAACATCAATGATGCTATTTTTCCTACTTCCTGGAATAGTTTATGGTTATATAGCAAAAACAATAAAAAATGATAAAGATGTAGCAAAATTAATATCAGATTCACTAGCAAGTATGGGTGGATATATGGCAATAGTATTTACAGCTTCACAATTTATAGCTTATTTTGGATATACTAACTTAGGGACTGTAATAGCTGTAAAAGGAGCAGCAACTTTAAAAGTGATAGGATTTACAGGGTTACCACTAATTGTCTGCTTTATAATTTTAACAGGATTTATAAATCTATTTATGGGATCAGCTTCAGCTAAATGGGCTATTATGGCACCTATATTCGTACCTATGTTAATGCAATTAGGTTATACACCTGAATTTACACAGTTGGCATATAGAATAGGAGATTCAACAACTAATATTATATCTCCATTGATGTCTTATTTTGCAATGGCAGTTGCATTTATGCAAAAGTATAAAAAAGATGGTGGAATGGGAACACTCATCTCTTTAATGCTACCATACTCAATTTGTTTTATGATAGGTTGGATAATATTAATGGTAATTTGGTTCTGGTTGGGATTACCAATAGGTCCAAATGTACACATTCATATGTAAGAGATATATAATAAAAAATTAAATTAAGAAAAGGGAAGAACTACTATAATAGCATTAGCTGTTGTGAGTAAGTTTTTCCCTTTCTTTAATTATTCTAATTTTATAGTTTTAAGTGAGATTAATTGTTGGTATCATTTAAGGCTAACTCTTTTAATTTTACATAATCCACTTTTCCAGTACCAAGGAGAGGAAGTTTATCTAAGTAAACAATTTTTTTAGGAATCCATAATTCGCTATAATCATTTTGTTTAAAATATTCAAATAGAGCTTTCACTTCAAGATCTTTTTTCTCGGTGAAAAGAATTAACTGTTCCCCTTTTTTAATATCTGGAATTGAGACAATTGCTGTTGGAAAATCCTTAACATAGGTATTTAAAATCTCCTCTATAGCAGTTAATGAGATCATTTCACCAGCAATTTTAGCAAATCTTTTAGCTCTTCCAAGAATGGAGATAAATCCATTTTCATCTATCTCTACAATATCTCCAGTGTCATACCAACCATCTTCAGGGGCTAGAATCTCACCATCTTTAAGATAACCGAGCATTATATTTTTTCCTTTTATCCAAAGTTTACCACCATTATCAATACCTTCCACTTTTTCAAGTTTATATTGAATATCTGGAAGAAGTCTACCTACACTTCCTTTTTTCTGGTGCATAGGAGTGTTAACAGAGATAACTGGACTGGCTTCAGTTACACCATAACCTTCTAAAAGTCTAACACCAAATTTTTCCATCCATAAATAATAAGTTGAATCCTTTAGTTTTTCAGCTCCCACAATGGCATATTTTATATTATAAAAGTCATAAGGATTAGCTTTTTTAGCATAGCCATTGAAGAAAGTATCAGTTCCACAGAGTATTGTGGCATTGGAGTCATAGACTAATTCTGGAATAATCTTGTAGTGCACAGGTGAAGGATAGAAGAAAACCTTAAGTCCTGAAAGAATAGGTAGTACAGTTCCAACTCCTAAACCAAATGAATGGAACATAGGTAGTGCATTAAAGATAATATCCTGACCTGTAAATGAAAACAGTGATGATAGCTGAAAACGATTTGCTTGTAAGTTTTCATGACTCAAAAGTACAGCCTTAGGCATTCCCTCTGAACCTGATGTAAAAAGTATAGTACAAGGATCAGTTGCAGAGGTTTTTGGATATTTTTTCAAAATATATTTAAAAAATCCATTGAGCTTTGTAGTAAGAGTTATTTTATTTTGAAAATCTTCAAGATAGATAACATTGGTTCCACTCTTCTCAATTCCATTGATTAAATCTCCCATCTGTAGTAATTCAACCATCTTTTTAGATGTCAATACAGTGGATATATTAGCAGTTTTTATACAGGATAAAATCTGATTTTTTCCTTGAGTGAAATTTATCATCGCTGGAATCTTTTCTATACCCTGTAAGCTGAAAAATACAACAGCATTTGCAATGGAATTGGGCAAAATAACTCCTATGTTTTTTTCTGGGAAGTTTTTAGAGATAGCTTCTCCTAAAACATAGGATTTTAAGAGAAATTTTTTATAATTAATAGGTTGTCTTGCTATATCCTCTCCAATTATATGATCATATCCATGTAATTTAGCAGCTTTTAAAAGAGATTTAAAGAGATTATTCTCTAAAGGTGAAGATTTATACAGCATATTTGTCATTATACTATATAGTTGATTGCTAATTTTTTTTCTTTTAATAGCTCCCTTTTCATCTTGAGATAGGGTGATTTTTGTTGGCTCAAGAATAGATATTTTTATTCTTGGGAACATTCTAGTTTTAAATTTATTTTTTAGGTATGAGAATTTAGAGTACTGTGCTCCATCTATTCTCACAGGTAAAATATTGGCATGTGCATTGACAGCAACAACTCCAGCTCCTTCATAAACTTTCATCAAAGAACCTGTAACAGTGATACGTCCCTCTGGGAAGATAATACACTTTTGATTTCTTTTAAGTTCAGTAATAAGTTGCTTTAGAGCCATAGGGTTAGTGGGATCAATAGGATATAGTTTGACTACAGAGTTAAATATCCTTACCCACCATTTTTTAGCAATATTGGTATTGATTGCAAAAATTATTTTTTCAGGCATAAAAGCAGCTACCAATAATCCATCTAGTAATGATGTGTGATTGGCTATTAACAATACCCTCTTTCCAGCTTTTTCATAATTTTCTAGTCCAGTTACCTCTATTTTAAAAACTATAGATAGTAAACTTTGAGCTAGAGAACGTGGTAGGGCATCAGGAATAATAGTTAGAATATATATAGCTACACAGATACTAATAATTGAAAGAATCAAAAATATAGAGTCAAGTTGTAGACCGAGCTTAAATAATCCACCAACTATTCCAGATAAAAGCACAATACCAAAAGCATTTAAAATATTATTTCCAGCTATTATAGTGGCTAGATATTTTTTAGGAGCTTTATTCTGTAAAAATGCATTTAGAGGTACTATATACATACCTCCAAAGAAAGCCATAAAAAATAGGATAATAGCAATCTCAATACCAGATGCTGATTTAAAAAATGGCACTGTATGAGTTATGTTTTCATTGGGAATAAAATTCTTAGAGAATAAATATAAAAAGTATGTTGTAATACTCATTCCAAAGGCACTAATAGGTACAAATGTAGGGTGTACAGCCCCTCTCATTATTTTGTTGCAAGTAAAAGTTCCCACAGCCATTCCCAGAGAAAAAATTAGCATAAAAACAGCCACTGTATTTCTAGAAAGTCCTAAAATATTACTTGCTAAAGGATAAAGTTGTGTTAGAATAACACCTCCTAATGCAAAAAACCAAGATATACCTAAAATAGTGATATATATACTTCTAATCTCTGAAATTTTTTTAAAGGTGATTTTTAAATCTTTAAATATATTAAAATTTAACTTTAGATCTGGTCGTGGAGCTGGAGCTAAGGGGATGTACCAACTAGCAACTACCCCAATAAATGAAGATAGTAAAAGTATACTAGCAATAAGTAGAGGTGAGTCTAATTTTGTACCAAGTATAGTACCAATGAGTATGGAAAAATAAGTTGCTCCATCAATAATGGCATTTCCTGTGATCAGTTCATTCTCCTCTAGATGTTGAGGGATCAGTGAATATTTAACTGGTCCAAAAAAAGATGACTGAATACTCATTAAAAAAAGAATTAAAATTAAAAAGTAATAGAGTTTAAAATATATTAAAACTGTGGCAATAGACATTAAAATAAACTCTATAATTTTAAGATATTTAGCAATTTTACTTCTATCATATTTATCTGCAACTTGTCCAGCAGTAGCAGAGACAAGAAAGAAAGGCAGAATAAAGAGAATAGAGATAAAGTTTAAAAACAATCCCTCCTGCTTATTATTAAATGAAAGATTGTATGTGATAAAAGCTAGAATAGATGTTTTTAAAAGATTATCATCAAATGCCCCAAGTAATTGGGATATGAATAATGGTAAAAAACGTTTATTTTTTATTAACATAAATTCCTCCAATAATTAAAGTCCTAATTGATTATAGATATGATAACACAATTTTATAAAAAAATAAAGTTTGCTATTTATAGTAAAAATACACTTGTAATATATAAAATTTATAGTTGTTATTAACAATTTGAATTGACATTGTTGATTAAAAAAGATAAAATTATTGACAATATTCACAAAATATATTATTATATTAAAAATGATTAAATCAGAAAATATTGTGATGAAATTAAGAAGGGATTAATAAATTATTATAGGAGGAGAAATGTTAAAAGGAGTTTTAAAATTACTAATTATTCTGGTGTTGGGAGTAATTATGATAGGATGTACAAATACAGAGGGTGGAACTTACGCAAGAATGAATGAGGCATACAACAGAAAAAACAATACTGAAAATAGATCTTTAATATTAGATACATTTATAGCAACAACACTATACAATCATCCAGAGATCATTCCAAGCTTTGGAAAGAGTAAGACACATAGTAGAACAAAAACAGATATAAACAGCATGTCAAATACAGTATCAAATACTAATGTATCAAACTTTGGAACAGGAAGTGTTACAACAAGTGAGAGTAGAACAACTACACATACAAGATCGAAAAGTAAAACAAAATCAGTTACTACTGGTTTTGGAATATCACCTAATTTAGATTTTTACACAAAATAAAAGAAAAATGATCCTATGTTAATAGGATCATTTTTTTCAATTAGAATGGGAACTCGTCATCATCTTCGTAAGGTATCTCTTCTACCTCTTTTACAGCTGGTTTTGCTGGAGCTGAAGAGTACTCAGGCTCATATCCTCCCATAGAATCATTTGAACCTTTAGACTCTAAAAATTCAACAGTTTCAACTAAAACATCATAAGATGTTCTCTTTTCTCCATTCATCTCAAATCTATTCATTTGAAGTCTTCCATTGACACCAACTTTTCTACCTTTTCTAAGATATTCACCAATAAGTTCAGCAGTTTTTCCAAAAGCAACACAGTTGATAAAATCAGCTTCTCCTTTAGAGAAAGGTCTATCTACTGCTAAAGAAAATCTTGAGTATGCTTTACCACTCTGTCCAAATTTTAACTCTGGGTCTCTTGTTAATCTTCCAACTAGAACAACAACATTCATATTGTTACCTCCTGTTAATTTCTATCTCTAATTAATTATAACACAAAAATAATATTAAGTCACATTATTTATTTTTTATTTTCTAGAAAAATATTAAAGCAAAAAAATGGTATTTATGATATAATAATACAGTAAAATGAAGAGAATAGGGAGGGAAAAATGAAGAAAAAAGCTGTACTTTTAGATGTAAGTGCAATAATGTATAGAGCATATTTTGCCAATATGAATTTTCGAACTAAGACAGAACCTACAGGAGCTATATATGGATTTATAAATACTTTAATGAGTATAATAAAAGAGTTTGCCCCTGATTATATAGGAGCTGCTTTTGACGTGAAAAGAGCCTCTCTAAAAAGAAGTGAGTTATATAGTGATTATAAAGCACAAAGAGAAGCTGCCCCTGAAGATTTAATACTTCAAATACCAAGAATAGAGGAGTTACTAGATTGTTACAATATCTCAAGATTCAAAATTGATGGGTATGAAGCTGATGATGTTTTAGGAACTCTTGCAAAGAATCTTTCAGATCAAGGGGTAGAGGTTTATGTGGTGACTGGAGATAAGGACCTGTCACAGATAATAGATTCAAATATAAATGTAGCATTACTTGGTAAAGGAGAGGGAGGAGAGAGATTTAAAATAATAAGAGATGATGAAGATGTCATCAATTATTTAGGTGTACCTTCTCATAAGATTCCAGATCTTTTTGGATTGATAGGAGATTCCAGTGATGGTATTCCTGGAGTTAGAAAAATTGGACCTAAAAAAGCTATACCAATGTTGGAAAAGTATGGAGATTTAGAGGGAATATATGAAAATATAGATTCTCTTACTGAAATTCCAGGAATAGGGAAAGCACTGATAGCTAATTTAAAAGAGGATAGAGATATAGCTTTTATGAGTAGAGAGTTGGCAATAATATGCCAAGATGTTCCTTTGGAGTTTAACTTAGAGAGTTTAACTTATGGAATAGATAATGAAAAGTTATATGAACTTTTTAAAGTTTTAGAGTTTAAAGCTTTGATCAAAAAGATGGGACTTGAAAGTACAGAGGATAGTGTAGAAGAGAGTAGTGAAAAGATTCAGAGAGTATCTCAAGAGAGAAATTTCAAACTATTGGAAAATAAAGAAGATTTTAAGAGTTTTAAATCAGAGATGAAAGAGAAAAATCTTATCTCTATCTACTACACAGAGAATGGAGTAGCAATGAGTTCATATGATGGAGATTATTACTACCCTTTAAAAAATGACAGTGTTTTAGGTGAGAATATATCTTTATTTACAGAGTTTGTACCGAAGAGTGATAACTCTCTTAAAATAGAGGAGATCAATGAGTTTTTTAACAATTTCAATGGAGAGGTTATAACTTATAACTTAAAAAATCTTTTAAATAATGGGATCAAGATTGATAAGTGTGAGATGGATTTAATGTTAGCTTACCACTTGATTAGCTCACAAACAAAAGAGAGCATAGATATACCTATAGAGCAGTTAACAGGTGTACAATTGGATAATTATGTAGAAAAGTTTGGAAAAGAAAAGCCAGAAAACCTAGCTAAGGAAGAGCTTGGAAAATATCTATGTCAAAGAACTATGGGGTTATTAGAGTGTTACGACTCTTTAAAAGAGGAATTAGAATCAAAAAATTTAATGGGAATATTAAAAGAGGTAGAGATGCCATTGATTTCAATACTTTCAGCTATGGAAATAAAGGGGATAAAAATAGATCCAGATTATTTCTCAAAATATGGTGAGGAGTTAGCCTTAGCTATAGAAAAATTACAAAAAGAGATCTATAGAGAGGCTGATGAGGAGTTTAATATCAATTCACCAAAGCAGTTAGGAGAGATACTTTTCTTCAAATTGAATCTTCCACCTGTAAAGAAAACAAAAACAGGACTTTCTACAGATGAAGAGGTTTTGGAAAAGTTAAAAGCTGATGGGGCAAGTATAGCCAAATATATATTGGAATATAGAAAGCTAACAAAATTAAAAAATACCTATGTAGATGCAATTCCAAAATTGAGAGATAAAGATGATAGAATACACACTACTTTCAATCAAATTGGAACAACAACAGGTAGACTTTCATCTTCAGATCCAAATTTACAAAATATTCCTGTAAAAAGTGATGAAGGAATAAAGATTAGACAGGGATTTGTAGCTGAAAAAGATAGTGTTTTAATGGGAATAGATTATTCACAGATAGAGTTAAGAGTATTGGCGCAGATGTGTAAAGATGAGAATTTGAGATCTGCTTATCAAAATAATATGGACTTACACAGTTTAACAGCTAGAAGAATATTTGAATTGGGTGATGATGAGGAAGTTTCAAGAGAGCAGAGAACCATAGCTAAGACTATAAACTTTAGTATAATATATGGAAAGACAGCTTTTGGATTGGCCAAAGAATTGGGAATAAATCAAAAGGAAGCTGGGGAGTATATAGATAGATACTTTAATCAATATCCTAAGGTAAAGGAGTTTGAAAGAGAGATAATAGAGTTTACAGAGAAAAATGGCTATACTGAAACATATTTTGGAAGAAGAAGAATAATCGAAGGAATTAACTCTAAAAATAAAAATATAAGAAACCAAGCTGAAAGAATGGCAGTTAATAGTGTAATTCAAGGAACTGCTGCTGAGATAATAAAAAAAGTTATGATTGAATTATATAGATACTTAAAAGATAAAGAGGGAATATCACTACTTTTACAAGTTCATGACGAATTGATATTTGAAATTGAAAAAGATAAGGTTGAGACTTATAGAGAAGAGATCGAGAGAATAATGAGAACAACAGTAAAGTTTGATAGTGTTCCATTGGAGATAAATACTAATATTGGAGTAAATTGGGCTGAAACAAAGTAGTAAGATAGGAGGAGAGATGTCTTACACCTATAATGTAAAACAAGAGATACTAGAGAATGAATTAGTGACAGAGATTGAGAAAAAGGCTGAACTTTCTGCTATATTTTTTAGTAAAAATGCCTTTCATAAAGATAAAATAGAGTTGAGATTAGAAAATTTGTCACTTGCAAAAAGAGTTTATAAATTCATAAAAGAAGTAACAGATTTAAGAATAGAGATTAAGTACTCTATTTCAAAGAGATTAGGAGAGCATAATGTATATATAATACTTATTCCTAAGCAGAGAGGATATAGAGATTTTACTGAAACAATGAGAAGTTTTAGTGAAAAATTGATTTTAGCAAGTGAAGAGATACTTAAGGGGTTTATAAGAGGGATATTTCTCTCTTGCGGTTATATAAAAGATCCACAGAAGGAGTATGCTCTAGATTTTTTTATGGATGATGAGGAGACTGCAGATAAGTTTTATAATATACTTTTTTCTAAAAAGAAAAAGGTATTTAAAACTTTAAAAAGAAACAAACCTTTAGTCTATATAAGAAACTCAGAGGATATTATGGATATAATGGTTATGATAGGTTCTATTCAATCTTTCTTTAAATATGAAGAGACTACAATGATAAAAGACTTAAAAAATAAGACTATAAGAGAGATGAACTGGGAAGTAGCCAATGAAACTAAGACTTTAAATACTGGGAATAACCAGATAAAAATGATAAAACTTATAGATAAGGAGATGGGGCTAAACTCTCTTAGCCCTGTTTTGGAAGAGATTGCATATGTGAGATTAAAAAATCCAGAGAGCTCTCTTCAAGAGATAGCTGAAATGATAGGGATTTCAAAATCTGGAGTTAGAAATAGATTTAGGAGAATAGAGGAAATTTACAATAATCTAAAAAATGAAGAGATTGAGGAATAAGTATGAGCAAAATAAAAATAGTAAAAAATATACTAGAATTAAAGGAAAAATTGGAAAATAGCTATGTGGCAATAGGAACTTTTGATGGTGTACACTATGGACATCAACAACTTATAAAAATGGCAATAGATAAAGCTGAGAAAAATGGAGGACAAGCAGTAGTTTTTACATTTTCTAGCCACCCAATGGAGCTTATAAATAGCAAAAAAGCTCCTAAAAATATAAATACTATTGATGAAAAAGTGTATATATTAGAAGATATGGGAGTGAATTGTATAGTTTTACAGGAGTTTTCAAAGGAGTTTGCAGACTTAAAAGCTGAGGAGTTTGTGGATATATTAAAGGAAAAAGTGGGGAGTAAGGAGATCTTTGTAGGATTTAACTTCTCTTTTGGTGAGGGTGGAAAATCCAACACTAAAGATTTGATAAGATTGGGAGAGGAAAGAGGTATAGTTGTCAACGAGATCCCAGCAATATATCTAGATGAACAGCTTGTAAGCTCTACATTTCTTAGAAAAGAGGTGGAACATAGAGATATATCAGAGGTTAACAGATATTTAGGACATAGCTTTTTAATATTAGGTGAGGTAGTGCACGGTAAGAAAATAGCTAGAGAGTTGGGATTTCCAACAGCTAATGTCAAGATGGCAAAGAGAGTTTATCCTAAAAACGGGATATATGGAGCAAGAGTTAAGATAGAGGGTGAGGATTTTTATAGATATGGTGTTGTAAATATCGGTGTAAATCCTACATTAAAACCTGGAGAGAAAAGTGTTGAAGTGAATATTTTAGATTTTGATGAGTTTATATATGGAAAAATAATAGCTGTGGAACTTTTAGAGTACTTGAGAGAAGAGAAGAAGTTTGATTCAATTGAAGAGTTAAAAAGAGTCATTGGTAATGATGTAAAAGTTTGGACTGAAAAGATAAGAGAGAGAAAATGGATATAGTATTAAAAATAGATAATTTTGAGGGACCATTAGATTTACTTTTACATTTAATAGATAAGAAAAAACTAAAAATCTCAGAGATAAAAATTTCACAAATTATAGATGAATATTTAGGAATATTAAAAAATGCCCAAGAGGAGAATTTACATATAAAAGTTGAATTCTTAGTAACAGCTTCGGAGTTGTTAGAGATAAAGGCTTCAACTCTATTATCTATAAATGAAGAGGAAAATAAAGAGAAAGAGTTAAAAAGAAGATTAGAAGACTATAAACTATTTAAAGAGATAGCTGTCAAAATGGGAGAGATGGAAAATGAGTACAACATATCGTATACTAGAGGTGAAAGTAGAAAGATAATAAAAAAAGCTCCTAAAGAGTATGATATCTCAAAACTACAGGCAAGTGATCTGTACTCTGCCTATAAGAGGTATTTTGAAAAACAAGAGAGTGAGTATTTAGAGTTGGAGTTGGAGAAAAAATACACTCTAAAAGATGAGATGGATAAATTATACTTGAAACTTTACTCACAGAATAGAACCTTTGATTCGATTTTTTCTGAAGCAGAGGGAAAGATGCATTTAGTATATATATTTTTATCACTCTTAGAACTGTACAAAGAGGGAAAAGTTTTGATTGAGGGAGAAATGGTAATAAGAATAAAAGGGTAGAAAGGAGTTTTATGTTTAGAAGTGGACTTCTAGTTATGATAATCACAATGGTAAGTAGAGTTTTAGGCTTGGTAAGAGCTGGAATAATAGCTTACTATTTTGGAGCATCAGCAATGACAGATGCTTTTTTTAGTGCGTTCAAAATTAGTAATTTTTTTAGACAACTTTTGGGAGAGGGAGCTTTGGGAAGTTCCTTTATTCCGCTGTATAATGAGAAAGTTGAAAGTGAAGGAGAGGAGAGAAGCAAACAGTTTATCTTCTCAGTAATAAATCTTTTATTTGTGTTCAGTACAATAATAACTATATTGATGATAGTATTTTCAGATCAGATAATTTTGGGAATAGTGAGTGGCTTTCCAGATGAAACTAAGATAATAGCTTCAAAACTTCTGAAAATAATGTCAATCTACTTTATTTTTATAAGTTTGTCAGGAATGATATGTGCAATATTGAATAACTTTAAACAGTTTGCTATTCCAGCATCCACATCTATTTTTTTCAATTTAGCAATTATTTTAGCATCTATGTATTTTGGAAAAACCTATGGAATAGATGCTCTAGCATATGGAGTTGTAGTAGGTGGACTATTGCAGTTTTTAGTTGTATTGCCCTCTTTTTTTAAGATTGTTAGAGGTTACTCATTAAAGATAGATTGGAAAGATCCATATTTAAAGAAAATTTTTATAATGATCTGTCCAATGTTGGTTGGGATTGTAGCTAGACAGGTAAATACAATAGTGGATCAGATGTTTGCCTCATACTTAGCAGAGGGGGGAGTATCTGCTTTAGAAAATGCTACTAGATTATACCTATTACCTGTTGGTGTCTTCGGTGTTTCAATTTCAACAGTAATATTTCCAGCACTATCTAAGGCTATGTCAAAGAATAATTTGAAAGAGGCTACAGACAATATAGTTAAGGGGTTGAATATACTGTTATTTTTGATTATTCCTTCAACAGCTGTACTTACTTTCTACGCTCCAGAGGTGATTAGGTTAACTCTTTCATATGGAAAATTTGGAGAAGAGGCTGTGAGAGTAACATCTCAAGCATTGATCTATTACTCTATAGGGTTATATTTCTATACAGCTATTTATCTGATGACAAGAGCTTTTTATAGTGTGAAAAATAGTACCTATCCAGTAAAGTTTTCAATAATTTCCATAGTTATAAATATAGTTTTAAATTTCTTGTTGATAGATATAATGGAATACAGAGGACTAGCACTATCAACTTCAATAGCTTCAGCTGTTAATTTTCTACTTCTTGTCACTGTATTTAGAAAAAAATATATCAATTTTAGTTTAAAAAAATCCTATGTATTTTTCTTAAAAACTTTGGTAGTAACCGCAATTTCATTATTATGTAGTTACAAAATAGATAATACAATCTTGAAACTACTAGTTTTTTCAGGTGTGTATATGCTATTTTGGGCAAAAAGTTTATTAAAAAATAAATTGGAAGTGTTTTAATGGAAAAACAGTATAATTATAAAGTGTATACTCCTAACGAGATAGCTAAAGAGATGGTAAAAAAGGGGTTAAATCTATATTTTGAAAATGAAAAAACTTTAGAAAAATTGATGAAAATTAAAATATGTGATCTCTCTTGTGGAAGTGGGAATTTAATTATTCCCGCTTTAGAAGAGTTGATACTCATATCTAAAGAGATGACGGGTAGATATATTTATAATGAAAATTGGATAACAGGTTATGATATCAATGAAGAGGCTATAAAGGTTGCTAACCTCAAGATAAAAGAACTATTAAAAGATTATTCATTAGATGGTGAGGTCAAACTAAAAGTTCAAAATGGATTATTTGTAGAGGAAAAATTTAATGTAATTTTGGGAAATCCTCCCTACTTAGGAGAAAAGAATAATAAAGAGGTTTTTCAGAGTATAAAAAATACAGAATTTGGAAGAAAATATTATGAAGGCAAAATGGATTTTTTCTACTTTTTTATAGAGAGAGCAGTAGAAAATCTTGAAGAGAATGGTGTTTTAATATATCTAACAACTAACTACTGGCTTAAGGCAGATAGTGGAAAAAAATTGAGAGAAGCTCTAAAGATAAATGGAAATTTTAAAGATATAGTTTTTTATGATAACTCTCTTTTTTCAAAGGCTAAAGGACAACACAATATTATTTTTACTTGGAGAAGAGAGAATTTGGAACAGGGTAAAGTTGATATAATACTACCAGAAAAGAGATTTTCCATAGAGAGTAGAGATATTTATGATGAAAATTCAAAAATAATCTTGGCAGATAGAGAGAGTAGAGAGTACAATGAAAGAGTAAAAAGAGTATCCAATTTTACATTGGGGGATATAGTAAATATAAACCAAGGGATAGTATCTGGATTTGATAAAGCCTTTGTTTTTGATGAGTTCAATGATGAGTTTAAAGAGAATTTAAAACCATTTTATAAAAATAAAGATGTTGGAATGTACAAAAATAATAAAAATAGTTTTTGGATTCTTTATCTAGATAGAAAAAGTAATCTAGATAACAAATTGGAAAATTATTTGAAAATATATTATGATAAACTTTCTCAGAGAAGAGAGGTACAGGAAAATAAAATAAAGTGGTGGCAACTTCAATGGGCTAGAGATGAAGAGATATTTTTAAAACCTAAGATTCTAGTGAGACAAAGATGTAAAACTAATCAATTCTCATATGATGAAGGTGAGTTTTATGGAAGTGCTGATATCTACTTTATAACAGCTAAAGATGAGAGTATAAACTTGTTTTATATCTTGGGATATATGAATTCAAGCTCTTTTTTAAAGTGGTTTAAATACAATGGAAAGACCAAAGGAAAAAACTATGAGTTTTATTCAACACCACTAAAGGAGACACCTATATACTATCCACAGGAGAGTGCTGAGATAGAGTATATAGAAAAACTTGTAAAAGAGCAGATAAAGAGTTACAAGAGTGAGATACAAGAGGAGATAGATAATTATTTTATAAAGATATTTGAATAATAAGAGAGGTGAATTAGAAGATGAATGATTCATCAAACAGAAAGAAAAAAGTCGGATTGCCACCAGGAAGTATAATTTATACAGGAGAAAATCCACAACACAGAATAAATATAGATGTAATGGCATATAATGACAGTGTCATTAAGAGAGAACTTTTTGATGAAAGAAGTGATTTGAGTAATTTAAAAGTAGATTTTAAGGGAATAACTTGGATAAATATAGATGGAATTCACGATATACCTCTTATAAAAAAGATTGGAAAACTATTTGAGTTGGATAACTTGGTAATGGAAGACCTAGTTAATAGTACACAGAGGGCAAAAGTAGAGGAGAGAGATGAGTATCTTTTCATAGTTATGAAGATGTTAAAGCTTAATCTAATATCTAAAGATATAAGTTATGAACAGGTTTCTTTCATAGTTGGTGAAGATTATCTTATCACTTTCCAAGAGACACCTGGAGATGTATTTGACTCTATTAGAGCAAGGATAGAAGCTCCAAACTCAAGAATGAGAAAAAGAAGTGTTGGTTATCTGACATATGCTATATTAGATACAATAGTTGACAACTATTTTATGATACTTGATGAAGTTGAGATAGAGATAGATAGATTGGAATCAAAAGTAATTAATGACTCTGAAAGAGAGGATTTACAAGCAATCATAACATTGAAACAGAAGGTAACTACATTGAAGAGAACGATTGGACCGATAAGAGAGTTAATTACAAGATTGCAAACAAACAGTGTAGCTGAATATTTAAATGAGGATATGAAGATATATCTGACTGACCTATCTGACCACGGTATAATAGTTCACGACACATTGGATATTTTAAACAGTAGAGTAACGGAGCTAATTCAATTATATCATTCAACTATTAGTAATGGAATGAATGAGATTATGCAAATTCTAGCAATTATATCTACAATATTTATGCCTTTGAGTTTCTTGGCAAGTCTATATGGAATGAACTTTGAATATATGCCAGAATTACAGAGTAGGTATGGATATTTTATAGTTTTAGCTGTAATGTTAATATTAGTTTTAGCAATGTTAGCATATTTTAAAAAGAAAAAATGGTTATAGATCAATAAAATTAAAGGAAAAAAGTTGGAGAGACTTTTTTCCTTTTTTAGTGAGAATTTATAATGATTTTTAGATTTTTTTATATATTTCAAAAAAACTTTCAGCTTTTTTAGAGTATTTAATGGCAATTGTAATAGGACCATCTTCAAAGAATAGTTGTTCCCCCTCTTTAGCAAAGTATAATACCTTTAGAAATTTTGTAGAGGAAACATTGGTATTTAAAACTTCTAGATTGACCATCTGTGTGAGTTTTTTATATAGAAAATTTTGAAATTTTAGAGGATTGAGGCAAGAAGCATAGAAACTATCAATTTTTTCATACTGACTCAACTTAGATTTATTCTCAATAAAGATTTTTAACTCATCTTCAATACTACTCTCTTTATTATGATTTTTTAAAATATATTGTATTGAAGACTTTAACTCATTAAAATCAATATAATTAAGAGAGTTATAGAGAAGATCATAGCACATTTTAAAATCTTTAATATGAGTAGCCAATATAGACATCAGTTCATTAGTCTCTTCAAGTTTAGCTTTAGATCTCTTAGTATTTATAAAAAATTCAATAGCGATTACCTTATTATTTTTAAACTCTCCACTCTTTATCTTATTGTATTCCAATAGATAATTTGTTTTTAGATCAATCTCTTTCTTTAGTTTTTTAAGGATATTTAATTCAAAATCATAAAAACGTTCATACTCCTTCAAACCCAATATTTTTTTTAACTCCTCCAATGGTATAACAATATTTTTTTCATTTTCAGTATTGATTACAAAATTATAGTAAAAGTATTTGGAGAAATTCTCTTCAAATTTTAAAATATATTTTAAGTCCAATACTCTTAAACTATTTTGTTCAAGAATAGCTTCTTTAAATATTTTAGTTAGATTAAACTCAATATGGTTATCTTTTAAAGAGAAGGATTCAATAGGCATAAATACTCCAACTTCCTCTTTGAATGAGTATGAAAATCCCTTCTTTATAAATCTCTCTAAAAATAGGAAATGGCTACCTTTTAGTTCAGGAATATTAAGTTCATCAAAAGTATAGAGTAGATTTTTATTTTTTAAAAGATCATTAATAATTAAATTTATAATAAAATATTCAGACTTTATATATTTAGGTATAATTTCAAAATTAATATTCATAGCTCTCTCCAAAAAAATTAAATTTTTTTTATATATTTTTTATTAAATTAGACGAAAATTAGAAAAAAATATTTTCAATATCTAATTAATAATACTATATTTACAGTATAAAAGCAAGTAAAAAAGTTAAAATCAACGAAAACAAAACTAAAAATATTAAAATTTGACACAATTACAAAAAAATGTAATAATAGGTTGTGAAGAAACAAATAATATTTTTAGGAGGAAGTTTATATGGATAAAGTTATGTATTTTTTAGAGAAATACTTGCTACCAATAGCAGAAAAGTTAGGACAGAGTAAATATTTAAATGTGTTAAGGGATTCATTTATGTTATCATTTCCTTTGACAATATTTGGATCAATATTTATAGTAATTGCGAACTTACCATTTTTAAACTTATTAATGAGTGATGATAAACTTGCAATTTTAAAGGGAGCATTAGCACCAGCAGCAGAGAGTAGTATGTTAATGATGACAGTCTTTGTAGTAATGGGTATTGGATATTATTTGACATCATCTTACAATATAGAGGGAATATTTGGATCAGCAATTGGAGTTTCAGCTTTCTTCTTAGTTACTCCACTACAAAATGGAGGAATCTCATTAGATAGATTGGGAGCTAAAGGGATGTTTGTAGGTATGTTAGTAGGATTTGCTTCAGCAGAGATATATAGAAGAGCTGTACAAAAAGGTTGGACAATAAAGATGCCAGATAGTGTTCCACCAGCAGTAGCAAAATCATTCTCAGCTTTAGTTCCAGGATTTGTGACATTAGCAGTATTCTTAATAGTTAGAATAATATTCTCATTAACACCATTTGAAAATATACATGACTTTATATTTGTAGTAATTCAAACTCCAATGGTTAAGTTAGGTGGAGGATTAATAGCCACAGTAATTGCAATAATTTTAATACAATTACTTTGGTTCTTTGGATTACATGGACAGACAATAGTTAACTCAGTACTAGATCCTGTTTGGAATACATTATCACTACAAAACCTTGAGGCATATCAAGCAGGAAAAGAGTTACCAAACATTATAACTAAACAATTTATAGAGACATATACAGTTGGATTAGGTGGAACAGGAATGACAATCGCAGTTGTATTTGCACTATTATTTGTTGTAAAGAGTAGACAATTGAAGGAATTAGGTAAATTAGCAGGACCTTCAGCAATATTTAACGTAAATGAGCCAATTACATTTGGATTACCTATAGTAATGAATCCACTAGTATTTGTACCTTGGTTATTAGCTCCAATAGTTGTTGTAATATTCACATATATAATGATGGCAGTTGGATTAGCACCAATACCAACAGGAGTAATAGTTCCTTGGACAGTACCAGTATTCTTTAGTGGAGTATTAGCAACAAACTCAGTTATGGGTGGAGTGTTACAAATTATAAACTGTTTTATAGTATTTATTATCTGGTTACCATTCTTAAAGGTATTAGATAGAAAAGCTTTAGAGATGGAAGCAAAACCACAAGAGGAAGATTTAGATTTAGAATTATAATTTAAAGTTAATGGAGGAGTACAGAGATGAAAAGAATTTTATTGTGTTGTTCTGCAGGGATGTCAACAAGTTTAATGGTAAATAAGATGAGAAAAGTGGCTGAGGAGCATAATGTTCCAGTGGAGATAAATGCTACAGGAATAGATAGATT
This sequence comes from Fusobacterium sp., assembly GCF_019012925.1. GTDB lineage: Bacteria > Fusobacteriota > Fusobacteriia > Fusobacteriales > Fusobacteriaceae > Fusobacterium_A. The sequence continues at coordinate 62,993 of NZ_JAGIRL010000031.1, forward strand.
TGAAGTTGAGATACAAAATTACGATGTAGTTTTATTAGGACCACAAGTTAAGTTCAAATTAAATGACTTTCAAAAAGTAGCAGATCAATATGGAAAGAAAATAGCTGTAATTGATACTAAAGATTATGGAACAATGGATGGTAAAAAAGTTTTATCACAAGCTATAAAATTAATAAAAGAGAGTAACTAAGTGATAGAGTAGATTATGAGCTATACCTTCAATGGAGGTATAGCTTTTTTTATTTATAAATCCTATTTCATAAGATTTAATTAATATTTTTTTTAAAAATAATTTGACAAACAAAATAAAAGAGAGTATAATTAATTCAACAAGATAATACAAGGAGGAATAGGATGAAAACAGCAATTTTCTTTGGAAGTACAACAGGAACAACTGAAATGGTAGCAGGAAAAGTAGGAGAATTATTAGGAGCAGAGGTTTTTCCAGCTAGTGAGATCGATAAAGTTGAAGAATTTGAATTTGTTATTTTTGCAACATCTACTTGGGGAATGGGAGATCTACAAGATGAGTGGTTTGATGCTTTAGATAAATTAAAAACTAAAAATTTAACAGGTAAAAAAGTAGCACTTATTGGAGTAGGAGACCAAGAGGGATTTGGAGATACATTCGTAGATGGAATAGGAACTATTTATGAAGAGATAAAAGATATGGGAATTAATTTAGTAGGAAAAACATCAACTGATGGATATTCTTTTGGTGGTTCAAAAGCAGTAGTAGATGATGAGTTTGTAGGTCTTGTAATAGATGATAACAATCAGAGCGATCTAACAGATGAGAGAATAAATGCTTGGGTTGAGAAGGTAAAATAAAATGAGTGAACAAAAGAGAAATGAACTTGGGGTATTTTTTCATATGATGTATGAACTGAATAAAGGACTTAGAAGTTTAGCTCTTTTAACAACTACTACAGAAAATTTTGAATTGATAAAAGATAGGTTAAGTAAGTGCAACTATGAATATATTCTTGAGAATTTAAAATCTGGATATGTGAATGTCTTTTTCGGAACAAAGGAGTGTATAGATGTTTTAAAGAGATTTAAGAAGAACTCTTTAAGAGATTTTTCACCAGAGGAAGACTTTATACTTGGGGTTTTGTTAGGATATAATGTACAACAGCAGTGTAAAAGATATATTAATAGAAAAAAAGTGAGTTAAAAAATAAAGCAGTTGAACACTGCTTTATTTTTTTGATGATCAAAATATATATAAAGATTACAAAATAATTAAATATTATTCAAAATAATTTTTTTGAAAAATCTTGAATTATTATAAAAAAAGGTGTATACTAAAAAAATAAATCAAATGGGTATAAATTATAAATAGAGGGTGATTAAATGAATAAAAAAATGCTCCCAGATTTCTATGGAATACTGGAAATACAGCACTATATCAAGGGAAGGATAAGACTTAAAGTAAACTCTCTGGTAGGAGATGAAGAGAAGAGTCAAGAGTTAAAAAACAGATTAGTAGGACTGAATGGGATTGAAAGTCTATCTGTAAATCCTTTGGTGGGGAGTATCCTTGTAAAGTTTGACGAGAATCTAGTTGAACCATTAACTTTGATTGGAGCAATCTTAAATATTTTAGATTTAGAAGAGGAAGTATTCACTAAAAGAGAGGGAAAAATATTTTCTGGAATGAAGGAGATTGTTGAAAGTGTAGATTTTGCAATCTACAATAAAACAAAAGGAATATTGGATCTAAAAAGTGTAATCGCTCTTTTATTTATAATTAATGGAATAAAAAAAGTAAGACAAAATCCAATAATGCCTAATGGAGTTAATCTACTATGGTGGGGATTTAATATAGTATCTAAAGGAGGAGGAAAATAGTGAACGGTCTTTTAAAAACAGCATTTCTATATTTTAATAAGATAAAGGTTGTACATAGCATACCAGGAAGACTGAGACTACAGATTCCAGGATTGGATAAGGTACCTGAGGATATGAAAAAATATGAACACTATACAACTAGTATAATAAAGTTAGAAAATGGAATTGAGGAGATAACTTACTCATATGTTACAAGCAAGATTCTTGTAAAATATAATCCACAACTGACTAATGAAAAGAAGATAGTTGAGTGGTTAAATTTTGTATGGAAGAAAATAGTTGATAATGAAGATGTGTACAAAAATATGTCTGTAAAAGAGATAGAGGAAAATCTAGATAAATTTTATGAGATTCTTTATAAAGAATTAAAGAAAGGAAGATAGTATGAAGGGAAGAACTAATAGTCATCTTTTATATTGTGAAGTAATACATAAGATAAGAGGAAGGGTTCGTATAAAATCTAGAGCTTTAAAATTCTTGGGAAGATTAAAAAATGAAATAGAGAAACAGCTAGAGCAGGTAAGATATATAGAGAGTGCAAAAATAAGTGCAGTGACAGGAACGGTAGTAATATATTTTGACGACATAAGTGTCACTGATGACAACTTAATATCTCTTATCCAAAATACTTTAAATGTATATCTTGTTGAGATTTATAGAAATGAGAGAACAGAGAGCAGTAAAAATATTGTAATTGAGAGAAAGTTACAAGAGGAGTCGCCAGAGGAGATTATCAAAAAAATAGGTGCTGCTAGTGTAATGTTAGTTTATAACTTTTTTAAGAAAGCACCTCTAACACCAGTAGCTGGGATAAGAAGATTTTTAAATCCTAATACTCTTGGAGTGATGTCACTAGCAGCTCCAGTAATATCTAATGGATTGGGGAGCTTAATAAAAAATAAGAGACCAAATGCAGATACACTGAGTTCAAGTGCTATAATAAGTAGCTTACTTTTAGGAAAAGAGAAAACAGCTTTAACAATTATGATAATGGAAGAGTTTGCAGAGCTTCTGACTGTTTATACAATGAAGAAAACAAGAGGGGCTATAAAAGATATGCTAAGTGTTGGAGAAAACTATGTATGGAAGGTAATGGAAAATGGTAGTATCCAAAAAGTAGCAATAGAAGAGATTGATAAGGGAGATAAGATAGTAGTTCAAACAGGAGAAAAGATAAGTGTTGATGGAACTATTATAAAAGGTGAAGCTTATATAGATCAGTCTTCTATAACAGGTGAATATATGCCTATAACTAAAAAGGTTGGAGAAAATGTATTTGCTGGAACTATTATAAAAAATGGAAATATAACAATAGAAGCTGAAAAAGTAGGAGATGAAAGAACAGTTTCGAGAATTATAAAATTAGTTGAAGATGCTAATTTTAATAAGGCACAGATACAAAACTATGCTGATAACTTTTCGGCACAACTAATACCATTAAACTTCTTGTTGGCTGCAATAGTTTATGGAACAACTAAAAATATTCAAAAAGCAATGAGTATGCTTGTGATAGATTACTCTTGTGGAATAAGATTATCAACAGCAGCAGCTTTTTCTGCAGCAATAAATACAGCAGCAAAAAATGGAATCTTAATCAAGGGAAGTAACTATATTGAAGAGATATCTAAAGCAGATACAATAATTTTTGATAAGACTGGAACAATAACAGAGGGTAGACCTAGTGTACAGACAATAAAAGTTTTAGATAAAGAGTTAACTGAAAATAGAATGTTAACTTATGCAGCAGCAGCAGAGGAGACTTCAACACATCCATTAGCAGTAGCAATTTTAAATGAGATAAAGGATAGAGGACTTGAGATACCTACTCATAGTGAGAATAAAGTTATCGTTGCTAGAGGAATAGAGACTACAGTTGAAGAGAGCGTAGTCAGAGTTGGTAGTAAGAAATTTATGGAGGAGAACGGAATCTCTACTGAAGAGTTTAACGATGAGGTAAAAGTAATTTTAGGTAGAGGAGAAATTCTTATCTATATAGCAAAAGATAACAAATTAATAGGACTTATAGGTGTTACTGACCCACCTAGAGAGAATATTAAGAAGACAATTAATAGACTTAGAGGACAGGGAATTGATGAGATAGTATTATTGACTGGAGACTTGGAACAACAAGCTCAAACAATAGCATCAAGAATGTCAATAGATAGTTATGAGTCAGAGTTATTACCAGAGGATAAGGCTAAGAACATATTGGCACTTCAATCTAGAGGAAGCAATGTAATAATGATAGGAGATGGAATAAATGATGCACCAGCTCTTTCATATGCAAATATAGGAGTGGCATTGGGAAGTACTAGAACTGATGTGGCTATGGAGGCAGCAGATATAACAATTACAAAAGATGATCCACTATTGGTACCAGAGGTAATTGGACTATCTAAAAAAACTGTAAAAACAATAAAAGAAAACTTTGCAATGGCAATTGGTATTAACTCATTTGCATTAGTATTAGGTGCTACAGGAATATTACCAGCAATATATAGTTCTGTTATGCACAATATGACAACAATATTGGTTGTAGGAAATTCTTTAAAACTTTTAAAATATAAATTAAAAAATTAAGGAGAGATTGATGAAAAAACTCAATGTAACATTGATACATAAGTTACCTAACAGAGTCAGATTAAAATTATCTGAACCAATTAAATGTTTTGAGACATTTAAATATAATGTCACTAAGGATAACGAATGTATAGAATTAAGATACAGTCCAGTTACTAAGAGTGTAGTAGCAACTTTTAATCCTGAAAAAATAAATTTGCAGGAGATTATCTATAAGATATTGACAGCTTTTTCCATTGAAAATGGAATGATGCCAATAAAATTATTAGATGGAGTAGAGCAAAAAGCCATAGAGAGTTTTGCAATCTATTCAGGAGCATCTATTGTAATGTCAGGAATCAATATGTTATGGAATAAGGGAGATAATAGATTACAGAATATAATGAACTGGTTTTCTATATCTTTAACTTCAGCAGCAATATTAGAACATGCTTGTATTGAGACAAATAGAAAAGGTGTATTTGATTTAGAGATTTTACCAGCTATGTATTTGATAAAATCATTTTTAAATACTCCAAAACTTTCAATAGTAGCTATGATCTGGTTAACAACATTTGGTAGACACCTAATCTCTACAAATAATGAAGCTAAAGAGGTTAAATTTTTTAGAATAAAAAATAAACAGGAAGATAAAGACTACTATATAGCCAATGTATCTGAAGACAATAGTATAGATAATATAGGAGATTTAATTTATCACATATTTTTTAGAAAACATAAAAATACATCAAAAAGTACAGAAAAGTATATAACAATAAATAAATAATAGGAGGTATAGCCATGTTCGGATTTGGATTTGGTGGAAATGGAAATGTAACAAAAGCTCATGTAGTGGGAGCAGCAGTAGGAATAGGAGTAACAGTAGCAGGATACTACCTATACAAAAAAAATAAAGCAAAGGTAGATGCTTTCTTAAGAACTCAAGGAATCAATATCAAAACTTGTGATACTGTAAACTATGAGGATATGTCTGTAGAAGCTTTAACAGAAACAAAAGAGCATATCGAAGATATATTAGCTGAAAGAGAATTAAATGGAGCTACTTGTGAAGCTTGTGAAATAGCAGAAGCAAAATAGTTATAAAAGGTTGAATTGAGAGATACTATTTTTCTAAATTTTAGAAAAATAGTATCTCTTTTTTTATATAAATTATATAAAAATTTTCTTTTCTTATTTAGATAGAGTGTTGTATAATTAAATATAATATATTAAGGGAGATACAGCATGAGAGATAGAAAAAAAGATTTTGGATTAGCAACTATAGTAATAGTATTAATAGTGCTATCTATATCAGGGATTATATATTTTGGGATAAAAGCAATGAGTAGTAAGGTAAAAATTGAGGAAAAAAGTAGTGAAATTTTAAAAATAAGGAAAGAAGTAGGTGGAGTTGTAGCCGAACTTAATAAAAAGTTAGATAAGATAAGTAATGGTGATGTTATTCCAGAAAAACATAAAAAAATACTGGAGATGAAAAAAGAGGCTCAAAGAGAGAGTGATATTACTAAGTCAAAGAAAGTAGTGAAGGCATATAAAAAAAATGGAGTGGAGTATGAATACTATAGTGATGGAACTGTAAAAAGTGAAAAAAATTATATAGATGGATTAAAAGATGGGCGAGAGATAGAGTACTATAGTAATGGAAAGATAAAGAGAGAGATAAACTATATAAATGGATTAAAAAATGGAAAGGAAGCTCAATATTATCCAAATGGAATTATAGCTAAAGAGATAAATTATGACAGTGGAATAAAGAATGGAAAGTTTTATGAAAACTATGAGAACGGAAATGTAAAGATAGCTGGAGAGTATAATTCAGATAAGTTGGATAAAAAAATTATTAGATATAATAGCAACGGACAAAAAGAGGTTGAAATAAACTATAATTTAGGGAAAAAAGAGGGGAAAAGTATAGAGTATATAGGTGGAAGAGTATTATCTGAAGTGGAGTATAAAAATGATATGAGAGAGGGATATTACTATTTAAACAACTATAATGGTGGTTTGGAGCTAGAGGGAAACTTTGTAAATAATAAGAAAGCAGGGGTATGGAAAAGATACAATAGAGCTAGAAAATTGATTTCAGAGGAAAACTACCAAGAGGGAGTTTTGAATGGAGTCTATTCAAATTACTATGAGAATGGGAATATAAAAGAAAATGGAAATTATAGAGATGGATATTTAGATGGATATGTTAATATTTATAATGAGAATGGAGAACTTTTAAGAAAAATTAATTATATCAGAGGTCAAAAAGAGGGAAAAGTTGAAAATTATTATTCAGATGGAAAAATTTTAAGTGAGGAAAATTATAGAAACAATCTACTTAATGGTGAGTATAAAGAGTACAGTAGAGATGGTAAGATAGTGACATTGGGTATCTATGTAAATGGATTTAGAAGTGGTGAGTGGAAGAGATATGATGAAGTTGGAAAAAATGTAGATATTTATAACTATAATGAAAATGGAGAGTTAGATGGAAAAATAATCAACTATATTCCAACAGATTTTTCCAGAAAATCATATTTTAAAAAGGAAACAGAGTTTAAAAATGGTATTTTAGATGGAAATTATATAATGTATGATACAAAGAATAGAATTTCTGAAAAAGGTTTCTATAAAAATAATGAAAAAGATGGAAAATGGGTAAACTATGTTGATGGAATGATAGTTTCAGAGGAGAACTATCTAAATGGAAAAAGAGATGGATTACAGAGATATTACTATACAAATGGAAAAGTTAGTGAAGAGTATCTGTATAAAAACGGAAAAGAGATTGAGGCTAGAGCTTACTCTTTAGATGGTAAATTAACTTATGAGAAGAGATAAAAGAGTGAAAAAGGAGTAGATAATGACAAAAGAGGAAAGAAGAGAGTTGATAAAGGTTGCAATGGGAAGTAAAAGTGCAACTTTAAAGATTGAGAATGCTAATCTTGTGAATGTTTTTTCAGGTGAGATATATTTAGCTAATATATATATCTACAAAAAATATATAGTAGATGTAGTAGAAATAGAAAAGGATAGTTATAAACCCGCTGATAAAATTATAGATATAAAAAATAAGTATTTAGTTCCAGGATTTATAGATTCACATTTGCATATAGAAAGTAGTCACTTAACACCATATCATTTTGCAGAGGCAGTTATTCCGAAAGGAACAACAACAATAGTAGCAGATCCGCATGAGATATGTAATGCTATTGGAGAAAAGGGAATAGAATATATGCTAGAAGCTTCAGAGAATTTACCAATGAATCAGTACTATCTTGTTCCTTCATGTGTTCCGTCAGTAGTAGGTTTAGAAAATGCTGGAGTAGAATTTGATGAGAAAATAATAGATAAATTATTGGATAAAGAGAGAATATTAGGTCTAGGAGAGGTTATGGATTACATTGGAGTAATTCAAAACTCTAAGAGAATTGAAGATATAGTGGATGTAGCTTATCAGAAAAAAATGTTTTTACAGGGACATGCACCTGAAATTCAAGGTAAAGAATTATCAGCTTATCTATGTGGTGGACCAACAACTTGCCATGAAACAAGAAATGGAGTACATGCTATTGATAAAATAAGAAAGGGAATGGTTGTCGATGCTAGAGAAAGTTCTATTTCTAAAAATATAAAGACAATAGTAGAGAGTATTAGGGATCTAAAATCACCTAGAAATTTAACTTTATGTACAGATGATAGAGAGCCTAAAGATATACTAGATAGTGGACATGTAAATAATTGTGTAAGAGTTGCAATAGATGCTGGATTAGATCCAATAGAGGCAATTAGAGCAGTAACATTAAATCCAGCACAAATATATGGTTTAGAAAAATTAGGAGCAATAGCACCAAGCTATTTTGCAGATATGTTAGTAATAGATAATCTAAAAGATATCAATGTAGAAAAAGTATTTTTTAATGGTGAGTTAATAGCTGAAAATGATAGACTATTAGTAAAAATAGATGAGCCTAAAATTGATTTAGAAATTTTGAACACTATAAAAATAAGTGAATTAAAATTGAATGATTTCAAAATAAAAGCACCGATAGAAGAGGGCGAAATAGAGATAATAGGCATTCAATATACGAGCAAGATGTCAAGTGTAACTAAGAAGAAAAGTTTTAAAGTTAATGTAAAAAATGGTTATGTTGATTTAGAGGGAAGTGAATTGAACTTTGCTATTGCTATGAATAGATATGGAAAAGGAACAAAGCATGTTACAGTTGTAGAAAATTTCTATCTCAATAGTGGAGCTGTGGCTACTACTTATTCTCATGATTCTCACAATTTAACAATTGTTTATAAAGATCCTGAAGATGCTTTAGTTGCAGGAAAAAAGATAGAGGAGATAGGAGGAGGAATTGTTTTAGTTGATAAAGGAGAAGTAGTAAAAGAGATAGCACTTCCAATAGCTGGCATGTTATCTAAGAAGAATGCCATTGAACTTGGAAAAGATTTGACTGAAATGAATAGGGAATTAAAAAAATATGGAATAGAGCATATAAATCCAATAGCAAGAACAAGTACACTCTCTTTGATTGTTATTCCAGAGATAAAATTAAGTGATGTTGGAATAATAGATGTAGTAAATCAAAAGGTTATAGATAGTATAATCAAGTAACTATAAAATTAAGAAGTTGATTAACAGAAAAGCTAATCAACTTCTTTTTATAATCTATTTAACTTTGTATTGCTCTTAGAAGAACTCTCCATTGTCACAGTAGTTTTCTCCTTGTAATGGGAAGAAAATTACACAACAGTCCTTATTTCCATTGATTTTTTTGATGAATTTAGTTATAAAATCAGCAACCTGTTTTTTAACTTCTGGTGTTCTCTCAAACCAGAAAAGTTCAACAAAAGTATATCCTTCAACAATCTTTCCATCAAAAATATATTCAGTGTCAATATGCTCAATAGTGAACCAAGTTCTATCGCATTTTACTATGTCAGTAAGTCCATCTATAAGCTCCTTGCTGTTTTCAATAATTGGCTCTTTAGCCATACCTCTAATTTTTAAATGTGGCATATATCCTCCTAATAATATTTATAAATTTTCCTTTTCAGGAATTAAAGTTACATCAATATAGTTGTTTAAATTGATTGCTTCTCTATTGACTTTCCATAGATTCTCTCTATTCATAAGAGTTTTATACTCAGTTGGAGTAGCAATCTTATAATTTGGAACAGTTATATCTTGATATAGATAGTTAAACCAGAAATAATTCTCTTTTACCTCTGTATTATACGATAATTCATAGTTTTTTACAACACTATTAATCTTTTTATTATCAATATCTTTATATAGTAGATTATTTAAAGTTTTAAAAACAGCATCTTTTATCTCGTCAACTCTTGAGGTGTCACAACTATATGCAATAATCATCTTGTTTTCTCCATAGTAATTAGGTGATAGTAGAGTTTTTGATGAGATAGAGTAAACACCACCAATTTTTTCTCTGATCTCTTCAATAAGAGCTATATCCATGATCTGTGAAAATCCATTGTAAAGAGTCTTTTCAAAATAACCATATTGAGAGTTATATGGAAAGATCAGAGTGACAGTTGCTTTTTTATCTACACCTTTAATAACATCTTTTTTTACAATGTCTTTAGGAATATTTAAATCCAATGGTTTTACAGTGTTAGACTCCTTTTTACTAGGAAGAGAGGCAATGAATTTTTTCAGATTATCTTCTAAAGTTAATGTATCAAATGAACCTACAACAATTAGATTATAATCAGAAAAATTACTAAATTTTTTCTTGTATTCTTTTAAAAGATTATCCTTGCTTAGATAATTGAGATCTTTAAGAGTTAAAGGTGCTCTTCTAGGGTTATTACCACTGTAAAGTTTATTAATCTCATCTCTATATACAGCTCTTGGCGAGTTATTTCTACTTAAAATACTCTCTTTTAGCTCTTCAAGAGAGTTACTATAGATTGTGTCATCAACCTTAGGTTGGTATATTAAGTAGTTCATATATTCAAGTGCTGTTTCAAGATTAGCTCTATCTGTTGTAATTAAAAATCCTTGTTCATAGTCGTTGATATAAGAGGAGATAGAGAAATTTTTTCCTTTCATAAAAGTCTCAATATCCTTAGGATTAAGATTTCCTACTCCAGATCTTTCAATTACCGTAGGTGCAATAAGAGAGTTTATAAATCCAGAGTAATCCTCATTAGAGCTACCCTCTTTTTTAAATAGTTTAATTAAAATTTTGTCCTTATCAAAGTCAGTTTTTTTACTATAGACTTTGATACCATTTGAAAGAGTATACTCCCCACTATTTTGTTTAGTTATTGTTCCAGCAGTTGTTTCTATTGGTAGAAGTTTAACTGGTTGTATGGAAAAATCAAAGTTTTCTTTAGATGACTTACTACTATTTATAATATTTTTTAAGGCTATATCATCAATTTTTCCCTGCTCAGTACTAGTTGTTAAAAAGTAAAGAGAATCTTTTTGAAAAATCTCACTTGCTCTACTATTTAATTCAGAGATATTAATTGAGTCAAGTAATTTAGAGTAGATAGCAAACTCTTGATCAATATCTAAAAAACTTTCATTAGACATAATATGCTCAACTAAAGAGTCAGCGTAGTTATCATGAGTGATACTATCTTTATTGGCTAAGATATTTTTATAGTTATTTAAAAGATTTTCTTTTTCTAACTGAAGCTCATATTCAGTGACACCATTTTTGGAGATAGATTTGAAAAATTGATTAAATAGTGTAATTCCCTCTTCAAGTCTATCATTTTTTATCACAGTGGCAGAGGTAAAAATATCTCTAGAGTTACTAATATCATATTTGTAGACTATAGATTCCAAAAGTGGAGTATTACTATTTTTTTGAAGATTGGATAATCTTGTGTTAATAATATTAAAAAGAAGTTGATCAACAATAAATTTTTTCATTGACTCTTCACTATTGATGACATCTCTATCTAAAATTTTTGTAATAGAGAATGAATTATATCTTATCTCATCATCAGAGAAAGTTATGAATTTATTTTTTAAATCTTTAATCTCATACTCTTTAGGGACAGAACCTTTAACCATACTATTGTAGTTAAAATATTTTTTTATATATTCTTCTACCTTTTTCACATCAAAATCACCAACTGCTACAACAGAAATATTCTCAGGCTGATACCATTTTTGATAAAAACCTTTAAGTAGCTCTCTGTTAGCTCCATTGATTATTTTAGGTAGACCAATTGGGAATCTATCATAGTATCTTGAGCCTTCAAAAATAGCTTTTTTTTGGACATCTCCAAGACGTTGCTCCAAGCCTTGACTCAATCTCCATTCCTCAATTACAATTTTTTTCTCATTTTCTACTTCTTGAGAGTCTAAAGTAGCTTCACTTGCCCACTCTCTTAGTACTTCAAAACCATTTTCCAACTCTTTAGGAGTAGTGGGAACAAGAAGTTTATAGACTGTTCTATCAAAAGATGTATAGGCATTCAAATCTCCACCAAAGCTCAAACCAATAGACTGTAGATATTTAATCAATTCATTTTTTTCAAATTTATTAGTACCATTAAATGCCATATGCTCCATGAAGTGTGCTATTCCCTGTTCGTTGTCTTCTTCCATTAATGAACCTGTTTTAACAACTAAATTTAATAGTGCTTTGTTCTCTGGTTTGCTATTTTTATAGATATAGTAGTGTATACCATTTTCTAATTTTCCTGAAACTAAGTTTTTACTATCTTCTAATTGTATAGCAAAACTGAGTAAAGAAAAACTTAAAAATAAAATAAAAATTATAAAATTTCTTAAAAATTTCATAGCTTCCTCCTAATTTGTTGTAATATTTATTTCTAAAATATTTTAACATATTTTAAAATAGAAAGCTATTAAGATATTCCAAAGTAAACTATATACAGATTATAGAACAAAATTTCTAGAGATATTTTCATAAAAATGATATAATTAGAATGAAGAATATATATTTTGAAGGGAGAGAAGATGAATTTTAGAGTTGTTTTAATACACGGATTTAATCAAAGTTATAGAGATATGATACCTCTTCAAGAACACCTTGAATTATTGGGATATAGAGTTGAAAATCTAAATTTTCCATTGACATTTCCAGATATAAAGTTTTCTCAAGAGATGTTAAAAAACTTTTTATTAGATTTAAAATATAGTGGGCTTAGTGAAAAAGAGGAGATTGTTTTAGTAGGATATGATCTCGGAGGAAAACTAATAGCTAGTACTTTAAAAGATGAGAAGGTTAAAGGAATAGTGGATAAGATAATACTCATAGCAGCACCTTTGAGGGATTCTGTGATACACAGAAGAATGAAGAGAGTTTTTCCACTATTGGATAAAATATTTAAACCCTTGGCACTTTTAAATAAAAAGAATAGTATTGAATTAGATGAGTCAATACAAGTAGGAGTAATAATTGGGACAGAGCCATATGGAATATTCTCTAGGTGGTTAGGAGAGTATAGTGATGGAGTAGTAAATTATAAAGAGTGTCTATATGGAAAAGCCAAAGAAGTTTTAAAAATCCCATTGATTCATAAAGAGATACATAAAAAAATGGGAACAGCAAGATATGTAAATAATTTTATTTCAAAAGGAGTTTTTAGAACTGAATAGGAGGATTAATTATGGAAAAAGAGATTAAAAATTATGTTGAACTGATTATAAGAAAAGGGATAAATATACAAAAAGGACAGATTTTAGTAGTTAACTCTCCAGTTGAGACTTATGATTTTACTAGACAGGTTGTAAATGAAGCCTATAAACAGGGTGCTGGTGAAGTTGTTGTGCATTGGAATGATGAGGTATGTGGAAAGTATAGATATCTATATGGAGATAATGAAATTTTTGATATTTTTCCAGAGTGGCAAAAGGAGTCATTGGAGTACTATAGAAAAAAAGGGGCTGCCTTTCTAAGTATCTATGCAAATGATCCAGATATTTTAAAAGATGTTGATGCTGATAGAGTAGCAAGACAGCAAAAAGCTAAGAGTGTAGCTCTTAAAGAGTATTATGAAAACGTTATGGGAAATAGTAATCAATGGTCAGTTGTTTCTGTCCCAACACAAGCTTGGGCAAATAGAGTTTTTCCAGAGTTAAAAGATGAGTATGCAATGTCAGAACTATGGAAATTAATATTGAATATAGTTAGAGCTGATAAAGAAAATCCAATACTAGAGTGGGAAAAACATCTCAATAACTTGAAAGAGAGAACAGCATTTTTAAATGATAAAAAATTTAAAAAGTTAATCTATAAAAATGCAAAGGGAACAAACTTAGAGATAGAATTACCAGAGAACCATAAGTGGATAAGCGGAGGAGAAGAGTCGAAATCTGGAGTTTATTTTGTAGCGAATATTCCAACTGAGGAGATATTTACAATGCCACATAGAGATAAAGTAAATGGTGTAGTGGTTAGTAGTAAACCTCTAATCTATGGTGGCAATACAATTAATCAATTTAGATTAAAATTTGTAAATGGAAAAGTAGTGGAGTATTCAGCTGAAGTGGGAGAGGAGATCTTAGGAAAATTATTAAACACAGATGAAAGTTCAAGTTATCTAGGAGAGGTAGCCTTAGTAGAGTATAACTCACCAATATCTAATTCAAGAAAAATTTTCTATAATACTTTATATGATGAAAATGCTTCAAGTCACTTAGCTTTAGGTGGTGCATACCCAGTGTGTATAGAGGGAATTGAAAATCTTTCTGAGGAGGAGTTAAAAGAGAGAGGAATGAATATCTCTTTAGTTCACGAAGACTTTATGATAGGAACAGAGGATATGGAGATAATAGGTGTAGATTCTCAAGGAAATGAGATCACAATAATGAAAGATGGAAATTTTGCCTTTACTATTTAATAGAAAAGGAATATAATATAGTTCCTTGGCAGGGGAGTGTAGAACTCAAAATAAGCTATTATAAATTAAAATAGCTTTAATATTTAAGATTAGCTAAAGAGATTTTTTATCTCTTTAGCTTTTTTTGTATAAAGAAAACCACTTGCTAAGCGAGTGGTTCAAAGAAGCCGGAAGGCTATGCATAGACAAAAAAATCTCCTTTGATATAATAAAATTAGGTTTGCCGACCAATTAAATTAATCAAAGGAGGACATCCAAAATGGATAATAATAGTTTAGCACATACGAAGTGGAATTGCAAATATCATATTTTATTCGTACCTAAATGTAGAAGGAAAGTAATATATGGAAAAATAAAGAAAGATACAGAAAAAATATTAAGGAATTTATGCGAATATAAAGAAATAATCACTTGAATTGTTTTTTTATAGTTAAAAAAATACGATATTAAAACTTAAAAATCTAAAAACAAGTATTTAACAATAAAAATACTTGACTAAATATATTGATAAACTTATAATAAGTTAAATTAAAGTGGAGATATTATTTATATTGCAACAACAGCTATTTTGTTAAAATGATATTTGGAGGGGCTATGAAGAAGATAATACTATTATTACTATTAGGAATTACTTTAATGGGCTGTACAAGCACTAATAATAAATTAGTGCTAGATTCAATAAAAAAACAGATACCTAATGACAATTTTTATTTCATAAGAGGTTTAGAAAGAGATAGAAGCTTATCAACTAATATAAGATATAGAGGTATAGTATATA
>NZ_JAGIRL010000053.1 GCF_019012925.1 Fusobacterium sp.
AAGAAAGATATAGAGTTTTCACTACCATTTGATGAGGGAACAACTGCTCTAGTAAAAGAGATTGTAAAAGAGATAAAAGAAGATAAGAGCTACTCAGAAGCTTTAAAAGTATATTCAGCAGAGTATATAGCTATAAAGCTAGTAGAGAGAGATAGTCACTTAATCGAAAAGCTAAAAACAAAATTCAATATAGATGTAACTGGAAAATTCGAAGAGAGAATATTAAAATTAGAAGATAAGTATGACAATGACAGTGAGACTATATTAGCTGAGCAGAGATATGGAGCAGTTAATGGAGTTTTAGCAAAAACATTTACAACATCAATAAAATCAAGACTAGATTTTACTGATAAAGTGGATAAAATAATATTAAATAAAATTTTAGGACTACCACTATTTTTCTTAATTATGTTTGGTGGAATGGATTTCGTATTCAGTGGAAGTGCTCCATTTGTTAAGTGGGTAGGAAGATTTTGTTCTAATTTTATTGGAAAATACTTAGAAATACTAGTAGAAGGAACGCCTGATTGGCTACATTCATTGATTATAGATGGAATCTTGGGGGGAGTAGGAGGAATTTTAGTATTTACTCCAATGATGGCTTTTCTATACTTCTTTTTATCAATTTTAGAAGAGAGCGGATATATGTCAAGGGTTGCTTTCTTAATGGACAAATTGATGAGAAAGATGGGATTGAATGGAAAATCTTTTGTACCAATGATAATAGGATTTGGTTGTACAGTACCAGCTATTTATGCTACAAGAACAATGGAAGATGAGAGCTCAAAGAAGCTTACTGCAGCAATGACACCTTTCATGTCATGTTCGGCTAGATTACCAGTTTATGGTTTATTTACAGCAGCATTTTTTGGACAGAAGGCTGGAATAATAGTGGCTTCTCTATATTTCTTAGGAATTTTTGTAGCAGTTTTAGTTGGATTATTCCTAAAAAATGTAAAAGGATTTAAATCAGAAAATAAAGCACTATTAATAGAATTACCACCATATAGAGTACCTAGTTTAAAAACTGTATTAACATCTACTTGGACAAGAGTTTCAGCATATATAAAGAGAGCTGGAAGTATAATTTTAGGAATTATGATGATTTTATGGACTTTGACATATTTCCCAAATAATGGAGATTCAAATACATCATATATAGCTAAATTTGGACATACTTTTGCTCCAGTAATGAAACCTACAGGATTTGGAGATAGATGGGAAACAGTAGCAGCAATCATTCCAAGTATGGTAGCTAAAGAGGTAGTAGTAGGATTTTTATCACAAGCATTACCATTGGAGAGTGATGAGGAAGTTGTCACTGAAGAGGTAGAGGAGACAACAATTGTTCAAGATTTAGTTTTCCAAGTAAAAGAGTTGGGAGTAGCAGTAAAAAAATCAGTAGTAGGAATAGTGAGTTTAGATATGGCAAGATTTAAGATGCCAACACCAGAGGAGATAGAAGAAGAGGGAAGAGGAATAATAAAAGCTACATTTAATCTTTGGCCTGATGATAAATTAGCACCAGTAAGAGCTTACTCATTTATGGCATTTATTCTTTTAGTTGTTCCTTGTGTAACAACATTAGGAGCTATTAAGCAGGAGTTTGGTTGGAAATATTTATGGAAAGTAGTTGGAATTATGCTAGTTGTTCCATATGTAGCTTCAACTTTAATATTCCAAATAGGAAAATATCTAATTTAAAATATTAAAAAATAGTGATCAAAGTTCAAGAGCTAAGATCACTATTTTTCTATTATAAGTTGTTATTTAAAACTTTAACCTCAGAATTAACAGAGTATATGACATCTTTTCTTTCAATTATGATCTCTGTTTTATCCTTTAAACTAGGTGTGTTTTTGATATTAGTTAATAACTCTAAACTAGGATTGATAGCCTTAGGATGACCAACTAGTTCCAACATAGTTATATCTCCATGTGTATCTCCATAGGCAAAACTTTTATCTAAGTCGATGTTATATTTTTCACAAAACATATGAATAGATTTTAATTTATTTTTTGAATCCCACATTGGAGAGATTTCTCCAGTAAAAGTTCCATTTTCACAAGTGTGATAAGTAGAACCACAAAAATCATCTGCATTCCATTTTTTAGCCATTCTAGAAACTAAAAAATCAGGACTACCAGAGATGAAGATTACAAGGTGTCCCTGTGATTTGTGCCACTTGATCATCTCTCTAGTATAGGTATATACCTTGTTTCCTTTCAATTCTACCACTTTATCAGCTACAAAATCGTTATATTTTATTGGAAGACCTTTTATAGCATCAACATATGTACCTGTAAGATCTTCAAGATAACTATCGTAGTTTCCAACCCTCTCATCCCAAAGTTTGAACGCCTCTTTAACTCTTCTATCATATTCTCTAAAATCTAACAAATCATATTTAATCAATTTTTTAAAATGTTCAGTTAAAAGAGAGTTTCTAAAAATAGTTCCGTCAATATCAAAAAAAGCTGCAATCATACACAATACCTCCCTTAAATAATTTAATTCTATATTAGAAAAATTATAGTTGAAAAAATAAAAAAAGTCAAATTCTTACTTAGTAATTTTTCTAAAAAATGATATAATATTGAATAAAACTAGAGAGGAGGTAAAAATAGTGGGGATAAAAAGAGTTATTTTATATTTGTTATTATCCTTTTCTCTTTTTGCTCAAGAGGCATATATAGCTTCTTTTAATACTTTGAGATTAGGAAAAAGTCAAAAAGATTACAAGCTATTGAGTAATGTGCTCAAGAACTTTGATATAGTTGGACTTGTTGAAGTTATGAGTGTTGAGGGATTAGAAAAATTAGTAAAAGAGTTGGAAAAAGAGAGTGGTGAAAAATGGGAATACCATATATCTCCTTATTCAGTTGGAAGGCATAGTTATAAAGAGTATTATGCATATGTATGGAAAAAAGAGAGGGTAAATTTTTTACAGGAGAGAGGATTTTATCCAGATGAGAAAGATGAGTTTGAAAGACCACCATATGGAGCAGACTTCAAAATAGATAATTTCGATTTTACTATGATTATGGTTCATACAATTTTTGGAAAAAAGGAGTCACAAAGAAGAGCGGAAGCCTTTAAAATAGATAAAGTCTATGACTATTTTCAAAATTTAGATGAGAGCGAGAACGATATTATCATAGCTGGAGATTTTAATCTAAGTGCTCAAGATGAAGCTTTTGAGAACATAGTTAAGCATAATGATGAAATAATTTATACAGTTTCTCCAAAAATAAAGACTACAATAGGTAAAGAAAAACTGGCAAACTCCTATGATAATATGTTTTTATCAAAAATTTATACTCAAGAGTTTGATGGAAAGAGTGGAGCATTGGATTTTACAAAGAAAAAATATAAACTTATGAGGGAAAAAATCTCAGATCATTTACCAATTTTTATAGTTGTAAATACTGAATTTGATGATGACTAGAGGGAGAAGATGAGAAGAGCATACATATTTTTTAATGGAGAGCTTTTGGGAAGTAAAGAGTTTTATTTAACACTCTTAGAAAGAGAAGAGGGAGATATTTATTGTGCCGATGGAGGAGCTAACCTTCTAGAGAAGTTAGGTATTTTTCCTAGAGAGATTTGGGGGGATTTGGACTCTGTATCAGAAGAGATACTACAAAAATATGAAGAGGTAGGAGTTGGAATAAAAAGATTTCCAAAGGAAAAAGATTTTACTGATGGAGAACTTGTGTTACAATATGTAACAGAGAAAGAGTATGATAAAATAGTTATTATAGGTGGATTGGGTGGACGAAAGGACCATGAGCTAACAAATTTAAACTTGATATTTAAATTTAAAAATTTGAGTTTTATAACAGAGCAAGAGGAGATTTTTGAGATAGAAAGGGATAAGGTTATTCTATTTCAAAAGGGAAAAACTATATCTTTTGTTCCTTTCTCTGAAAAGGTGGAGGGCTTGACACTAAAAGGAGTTAAATACCCATTAGACAAGTATACTCTTCATAGAGGGGATAGCATATGTATGAGTAATATCATAGAGGAAGATAGATGTGAGATCTCATTTGAAAAGGGAAAGTTATTAGGTATATTAGTTAAATAGTTTTAAATAAATTTTAATATAGGAGGAAAATTATGTTGAAAGAAGGAATGACTCTAACACAACAAAAGGTAGTAAACGAAAGCGAGACAGCAGCTAAAGTGGCTTCTGGAGCTTTAGAAGTTTTTTCAACACCAATGTTGATAGCTTTTATGGAGAATACAGCATTTAATCTTGCACAAAAAGAGTTAGGTGAAGGAGAGACAACAGTTGGTATATCTGTAAATATAAAGCATATGAAGGCTAATCTTGTAGGTGATGAGGTAGTTTGTACTGCTACTTTAGAGAAGGTTGATGGAAAAAGATTGGATTTTTCAGTGAAAGTATTACATGGAGAGACTCTTGTAGGAGAGGGAGAGCATAGTAGATTCATTATAAATGAAGAGAAGTTTTTAGCGAAGTTAAAAAAATAGAGAGAGAGTTGGAGGAGATTTATTAAAATGCAATTAGAAGAAAAAAATGAAAAAATAGTAGGAAATACAAGGTTTATACTTGGAATACAGCATGTACTTGCAATGTTTGGAGCAACTGTATTAGTTCCTTTTTTAACAGGGTTAAATCCGTCGATAGCACTGATTTCAGCAGGAGCGGGAACGTTAATATTTCACCTTTGTACAAAGGGAATAGTACCTGTTTTTTTAGGGTCATCTTTTGCCTTTATAGGGGCGTTAACTTTAGTTTTAAAAAATGAGGGTATAGGTTCTATAAAAGGTGGAGTAATTGCAGCGGGACTTATATATGTATTGATGTCATATTTAGTAAAAACATTTGGAGTAGAGAGAATAAAATCATTTTTCCCACCAATTGTAACAGGACCGATAATAATGTTAATAGGGCTTAGAATGAGTCCAACTGCATTGTCAATGGCTGGTTATACAAATGGAAAGTTTGATACAAAAAGCTTAATAGTAGCTGTTTGTGTAATTTTAACTATGGTATCAATAACTATGATGAAAAAATCATTCTTGAGATTAATTCCTATTCTAGTAGCCGTAATAGTAGGTTATATAGTTGCAACTTTTTTAGGAATGGTTGATTTTGGAGTGGTTTCTCAAGCAAAATGGATAGGACTTTCACCAGAGGCTACAAAAGATCTATTCACAATGCCAGTTATGTCATTAACTGGAATAATAGCAATAGCTCCGATAGCTTTAGTTGTGTTTATTGAACATATAGGGGATATAACTACTAATGGTGCTGTTGTAGGAAAGGATTTCTTTAAAAATCCAGGAATACATAGAACACTTTTAGGTGATGGACTTGCAACAATAGTAGCTGGATGTCTAGGAGGACCAGCTAATACAACTTATGGTGAGAATACTGGAGTATTGGCAGTAACTAAGGTATATGATCCAGCAATTCTTAGAATAGCAGCTTGTTATGCTATTGCTCTAGGATTTATAGGTAAATTTGGAATACTACTTCAAACAATCCCACTACCAGTAATGGGTGGTGTATCAGTAATTCTTTTTGGAATGATAGCATCAGTTGGAGTGAGAACAGTGGTAGAGGCAAGATTAGATTTTTCTAACTCAAGAAATCTAATAATTGCTTCAATAATATTTGTACTTGGAATAGCTGTAGATAATATTGTAATATGGGAGACTGTATCAGTATCTGGATTGGCACTAGCTGCATTTTCAGGAGTATTATTAAATAAAGTTCTTCCAAGAGATAGAGAGATAAAATTAAAGACACTAGATTAAGAGATACATAAGGAGGACACTATGGTAAAAAGAGATGAGATAGCAGATAGATATAAATGGAATATGACAGATTTTTACTCTGATTGGAATGATTGGGATCAGGAATTAGAGACTTTAAGATCATTGATGGATAAAATTCCAAATTATAAAGGAAAGATAAAAAATAGTTGTAAGGATTTTATTGAGTTGGCTGAACTTGAGGAGAAGATAGAGAGAGTACTGGATAAACTATATGTTTATGCTTATATGTTAAAAGATCTAAACTCTAAAGATGAAACATCTTCAGTAAAATTACAAGAGATTCAAGCTCTATATACAGGATATGCTGTAAATGCAGCTTGGATTACTCCAGAGATATTGGAGATTCCTAAAGAAACAATGGAGAAGTGGATAGCTGAAAATATAGAATTAAAAGATCGTAAATTTGGACTTATGGAGATCTATAGATTACAAGGGCATGTATTAGATGAGAGTAAGGAGAGATTGTTGTCATATTATGGACAATATATGGGAGCTCCTCATGATATATATGCAGAGCTTTCTATTTCAGATATGAAATGGAATGAGGTTAAACTTTCAGATGGTTATGAAGGACCAGTGACAAATGGTATATACTCAAAAGTTTTAGGAACAAATAGAAATCAAGAGGATAGAAAAAAAGCTTTTGAAGCACTATATAGTGCTTTTGAAAACAATAAAAATACATATGGAGCTATTTATAGAGCCTTACTTCAAAGAGATGTAGCTTCATCTAAGGGAAGAAACTATGGTTCATCTTTAGAAAAAGCATTAGAGCCTAAAAATGTTCCAGTAGATGTATTTAATACTTTACTAAAGTCAGCTATAAAGAACAATGCACCTCTACAAAGATATGTAAACTTAAGAAAGAGAGCTTTAAAATTAAAAGAGTATCACTATTATGACAATAGTATAAACATTGTTGATTATGACAAAAAGTTTGACTACGATTTGGCAAAAGAGATGGTATATAGCTCAGTAGCTCTATTGGGAGAAGATTATTCTAAAAAGATGAATAAAGCCATAAGTGAAGGTTGGATAGATGTTTTTGAAACTGAAAATAAGAGAAGTGGAGCTTACTCAATAGGTGTTTATGATGTTCATCCATATATGCTATTAAACTATCAATCTACTTTAGATGATGTATTTACATTAGCTCATGAATTAGGACACACACTTCATACTATGCTTTCAAATGAAAACCAACCTTATGCACTTCACAACTATACAATATTTGTAGCAGAGGTTGCTTCTACTTTCAACGAAAGATTGTTATTGGATTATATGATAGAAAAATCAGAAGATCCAATAGAGAAGATCGCTTTAATAGAGCAAGCATTAGGAAATATAGTTGGAACTTTCTATATTCAAACTTTATTTGCTAACTATGAGGCACAGGCACATAGATTAGTGGAAGAGGGAAAAGCTATTACTCCAGATGTTTTAAGTGGAATAATGGAAAACCTATTTAAAGAGTACTTTGGAGATACAGTGACAATTGATGAGTTGCAAAAAATAATATGGGCAAGAATCCCACATTTCTTTAACTCTCCTTATTATGTATATCAGTATGCTACAAGTTTTGCATCATCAGCAAATCTATATGATAGAATAACTAATAAAAAGTATGATGAGAGTACAAGAGAAAAAGCTAAAGAGGATTACTTAACACTTCTTAAATCAGGAGGAAATGATCATCCAATGACACAGTTGAAAAAAGCTGGTGTGGATTTAGAAAAAGAGGAGAGTTTTTCAGCGGTGGCTTTAGAGTTTGATAGACTTCTTGATATTTTAGAAAAAGAGTTACATAAATTAGGAAACTAAGGTATAAAAATTTTGGAGGAGATTATGGCTAACACTTTGTTAGAAAGAGTATTTAAGATAGAAGAGAGAAATAGTAATTTAAAAACAGAAGTTATAGGGGGAATGACAACATTCTTAGCTATGGCTTATATAATATTTGTCAATCCAGCTATTTTATCTTTGGCTGGAATGGATAAGGGAGCATTAATAACTGTAACTTGTTTAGCAACAGCAATAGGAACTTTCCTTTCAGCATTTATAGGGAATGTACCTATTGCTATGGCACCTGGAATGGGATTGAATGCATTTTTTACATTCACACTGGTAATGGGAAAGGGAGTACCTTGGCAAGATGCTCTAGGAGTAGTATTTATATCTGGAGTGGTATTTTTTATACTTGCTGCTTCTGGTCTGAGAGAGAAGTTGGCCTCAGCTATTCCAACTCCTATAACTATTGCTTCAACTGCTGGAATAGGTTTATTTATAGCATTTATAGGATTGAAGAATATGGGAATTATAGTAGCAGATCCAGCAACATTAGTAGCTTTAGGAAAATTCGATCTACCTGTGACTCTATCAATTTTAGGATTGGTGCTTATGGCAATTTTTGAATTGAAGAGAATAAAGGGTGGAATACTAATAAGTATAGTGATTGTAACAATTTTAGGAATGATATTTGGATTGGTTGAATTGCCAAAAGCTATAGTAGCTATGCCACCAAGTATTGAGCCGATAGCTTTCAAATTAAATATATTTGGAGCTTTTAAAATATCACTATTTGGTTCTATATTCTCTTTTATGTTTATTGATCTATTTGATTCTTTGGGATTTTTGATCGCTTGTTTTAGAGAGATTGGATTAGTTGATGAGAATGGAAAATATAAAGGACTAGGAAAAATGATGTTTGCTGACGTATCTTCAACTATAATTGGAGCTTGTTTAGGTACAAGTACAGTTACAACTTTTGGAGAGTCGGCAGCTGGAATAGCAGCGGGAGCAAAGACAGGATTGGCTTCTTTAGTAACAGGAGTGTTATTTTTAGTAGCTTTACTTATCACACCATTAGTAGGAGTTGTACCTATGTTTGCAGCAGCTCCTTCATTAGTTATGGTTGGAGTATTTATGTTTAAAAGTGTAAGGGAGCTAGATTTACATGATATAAAGATTGCAGTACCAGCTTTTGTAACAATTATATTTATGCCACTTACTTATAGTATCAGTATAGGATTGAGTTTTGGATTTGTAAGTTACATCATAATGCATGCTGTAGCTAAGGAATGGAATAAAATTAATACTGTACTTTGGATAATTGGAGCTTTATCATTAGTAAATTTAATATGGAGATAGGTGAATAAGATGGGAAAGATTTTAATAAAGAATGGTTATATTGTATCAATGAATGAAAAAAGAGAAGTATTTAACGGAGGTTCAATCCTTATAGAAAATGATATAATAAAAGAGATAGGAAAGATTGATGAAAAAGCTTTGGGAGATGATGTAGAGATATATGATGCTCAAGGAAAAATAGTTCTTCCAGGATTTGTAAATACTCATGTACACCTTTCACAACAGTTAGGAAGAGGAATAGCAGATGATGTTGTTCTATTAACTTGGTTGAGAGAGAGAGTTTGGCCATATGAGAGTAGTTTTGATTATGAAGATTCATTGATTTCTTCAATGGCTTGTTGTGTAGAGATGATAAAATCAGGAACTACTACATTTTTAGAAGCTGGTGGTCAATATGTTGAGGCAATGGCTGAGGCAGTTGAAAAATGTGGTTTGAGAGCTTGTCTATGCAAATCTACTATGGATGAGGGAGAGGGATTACCAAAACCTTGGCAAAAAACAGCAAGTGAAGAGTTAAAAGAGCAGGAAGAGTTATTTAAAAAATTAAATAATACAGCAGATGGAAGAATAAAAATATGGTTTGGGCTTAGAACGATTTTTAACAATTCAGATGAATTGATTGTTGGAACAAAAAAATTAGCAGATAAGTATAATACAGGAATACATATGCATATATTAGAGGTAAAAGATGAGATGGATTATACAAGAGCTACAAGAGGGGAGACAACAGTTGAACATCTGTATAGATTGGGAGCTCTAGGACCGAATTTAGTAGCTGCTCACGTTGTATGGCTTACTGAAAGAGAGATAGATCTATTTAGATTGTATGATGTAAAAGCTTCTCATAATCCAGCTGCAGCTATGAAGGTTGTTCTTGGTTTTGCAAGAATACCAGAGATGATGGAAAAAGGAGTAGTAGTAGGGATAGGAACAGATGGTGCTCCTTCTAATAATAGAATGGATATGATGAGAGATATCTACTTAACATCTCTATTACATAAGGGAAGAACTTTAGATCCAAAGAGTGTTTCTGCTGAAGAGGTTTTAGAAATGGCAACTATTAATGGAGCAAAATGTGCACTTCAAGAAAAAGAGATAGGAAGCTTAGAAATAGGAAAGAAAGCTGACTTAATTCTGCTAAATCCAAATACTATTCATTCATTACCAATGGTAGATCCAATAGCTAATATAATATATGCTATGAGTAGTGAAAATGTAGACTCAACTATGTGTAATGGAAAATGGTTGATGAAGGAGAGAGAGATACTGTTTTTAGATGAAAAGGAACTTCTTGAAAGAGTAAAAATTCAAAGTGAAAAAGTTTTAAAAAAAGCGGGGATAAAATTACCTAATAGATTTCCTGTGATAGATATAAAATAGTGATAATAAAAAAAGATCTCTGTACCTAGCTTGACGCCCTATAAAATAAGGGTTTGAGAGTAGGGGATAGAGGTCTTATTTTTTATTAAAAATTAAGTGAAAAATACTTAGGAATATCATTGACTTGAATAGAAAAAAATGTTATTATAAGACGATTTAAGATATAAAAATAATATTGAAATAATATATTATTTCAATGATTAAGTTGGTGTTTTCATAGTTTTGTTATCAGTATAAGTTAATTAATTTTGGGAAGGTGAAAAGTGAGCAAAAATTTGAATCTTGGAAAAGAGAGTATATCTAAATTATTTTTTACTTTTGCAATACCGTCAACTTTAAGTATGCTAGTTGTATCTCTATACAATATAGCTGATGGTATATTTATCACAAGAGGAGTAGGAAGTGATGGGGTAGCAGCAGTAAATATAGGTTATCCTGTAATAAATTTTACTGTGGCATTGAGTTTGATGTTTGGAATAGGTGGAGCAACTCTTATAGCGTTTAAAAAGAATGATATTGAGTATCAGAATAAATGTTTTTCTCATATTATTTTGTTGAATATCATAGTGTATGCAATAGTTGCAATTGCAATATTTGTATTTACTGAACCACTGATGAAAACATTGGGAGCTAATGATCAGTTGATGCCAATGATAAAGGGATATATGTATCCTTGTACCATTTCAACATTTTTCTTGATGTTGTCAATGTCACTCAATGCAGTGGTAAGAAATGATAATGCACCTAGAAGAGCTATGATCTCTATGTTTATTGGAGCTGCTCTGAATATTGTACTAGATTATATATTTATTTTTCAGTTTCATTTAGGTATTGTTGGAGGAGCAGTAGCTACTGCGATAAGTCAGATAATATCAGCACTCTATCTATGTAGACACTTCATAGGTTCAACTTTTAGATTTAAGATGAATTGGAAGATATTAGATTTTAGATTGATAAAAAGATTGCTATCAATAGGTTTTCCTTCATTTATATTGGAGTTTGCTGTGGCGGTGATTACAGTTCTGTTGAATATAGCCTTTATGGAGAAAGCTGGTGTTTTTGGAACAGCAGCCTATGGAATTATATCTTATAGTTTTATGTTCTTTAGAATGTTATTTACTGGATTATCACAGGGTATACAACCAATAGTGAGTTATAACTTTGGAGTTAAGAAGTTTAAGAGAGTGAGAAAAATGTTTGTTTTTGCTCACAAGGTATGTTTTATAACATCAGTAGTTTCATTAGCTTTGATATTTATATACTCTAAAAATGTTGTAAGTGTTTTCACAAGTGATGTACCACTTATAATTGAATCAGCAAAAGGATTTATTCTGTATTCAATAGCACTTTCATTTTTAGGATTCAACTTTGTAAATATAGCTTATCTACAAGCAGTTGAAAGTCCCTCTATCTCAAATATAATTTGTATGTCAAGAAGCTTTCTTTTTGTATTTATAGCTTTGATGATATTACCAAGAGTTTTAGGAATTAACGGGATCTGGTTGGCACTACCTTTTGCAGATTTTATAACTGCAGTACTGACTTACCCATTTTTAAAGAAATTTATGATGAGATATACAGTTACAAGAAAATAGTAATTTAAAGGAGCTGTTGCAATTTTTTTAATGCAATGGCTCTTTTTTTAACTTTTATTGATTTTTTGTTATATGTAGAGTATAAAATATTATAAAAGGCTAAACTTAAAATTTTATGGGAGGGGAGAAATGAAATTTTTTGGTACAATGAAAAATGAATCTGGAGTTTTATCAATTGGAGGAATAAGAGTTGATAAATTGGAAAAAGAGTATGGAACACCTCTATATATAATGGACCAGCAACTGATAGAAGAAAATATGAAGAGTTATAAGGAGAGTTTTAAAAGTAGTAAATTTGATACACAGGTAGTATATGCCTCTAAAGCTTTTTTAGCTAAGGCTATGTGTCAGCTAGTGGAAAAATATGATTTAGATATAGATGCTGTATCTGCTGGTGAACTTTATACAATAAAAGCTAGTGGATTAGCTATGGAAAAAGTTCATATGCATGGTAACAATAAGACGTTGGAAGAGTTGGAGATGTGCTTAGATTATGGAGTTGGAAGTATAATAATAGATAATGAGTTGGAGATAGAGAAACTATCTAAGCTTTGTGAAAAGAGAGATAAAAAGATAAAAATTATGTTGAGATTAAATATAGGAATAGATGCTCATACTCATGAGTATATAAGGACTTCTAAGCATACTTCAAAATTTGGAGAATCAATCTTTGATGAGAGTTTAACAAATATAATAAAGAAAATAGTTATAGATAGGAATTTGGATTTTATAGGATTTCATTGTCATATAGGGTCACAAATTTTTGATACTAAGGCTTTTTTAGAAGCTATAAATACGATGGTTATGGAGACTAAAAAAATATCTCAAAATCTAAATATAGAGATACCAGAGATAAATTTAGGGGGAGGATTTGGAGTATATTATACTGATGGTGATGTGGCTATAGATATAAATGCTTTTATGAAAACTATGATTAAAGAGTTGGAGAATAAATTAGAAGAGCATAGTTTGAGTGTGAAGAGAGTGAGTATAGAACCTGGAAGAAGTATAGTTGGAAATGCAGGAAGCACTCTATATAAAATTGGTGGTTATAAAAAAACTTATGGTGGGATAAAATATATGTTTATAGATGGAGGAATGACTGATAATATAAGACCAGCTCTGTATCAAGCAAAATATGATGGAGTGGTGGCAAATAAATTAAATATGGTTGAAAAAGAGGTGGTAACAGTAGCTGGTAAGTGTTGTGAATCTGGAGATTTAATTATAAAAAATGGTGTATTGGAAAAAGGTGAAGTGGGAGATCTTTTATTGGTATCAACAACTGGAGCTTATGGATATTCTATGGCAAGTAATTATAATAAAATGAGAAGACCAGCTGTTGTTTTTGTAAAAGATGGAAAAAGTTCATTGGCAATTAGAAGAGAGAGTTATGAAGATATGGTAAAAAATGATCTCTTTATTCAACTGTAATTCAAATAAGATGAACTGTATAATGATTGAAAGATAATAAAAATCAGTGTTCTTATTATATTTTTGTGAATAAAAAAATAAATAGATTGAAGAATAGAAAAAAATTTAACAGTGAGTTAGAATAGAGAAAAATCTGTAATAAAAGGGAGAAACTAGATGAAATTTTCAAAATTACAAGCAGCAGGAAATGATTTTATATTGATAAATGGAATGGAGAAAAAAGGATTAGATCTGGAGATGTTAGCTAAAAAGATGTGTGACAGACATTTTGGAGTAGGAGCAGATGGATTGATGACTTGTGAAGAGAGTGAAATAGCAGATATAAAGATGAATTACTATAATTCAGATGGTTCAAGAGGAGAGATGTGTGGGAATGGAATAAGATGTTTTTCAAAATTTATATATGATAATAAGATTGTAACAAAAGAGAGATTTTCAGTAGAAACAGATGCTGGAATAAAAAATATTGTTTTGACATTTAAAGAAGATGAGCTTAAATACATATCTGTGAATATGGGAAGGGTTGATTTTAGAAGTGAAGCACTCCCTTGTACTATTAAAAAAGATAGTATTTTAGAGGAGAAAATTATTGTTGAAGGACAAGAGATAAGAATCTCATCTGTTTTAATGGGAGTTCCTCATACAGTTATAGTTGTTGATGATTATAAAAATTATGATGTGGATAGATTGGGAAGAGCTATAGAGTATAGTACAGATATTTTTCCAAGAAAGACAAATGTAAATTTTATAAAAGTAATAGATGATGGGACAATTGAGATAAAAACTTGGGAGAGAGGAGCTTCTAGAACACTTGGTTGTGGAACAGGAAGTTGTGCATCAGCTGCTATTGCATATAAGCTAGGCAAGATAAAGAGCAAAAAGGTTAAGATGTTAGCAGAGGGTGGAGTGATATTCATAGAATTAGATGAGGATTACAATATATTAATGAGAGGAGAGGCTGAAACAATCTGTAATGGAGAGTTTTTAAAATAAAAGATAGGATTATTCTTTAAAGATGAATATAAAAAAGTAATAAATCTTAGATATTTTAAGAGATATTTATAAAAACTATGAACAATGAATAAAAAAAATTGAATGATTCTCAAATTAAGATTTTTTTAGTAAAATAGTAGTGAAAAAAATAGAGGAGAGTGTGAAATGGATAAAAAAGGGGTATGGGAATCATATAGATTTTCTGTAATATTGATAGGGGCAATTATTTTAGGGAGTATAATAGGTATAAATTTTGGTGAAAAAGCTAAGGTATTAAAACCTTTGGGAGATCTATTTGTAAATGGTATGTTTATGATAGTTGTACCCTTAGTTTTTGTGACAATAAGTAGTTCAATATCAAGTATGAATGATATGAAAAGATTGAAGAGTATATTGAAAAATCTTTTATTGGTATTTGTTTCAACAGGTGCTGTAGCTGCAGTTATAATATTAATAGTTGTAAATATCTTCCCACCAGCACAGGGAGTACATTTGAGTTTACCTTCAGCTGAGGCACTAAAGCCATTTCAAACAGGTGATCAAATAGTAAAAGCTATAACAGTAACAGATTTTCCAGAACTGATTTCAAGAAAGAATATGTTGCCATTGATAATATTTTCAATTGTTTTTGGATTGTGTATAAATATGATAGGAGAAAAGGGGAGACCATTGGCTAAGGGATTAGAAGCCTTAGCAGATGTATTTTTGAAGATGATAAGTCTACTTATGTACTATGCACCTATAGGGCTAGGAGCTTACTTTGCCGCTTTAGTTGGAGAGTATGGAAAAGAGTTGATTGGATCATATACTAGGGCTATGATAGTTTACTATCCATTGTGTATAGCTTATTTCTTCATAATGTTCCCAATATATGGATATATAGCTGGGGGAAAATTGGGGATGAAATCTATAAAAAATCTGATTTCACCAGCAATAACATCAATAGCTACACAGAGTAGTATAGCAACTCTTCCAGTAAACTTAGAAGCTGCTGAAAGAATAGGAGTTCCTAAGGATATTAGAGAGATAGTTTTACCAATAGGTGCTACTGCTCATATGGATGGAACAGTATTTAGTTCAATACTTAAGATATCATTTCTTTTTGGAATATATAATGTTCCATTTGAAGGGGTAGGTGTGTATATAAGTGCTCTGATTCTATCTATTTTAGGTGGAGTTGTAATGTCTGGAGTACCAGGTGGAGGATTGATCGGAGAGATGTTGATAGTTACAATGTATGGTTTCCCAACAGGAGCATTTCCAATAATTGCAACTATTGGATACCTTGTAGATCCACCTGCTACAATGATAAATGCTACAGGAGATACAGTTGCAGCTATGTTAGTTACAAGATTAGTAGAAGGTAAGGACTGGATGTTGAAAAAATTAAAATAATAAAAGATAGGCTGTTACTAATTGTAGCAGTCTATTTTCTATTAACAAAAAGTTATAATTTTGTTAATAAGAAATTCATGGTATAATATAGTTGGGAATAGAAAGGAGGGTTTTATGTTAAAACAAAAAAAATTAGGACTTGGAGTTGAAGATTTTAAAGAAATAATAACTTTTGACTATTACTATATAGATAAGACTAAATTCATAGAGGATATTCTTTTTGATGGAGCTAAGATAAAACTGTTTTGTAGACCAAGAAGATTTGGAAAAACTCTTAATATGTCCACTCTTAGATATTTCTTTGATATAAAAAATAGAGAAGAGAATAGAAAACTATTTAATGATTTGTACATAGAAAACTCTCCTATGATAAGTGAACAAGGAAAATATCCTGTAATATTTTTTTCAATGAAAGATATAAGAGGAAACAATTTTAAAGAGTTTATAGAAGAGATAGAACTTCTTATTATTAATATTATTAAGGAGTATCAAGGTTTAAAAAATATGTGTTTTCCAGAAGAGATACAACTGTTTGAAAATTTACAATTTAGAAAAGCAAATTTTAGTGAGTTAAAAAGAGCATTGAAATTTATAACAGAGCTTCTATATAGAAAATATAATCAACAAGTTATTTTATTGATAGACGAATATGACTATCCTATTATAACAGCATATGAAAAAGGATATTATGATGAGGTAAAAGATTTTATTAAGGGATTTTATGGAGATGTCTTAAAAACTAATCAATATTTGCATATGGGAGTTTTAACTGGAATAGTCAGAGTTGCTCAGGCAGGAATTTTCTCTGACTTGAACAATATAGAAAACTATACTATTCTTAATGATGAGTATTCTCAATATTTTGGATTACTTGAAGATGAAGTAGAAAAATCTCTCCAAGATTATGGAGTTAGCTATAAGCTTGATGAGGTAAAGTCTTGGTATAATGGATATAAATTTGGAGATTCTGAAGTATATAATCCTTTAAGTATATTAAAATTTTTAAAAACTAAAAAATTAGAAGCTTATTGGATAAACACTTCTGGAAATACTTTAATAAAAGAGTTACTTAAGAACTCTGAAAAAATGGTATTTGATACATTAAATAATCTATTTAATAGAAAAGAAACAGTAGTATATATAAGCCAAAGTATAGCTTTAGGGAGTAATCTGTCTTCAGATGATTTATGGGAATTATTACTGTTTTCAGGATATTTAACAGTGAAAGAAAAGATAGATATGAATACATATTTTGTGAGAATACCTAACAATGAAATTATGACATTTTTTAAAAACCTCTTTGTAGATATTATCTTTAATGGACTTGGGACTATTAGTAGATTAAAAGTGGCACTTTTAACTAAAAATTTAGATGAGATAATAAGTTGTCTTGAAAATCTTGTGCTAAATGCAATGAGTACTTATGACACAGACAAAAGATATGAAAATCCTTATCAAACTCTTTTAGCAGGATTTTTATATGGATTAGAAGGGACCTATTTTTCAATTCCTAATTTTGAAAGTGGAGATGGAAGACCAGACATAATATTGAAACCAATAGAAAAAAATAAACCAGCATATATTTTAGAGTTAAAGAGATTAAAGGATAGAACAGTAGAAAAAGAGCTAGGTGAAGCTTTAAATCAGATTAAGGTAAATAGATATGATACTCTTTTGAAAAGAGAAGGGATAGCTGATATAACCAATATAGCCCTAGTGTTTGACGGGAAAAGGGTATATCATAAAATAGAAAAATAATGAAAGAGAGAGTAATCTCTCTTTTTTATCTTGTTATATTGAAAAAAAGCTATAAATATGGTAAAATTTTTAGATTGAGATATCTTTTTATTGAGAGCTGGAGGAATTAAATTTATGAAAAAAATATATATAGCTCCCATAGCAGGAGTTACAGATTATACATATAGAGGAATATTAAAAGAGTTTAACCCAGATATGTTATTTACAGAGATGGTAAGTATCAATGCAATGGAGTGTGCCTCTGAAAAAACTTTAAAAGTTATATTGAGACTTAGAGAGGGAGATTCGGTTCAACTCTTTGGGAAGGATATTCCTAAGATGGTAGAGAGTGCAAAATTTGTAGAAAAATTAGGTGTTAAGCACATAGACATCAATTCAGGATGTCCAATGAAAAAGATAACAAACAATGGTTATGGATCAGCTTTGATGGAGAAACCAGAACATATAAGAGCTATGTTATCAGAGTTAAGAAGTGCTTTAAATGATGATACGGGGTTATCAATTAAGATAAGAGCGGGATACAAAGAGTTTAAAAATCCTGTTCAAATAGCAAAAATAGCAGAAGAGGTAGGATGTAAACACATCACTGTACATGGAAGAACTAGAGAACAGATGTATACAGGAAAAGCAGATTGGAGCATAATCAAATCAGTAAAGGAGAGCGTATCTATTCCTGTAATAGGAAATGGAGATATTTTTACTGCTGAAGATGCCAAGGAGAGAATAGATTATTCAGGTGTAGATGGAGTTATGTTAGCTAGAGGTATATTTGGAAATCCTTGGTTAATAAGAGATATTAGAGAGTACCTAGAGCATGGAAAAATATTAAATCCTGTGACATCAATGGATAGAATAGATATGGCAATTGAACATACTAGAAGAACTCAGATAGAGCATCCAGAGAGACCATTTATATTTGAGTTAAGAAAGCACCTATGTTGGTATCTAAAAGGAATTAGGAATTCAAATGCTATTAGAGATAAGATAAATCATACAGATAAGTATGAGGAGATATTGGAATTATTATACGTAATCAAAAGAGGATTAGAAGAAGAGGGAGTTGAAGAATAATGGCAGAAACGCCACTTATGAGTCAGTATAAAGAGATAAAATCTCAATACACAGACAGTATATTGTTTTTTAGATTAGGAGATTTTTATGAGATGTTTTTTGATGATGCTGTTACAGCTTCAAAAGAATTAGGACTCACTCTTACAAGTAGAAATAGAGAGAAGGGATATGATGTTCCATTAGCTGGGATACCATATCATTCAGTGGCTTCATATATAGCTAAGTTGGTAAATAAAGGCTACAAAGTAGCAATATGTGATCAAGTTGAAGATCCAAAGTCAGCAAAAGGAATTGTAAAAAGAGAGGTAACTAGAGTAATAACTCCTGGAACGATAATAGATACAGATTTTTTAGATGAGAAGAGTAATAACTATCTAATGGGGATAAAAATTACTGAAGAGTGTGGAGCTTTAGCTTATCTTGATATAACTACTGGGGAGTTTAAAACTACTGAGATAGTAGGAGAAGATATATTTTTTAAACTGTTGGGAGAGATCAATAAGATAGCTCCAAAGGAGATAGTATTAGATGAGAGATCATATGATATTTATATAGATGAGTTTAAAAAACAAAACTCTTTAAATGAGATAAAGTTTACAAAAACTGTGGAACGTAAAAAGCCTGAAGAGTATCTAAAGGAGTATTTTAAAGTGATCTCTTTGGAAAGCTATGGATTGAAAAATAGAAAAGGGGCTATATCTGTAGCAACTATGGTATTGGAATATGTATCAGACTTACAAAAAGGTAAGGAGCTTCCAGTTACAGAGGTTGTATATGTGAATAGTCAAAATGTGATGGAACTAAACATTACAACTCAAAGAAACTTGGATATAATAGATAATCAGAGAGAAAAAAATAGTGCTGGAACTCTGCTTTGGGTAATGGATCAGTGTATGACCTCTATGGGAAGTAGACTTTTAAAGAAATTTTTAAAAAATCCGTTGTTGGATATTGAAAAGATAAGAGAGAGACAGAGAGATACAGCCTTTTTTATAGAGAGTGTATTAGTTAGAGAAGAGGTAAGAGAGAGTTTAAAAGATATATATGATATTGAAAGAATAATTGGAAAGCTTATTTTAGAGACTGAGAATGGAAGAGATTTGATAGCTTTAAAAACTTCTATTAAAAATTCTTTGGAGATATTTAAAACTTTAAAGGGAAATTCGATCTTCAATATTGAGGTAAAAAGCTTAATAGAGATATATAATTTGATAGAGAAAGCCATTGTAGATGAACCACCTTTTTCAATAAGAGAGGGAGGAGTGATAAGATCAGGTTATAACAGTGATCTAGATGAGTTACATGGCATCTCAAGAGATGGAAAAGACTATATTCTCGAAATAGAGAATAGGGAGAGAGAGAGAACTGGAATAAAGGGACTTAAGATAAAGTATAATAAGGTATTTGGATATTTTATCGAAGTAACAAAAGCCAATTCATCACTGGTTCCAGAGGACTATATCAGAAAGCAGACTTTAGCTAATGCTGAAAGATACATTGTTCCAGATTTAAAAGAGTATGAGGAAAAAGTTTTAAATG
The DNA here is from genome assembly GCF_019012925.1 of Fusobacterium sp. Lineage (GTDB taxonomy): Bacteria > Fusobacteriota > Fusobacteriia > Fusobacteriales > Fusobacteriaceae > Fusobacterium_A. Next base: position 20,125 of record NZ_JAGIRL010000053.1, read on the forward strand.
CTAAAGAGAGAATAGAGAGCTTGGAATACTACCTTTTTAAAGAGTTGACTAGCGAGATAAAAAAATATCGTGAGATATTACAGGATCTAGCTTACAAGATCTCATATTTAGATGTAATAACAGATTTTGCATATATAGCTGTAAAAAACTCATATATTCAGCCTGAGATTAATGATGGAGAGGATATAGAGATTATAGCTGGAAGACATCCAATAGTAGAAAAATTGATTCCAGCTGGAGAATTTGTAAAAAATAATATAGTATTTGACGATAAAAAAGAGATAATAATTTTGACAGGACCAAATATGTCGGGAAAATCTACCTATATGAAGCAGGTGGCCCTGATAATAATAATGGCTCATATAGGCTCATATGTTCCAGCTAACTATGCAAAAATAGGTTTGGTGGATAAGATATTCACAAGAGTTGGAGCAAGTGATGATCTACTTTCAGGTCAATCTACCTTTATGTTGGAGATGAGTGAGGTAGCAAATATAGTGAATAGTGCTACAAAGAGATCTTTTATCATTTTAGATGAGATAGGGAGAGGAACCTCAACTTTTGACGGGATTTCAATAGCCACTGCCATAACAGAGTATATTCACGATAAAATAGGAGCTAAAACAATATTTGCAACTCACTATCACGAATTGACACAGTTGGAAGATAAGCTTGAAAAAGCTGAAAATTTCAGAATAGAGGTTAAGGAAGATGAAAAGGATATAATCTTTTTAAGAGAGATAGTAAAAGGTGGAGCAGATAAGTCTTATGGAATTGAAGTGGCAAGATTAGCTGGACTACCTAAGACGATCTTGGATAGATCTAAAAGTATTTTGAAAAGATTGGAAGAGAGAAAAGAGATTGTAGAGAAAAAGCTGGGTGGAGAGCAGTTACTTCTTTTTGGAATAACTTCAGAAAAGAAAGAGGTTGTTGATAAAAAAGAGGAGTTAAAAGGAAAAGAACTAACTAAAGAGCAAAAAATAGTAATGAGGGTTTTAGATGAGATAGAACCTGAAAAGTTAACACCATTAGAAGCGTTATTAAAACTTAATGAGTTGAAAAAAATATTGAATGGGAGTTAAATTATGGAAAAGAAAAAGATAGGGTATATAGTAGGTATTGTTACTGTAGTCATTTTAGGTTATTTTAATTACTTTGGAGAAGAGAAAAACTTGGGAGAGAACGAACAGGTTATAGAGACAACCAATGTAATTTATAAAAATGATGACTACGAAGTGGAAGCTGAGAAACAAAAAGATTATATAAAAGCAAATGAAACTGGATTTGAAAAGGCGAAAGCCAAAGTTAATGATATGCTTATCAGTGGAGATAATGCATTTATAGACAAGGTTAGAAACCTAGCTTTAAAGAGTAATATACTTGGAGTTGCAACTAATGGTTGGAGTTTTAAAGCTGAAAATATAGATTACAATAAGTTGAAAGATGAGGTAACATCAAATACAGGAGTTACAGCAATCAATGAACAAAAAGGTATAAAAATATCAGGACAGAACTTTATAACTAACTCTAAAATGAGCTATATCAACTTGACTAAAGATGTGACATTAGAGAATAAAGATGTAGCAATTATAGGAGATAAGGGAGACTATGATGATCTTTCCAAAATAGTTATACTTTCTGATAATATAAGATTAGAGGGAAGAGGAGAAAACACAGGACTGGTAGATGGTAATTTTAAAACTTTGAGATATACTTTAGAGGATAAGATATTAGAAGCTTGGGAACCATATACAGTAACTTATAAAGATGTAAAACTTTCTGCAGACTCTCTTTATCTAAAGGATGATACAGAAGCTTTAAAAATTTCTAAAAATCTAGTGATAGAGGTAGATGGATTTAAGGTTTATGCTGAAAAATTAGATAAAGCAGGAGATAGTGATATACTAAATATTGTAGGAAAGATAAAAGGAAGCAATGGAGTGTACTCTTTCGAAGGAGATAATGGAACTTATAATGTAAAGAGTAAGATTTTGACTCTCAATGGAAATATCAATGGATATTCAACTAAGGGAGAAAAAATCAGTGGTGATAAGTTAGTATATGATGACAATACTAAGGTGATGACTCTTTCAGGAAAAAAAGATGTGAGATATACATCTAATGATGGGGAGTTAATAACAAAAGTATTTAATTATAATACAGAGAGTAAAGAGTTAACAACTGATGGAAAATACAGTTTTTCTGGACCTAAGTATGAGAGTGCTGGATCAGGGTTATATTTTAATGATATGACAAAAGATATAAAAATTGTAAAAGGTTATTTATTGGATAAGAGTAAGAATCAAAAACTACAAGGAGATAGGATCGCCTATAATACTGAAACTCGTGATAGCTTAGTAATTGGCAATGCTCTTATGGAAGATAAGAAATATCTATTGAGTGGAGATAGTATTGACTATACAGGGATAGATAAAAATGCTACAATAAAAGGGAGATACAAAATTAAGTCTTTAGAAAATGATATAACTTTTGTTGGAAATGATGCTAAATACAATCAAGAAACAGGGGAGTTTTTAAGTGAAGGAGATGTAACTCTTCAAGGAAATGATTATATAGCTAAGGGTAGAGATCTGAATTATAATACTAAAACTGGATTTGGAAAGTTGGGAAGTAATATAAATATTGAAAATCCAAAAGAGGGAGTAAAGATCAGTGGAGATAACTTTACTTTTAAAGATAAAGAGTATTTAGAGATTGATGGAAACTTACACATTGAGAGTGAAGATGTAATAATTGACTCTGAAAAAGCTAAATATAATATAAAAGATGAGAATGTTTATATCCCACAAAAAATAAAGTTTAGAACTAAAGATGGAAAAACTTTTGGAGATATGAGTAAAGGTGTATATAGTACTAAAACCTCTAAATTTATAGGGGATAATTTTAATGGAAAGAGTGATGCTAGTACACTTACAAGTAAGAAAATGACATATTTTTCAAAGGAAGAGAAAGCCCTATTTGAAGGAAATGTTGTAATGAAAGATATAGATTCTACTTTTAAAGGAGAAAAGGTAGAGGTTTACCCAAAAGAGGAGATTGTAAGATCTTTAGCTAAGTATACAATAGATTATAAAGACTTTACTTTTAGAGGAGATAATGGTACTTTTAATAAAAAAACAGGTATTTTAAAAGGTAATAAATCTGATATTACAACTGTAAATGGAGATAGATTTATCTCTGATAAGATAGATGGAAATTTAAATGAGATGATAATAGATTTCACTGGAAATGTAAATGGTCATATAGTAGATAAGGGTGTGATTACAACATTTAAGGGTGATTTTGCAAGAGTATACTTCAAAAATGATGGTAAATATGAGATACTGAGAAGTGAGATAAGAGATAATGCTGTATTTGTACAAGAGGATAAGAGATTGGAATCTGATTATATTGAGATAGATACAGGAAGAAAGCTGGTATTTTCTAAAGAGAATACAAAGTTGATCTTAACAGATGAGCAAAATGGAAAGACAGTGATTACATCTTCAGTTGCAGAGGTAGATACAGATAAAAATATAGCCACTCTAATTGGAAATGTTCACATAGATAATAATAATTCTGAGTATGGATTGACTAATATTACTGCAGATAGAGGAATAATAAAGAAAGTCGAAGGAACATTGGAACTTATTGGAAATGTAGAGATAGAGAATAATGAGTCAATAGTTCAAGCAGATAGAGGAATATATAATATGAATACTAAGAAGATTAAAGCCTCTGGAAATGTATATGTAGACTATAAAAAATAAGGAGAGAAGTATGATAAATTTATCAGCTCAAAATCTATGTAAAAGTTACAAGAAGAGAAAAGTTGTAGATAATGTAAGTTTAGAAGTAAAAAAAGGTGAAATAGTGGGACTATTAGGTCCTAATGGAGCCGGAAAAACAACAACTTTCTATATGATAACTGGGATAGTAAAACCTGATAGTGGTAAGGTTTTTTGTGATAATATAGATGTAACAGATTATCCTATGTATAAGAGAGCTAATATGGGAGTTGGGTACCTAGCACAAGAGCCTTCAATATTTAGAAATCTAACTGTAGAGGAGAATATTGCAGCAGTATTGGAGATGAAATCTGTCAGCAAGAAGGAACAACTTGAGATGATTGATAAGCTTATGGAGGAGTTTAAATTAACTCATGTAAGAAAATCTTTGGGATTTTCACTGTCTGGTGGAGAGAGAAGAAGGGTAGAGATAGCCAGAACAATAGCAAATAATCCTAACTTTATTCTACTTGATGAACCATTTGCAGGAGTTGATCCTATTGCAGTTGAGGATATTCAACAGATAATAAGATATTTAAAAGAGAGAGGGTTGGGGATATTAATAACTGACCACAGTGTAAGAGAGACATTGAGAATAACTGAGAAGGCCTATATTATGGCACAAGGAAAAGTTATTATAAGTGGAACACCTCAAGAGATAGCAAATAATGAAACAGCGAGAAAGATCTACTTAGGTGAAAAATTTAAATTAGATTAAAAATAAATAAAAATAGAATAAAAAACGGAGGAACTATGTTAACAGGAAATCAAATTAGAAAAGAGTTTATTGAATTCTTTAAGAAAAAACAACACAAACATTTTGAAAGTGCGTCTTTAATACCGGATGATCCAACACTTTTATTAACAGTGGCTGGAATGGTGCCTTTCAAACCATACTTTTTAGGACAAAAGGAAGCTCCGTATCCAAGAGTAACAACTTACCAAAAATCAATAAGAACAAATGACCTAGAAAACGTTGGAAGAACAGCAAGACACCATACATTTTTTGAGATGTTAGGAAACTTCTCATTTGGAGATTACTTCAAAGAGGAGGCTATAGTATGGTCTTGGGAGTTTGTAACAGAAGTATTAGGACTAGATAAAGATAAATTATGGGTATCTGTATTTACAACTGATGATGAGGCAGAAGAGATTTGGATAGAGAAATGTAACTTCCCTAAAGAGAGAATAGTTAGATTAGGAGAAGATGAAAACTGGTGGGCAGCAGGACCAACAGGATCTTGTGGACCTTGTTCAGAGATACACGTAGATTTAGGACCAGCTTATGGTGGAGATGAGAACTCTAAACTTGGTGATGAGGGAACAGATAACCGTTTCATAGAGATTTGGAACTTAGTATTTACTGAATGGAATAGAATGGAAGATGGAAGTCTTGAGCCACTACCTAAGAAAAATATAGATACAGGTGCAGGATTAGAGAGAGTAACTGCTATGGTTCAAGGAAAATCAAATAACTTTGAAACAGATTTATTATTCCCATTAGTTGAAGAGGCTGGAAGATTAACAGGTAGAAAATATGGAGAGGATAAAGAGACTAACTTCTCATTAAAAGTTATAACTGATCACTCAAGAGCTGTTACTTTCTTAATAAATGATGGAGTAATACCTTCAAACGAAGGAAGAGGTTATGTATTGAGAAGAATCCTAAGAAGAGCTGTAAGACACGGAAGATTATTAGGACAATCAGAGTTATTCCTATATAAAATGGTAGATAAAGTTGTAGAGATGATGTCAGAAGCTTATCCAGATTTAAAAGAGAACTTAGAGCATATTAAAAAAGTTGTAAAAATCGAAGAGGAGAAATTCTCTCGTACTCTTGATCAAGGAATACAATTAGTAAGCCAAGAGATAGAGAAACTTAAAGCAGAGGGTGGAAAAAAACTTTCTGGAGATATAACTTTCAAACTATATGATACTTATGGATTCCCTTATGAATTAACTGAAGAGATCTGTGAAGAGAATGCTGTAGAAGTTTCAAGAGAAGAGTTTGAAGCTAAGATGGAAGAGCAAAAAGAAAAAGCAAGATCAGCTAGAGAAGTTATTATGGAAAAAGGACAAGATAGCTTTATAGAGGAGTTTTATGACAAGTATGGAGCAACTAAATTCGTAGGATATGAAACATTGAGAGAAACAGCTAAATTATTAAGCATAAGAGTTTCAAAAGATGGAAAAACTCAAATGATCTTTGATGTAACACCTTTCTATGGAGAGTCAGGAGGACAAGCTTCAGACAATGGAACAATATCAGGAAATGGATTTGAAGGAAAAGTTGTAGATGTTCAAAAACAAAAAGGAATATTTACACATACTGTTGAGATAGTAAAAGGTGAAGCAAAAGAGGGAGAGGAGTATCTATTAGAAGTAGATAAATTAAGCAGAGTATCAACTGCTAAAAACCATACTGCAACTCACCTATTACACAAAGCATTAAGAGAGGTATTAGGAACTCACGTACAACAAGCTGGATCATTTGTAAATAGTGAAAGATTAAGATTTGACTTCAACCATTATGAAGCAATGACAGCTGAAGAGTTAGAGAAAGTTGAAAACCTTGTAAATGAAAAAATAGCTGAATCTTTAGCAGTAACTATTAAAGATATGAGTATGGATGAAGCTAAAAAAGAGGGAGCAATGGCTCTATTTGGTGACAAGTATGGAAATGTTGTAAGAGTAGTAAAAGTAGAGGACTTCTCAATAGAACTTTGTGGTGGAACTCATATAGACAACATAGCTAAGATAGGATTATTCAAAATAGAATCTGAGAGTGGAATAGCTGCAGGAGTAAGAAGAATAGAGGCAGTTACAGGACTTGGAGCTTATGAACTAGTTAAAAAATTAGAGAAAACATTAAAAGAGATAGCTAAAACTGTAAAGGCTGACGAAGCAAACGTAGCTGAGAGAGTTGAAAAAATGGCTGAAACTTTAAGAGAAAATACAAAAGAGATTGAAACATTAAAAGCAAAAATAACTAATTTTGAAGCTGGATCATTAAATGATGCTGCTGAAGAGATCAATGGAGTAAAAGTTGTAATTAAAACTTTTAAAGATAAAACAGCTGAAGAGTTAAGACAGATGGTAGATTCATTAAAAGAGAAATTAGGAAGTTGTGTAGTTGTACTAGCTTCTGGTGAAGATAAAGCAGTTTTTGCTGTAGGAGTAACTAAAGATTTAATTGGAAAAGCAAAAGCTGGAAACCTAGTTAAAGAAGCAGCTCAAATAGCTGGTGGAAATGGTGGAGGAAGACCTGATTTTGCTCAAGCTGGTGGAAAAGATGCTAGTAAAATAGATGAGGCAGTGGCAAAAGTAAGAGAAACTCTAAAAACTTTATTATAAGGGGTAAAAATGTATAAAAAATATGTTGCCTTAGATGTTGGTGATGTGAGAATAGGTGTGGCTAAATCTGATATAATGGGGATATTAGCCACTCCCCTTGAAGTTATTGACAGAAGAAAAGTAAAGGCAGTAAAAAGGATAGAGGAGATACTAGTACAGGAGAATACAAAATCACTTGTAGTAGGTATACCAAAAAGCTTGGACGGTACAGAGAAGAGACAAGCTGAAAAAGTAAGGGAATTCATAGAAAAACTCAATAAGAATATTGATGGATTGGAGATATTTGAAGTTGATGAGAGGCTAACTACTGTTTCAGCAGACAGACTTTTAAATGAGACTAATAAAAAAGGAGCCTTAGAAAAAAGAAAAGTAGTTGATAAAGTGGCAGCAGCAATCATACTTCAAAGTTTCCTAGATAGAAAAAAATAGAATTTGGAGGAGAAGATGAGTTCAAAATTAATGATGAGATTACTTCTTGTAATAATGGTAGTCTGTGGAGCTATCTGGTTAAGCTTTGCTAAGCCAACAAAATTAGGACTAGACTTAAAAGGTGGAGTATACGTTGTCTTAGAGGCAGTACCAGAAGAGGGAGTCACTATAGACTCAGAGGCAATGGATAGACTGATAGAGGTATTGGACAGAAGAATCAATGGTTTGGGAGTAGCTGAATCAGTGGTTCAAAAAGCTGGAGATACAAAGGTAATAGTTGAGTTACCAGGAATTAGCAATACAGAAGATGCTATAAAAATGATAGGAAAAACAGCTCTATTGGAGTTTAGAATAATGAATCCAGATGGAACGTTAGGAGAGACTCTATTAACTGGTGGAGCACTAAAAAAGGCTGATGTTTCTTATGATAACTTAGGAAGACCACAGATACAATTTGAGATGAATCAAGATGGAGCTATAAAATTTGCTGAGATAACAAGAAATAATATTGGAAAACAATTGGCAATAACACTTGATGGAACAATACAAACAGCACCTATGATTAACTCTGAAATTCCAAGTGGAAGTGGAGTAATTACAGGAAACTATACAGTAGAAGAGGCAAAAGCTACAGCAACACTATTGAATGCAGGTGCACTTCCAGTAAAAGCAGAGATAGTAGAGACAAGAACAGTAGGAGCTTCTCTAGGAGATGAATCCATAGCACAGAGTAAAAAAGCTGCAATGTTTGCAATGGGATTGATTGGAATATTTATGATAGTATTCTATAGATTGCCTGGAATTGTAGCAGATATAGCACTAGTAATTTTTGGTTTAACAACTTTTGGAGCATTAAATTTCATAGATGCTACATTGACACTACCTGGTATAGCAGGACTTATTCTTTCAGCGGGAATGGCAGTTGACGCCAATGTAATTATCTTTGAAAGAATAAAAGAGGAGTTAAGATTAGGAAATACTGTAATAAATGGTATAAATACAGGATTTAGCAAGGGATTTGTAGCAATATTTGACTCAAACCTAACAACACTTATAATTACAACGATTTTATTTACATTTGGAACAGGACCAGTAAAAGGATTTGCTGTAACATTGACAATAGGTACACTTGCATCTATGTTTACTGCAATAACAATAACAAAAATTCTTTTATTGACTTTTGTAAATGTATTTAATTTGAAAAAGCCTGAATTATTTGGAGTGGAGGGGAGAGACATATGCAAATAGGAATTGTAAAAAATACTAAGAAATTTCTAGGATTATCTGTAGTACTTGTAGTACTTTCCCTAGGAGTTATTTTTACAAAGGGATTAAACTATGGAATAGATTTCTCTGGAGGAAGTTTAACTCAGATAAAATATGATAAAACAGTTTCATTAAATGAGGTAAATAGTGTTTTAGATAAGGTGGCTAAAAGTGTTCCACAACTAGCAGGAAATAGTAGAAAAGTACAGGTTTCAGAAGGGAATACAGTAATAATAAGAACACAGGAACTATCTGAAGATCAGAAAGAGACTTTATTAGAAAGTTTAGGTACAATTGGAAAGTACAATATTGATAAAGTGGAAAAAGTTGGAGCTAGTATAGGGAAGGAACTAAAAACTTCAGCAATATATTCACTATTAATAGGATCAGTATTGATAGTGGCTTATATTACAGTTAGATTTGAGTTCGTATTCTCATTGGGAGCAATAATTGCTTTGATTCACGACTTAATTATAGCTATTGGAGTGATATCTCTACTAGGTTATGAGGTAGATACACCATTTATAGCAGCAGTTCTAACTATTTTAGGGTATTCAATCAACGATACTATAGTAGTATTTGATAGAATAAGAGAGAATATAAAACGTAAAACTAAGAAAAAACTTACTTTTGAAGAGATACTAGATAAAAGTATAAATCAGGTAATGGTAAGATCTATAAATACTTCAGTTACAACTTTATTTGCAATTATTGCAATATTAGTATTTGGAGGGGATTCTTTAAGAACATTTATAGTTACTCTATTGATTGGAATTTTAGCTGGAACATACAGTTCAGTGTTTATAGCTACTCCAATAGTATATCTATTAGATAAAAATAGAAAAGATAGAGGAAATGGTGGAATAGAGAAAAAACTTCAAGCTGAAGATAAAAAAGAGACCGAGGAAAAAATATTAGTTTAATTTTAAAATTTGAGTTATAATAAAATGGTACAAGGTAATTTTAAAGTTTTCCAATGGTTTTATACCATTGGAAAACTCTGTTTATTATTAGTGAGAGTATTGCAGAAGAGAGGGAACAAATGAGAGCATGGTTAGAAATAGAGATGGACAATTTACTTTTTAATATAAACAAGATAAGGGAGAGGGTCTACCCTAAAGAGATAATGGCAGTAGTCAAAGCTAATAGTTATGGATTTGGAGCAAAGGAAGTTGTAAAATATCTATCTAAAAATGGAGTTAAAATATTTGCAGTAGCTTGTTTGGAGGAAGCTCTAGAATTAAGAGAAGCTGGAATAAAGGATGAGATCTTAATTTTAGGAGTGGTTTTGGAAGATGAGATTTTAGTTGCTACTGAAAATGATATCCAGATAACTGTTGGAAACTGGGAACAGATAGAGTTTATAAAAAAACATAATCTAAATGTTGGTATCCATATAAAAATTGATACAGGAATGGGAAGATTAGGTTTTTTAGTAGATGAAGGTATTGAAGTTGTCGAGTACTGTTTAAAAAATAACTTAAATATAATGGGTATCTATTCACATCTTTCTGATGCTGATGGATTTAATGGGGACGCCGATAGCTATACGAGAGCTCAAATTGAGAAATTTGGTGTGTTTAAGAGATATGAAGATAGAGTTAAATATCTACATATTTTGAATAGTGGTGGAATATTGAGATTCAATGAGCAATATGCTGGAAACCTTGTAAGAGATGGAATAAGTATGTATGGAATGATAGCTAATTATAGAGTTTTAGATTTGAAGAGAGTATTTACTGTCAAAACTAAGATTCTATCATTGAGAACAGTTGAAGAGGATTCATTCATATCTTATGGTAGAAAATACACATTGAATAAGGGAGAGACATTTGCAACTATTGGAATGGGGTATGCAGATGGAATAAAAAAAGAGTTCTCAAATAAGAGCTATGTAATTATAGAGGGAGAAAAGTGTCCATTAATTGGAGAGATATGTATGGATATGAGTATGGTAAAAATACCTGAAAATATAAAAGATAAAGTGAAATTGGGGACAGAGGTAATAGTAGTAAGAGATGATATAATCGAAGAGATAAATGTGGAACATAAATGCTCTTGGGATATATTGACTGGAATAGGAAGAAGAGTATATAGAGTGTATAAAGAGAATGGTAAACCATATTTAATAACTAGATAAGGAGAGACAATGGCGAAGATAATTTTAGAAAAGGGAAAAGAGAAGAAGATACAAAATTTTTATCCAAATGTGTTTAAAGATGAGGTAAAAAGTAGTATTGGAAAGATAGAAAACGGAGATATAGTTGATGTATGCACTGAAGATATGACTTTTGTAGGAAGAGGTTATGTAACAGATTCAACATCTGCATATGTGAGAGTATTGACAACAAAAGATGAAAAGATAGATAAAGATTTTATATTGAATAAGATAAGAACTGCTTATAAAAAGAGGGAGCATCTGTATGGTGAGACAAACTGTGTAAGAGCTTTTTTCTCTGAAGGAGATGGAATACCAGGTCTGATAATAGATAAATTTGATAAATACGTGGCAGTTCAATTTAGAAACTCTGGTGTTGAAAAATTTAGACAAGAGATAATAAATGCAATAAAAAAAGTGATGAAACCAAAAGGGATCTATGAGAGAAGTGATGTAGAAAATAGAACACATGAGGGAGTAGAGCAAAAAACAGGAATTATATTTGGAGAGATTCCAGAAAGAGTTATTATGGAAGATAATGGTCTTAAGTATGGAATAGATATAATTGATGGACAAAAAACAGGATTTTTCTTAGACCAGAGAGATTCTAGAAAATTCATTAGAAAATATTTAAATAAAGAGACTAGATTTTTAGATGTTTTCTCAAGTAGTGGTGGATTTTCAATGGCTGCTTTAAAAGAGAATTGTAAAAAAGTAGTGGCAATAGATAAGGAACCACATGCTTTGGAGTTGTGTAAAGAGAACTATAATTTAAATGAATTTCAAGGGAATTTTACAACTATGGAGGGAGATGCTTTTCTTTTATTAAAAACTCTTGTAGGTAGAGGAGAGAAATATGATGTAATAACTTTAGATCCACCTTCACTTATAAAAAGAAAAGCGGATATTCATAGAGGTAGAGACTTCTTCTTTGATCTATGTGACGATAGTTTCAAACTATTGGAAGATGGAGGTATATTGGGAGTCATAACTTGTGCTTACCACATATCTTTGCAAGATCTTTTAGAGGTAACAAGAATGGCTGCTTCAAAAAATGGAAAACTTTTACAAGTGATAGGGATAAATTATCAACCTGAAGATCATCCGTGGATATTACATGTACCTGAAACTTTATATTTAAAGGCTTTATGGGTAAGAATAATTAACAACTAAGGAGAGTCGCTATGTATTTAGATATTGTAATATTAGTAGTTTTAGTTTTAGCAATATTAGATGGATTAAAAAATGGTTTGTTTGTTGAATTTTTATCAGCTTTTGGCTTGATTATAAATTTTGTACTAGCAAAGTATTTAACTCCAATATTGATAGATTTTTTAAAGTTACCAGCCAATGAAAGAAACTATTTCTTAATATACATAATTATGTTTTGGGCTGTATACATAGTAGTAGGAATATTTATTCATATTTTAAGAAAGATTATGGAGGGAATTTCTAGAGGATTTATAATTAGAATCTTAGGTGGTATAATAGGAGCTGTAAAAGGTGTTATACTAGGATTTGTTATAATATTTATTTTTAATTTTTCAACTGATCTTTTTCCTGAAATAAAATCTTATGGAAAAAATAGTAAATCAGTTGAGGTATTTTTAAAGATGTCACCCCTTATAGAGAATCATATTCCAAAAGTATTTAAAAAGAAACTTGATAATTTAAAAAATGATAAACTAATAGATAGATACATAAATAAAATATTATAGGAGAAAAGTATGAAAATAATAGATAGGTACATTTTAAATGAGATTAAAATACCTGTAATTTTTGGAATATCTCTATTTACTTTTATATTTTTGATAGATATAATTGTTGCAATGATGGAGAACATAATAGTAAAAGGAATCTCTATTTTGGATGTCTTGAGAATATTATCTTTTTATTTACCACCAATATTAGCTCAAACTATACCTATGGGAATGTTTTTGGGGATAATGCTTACTTTTTCAAAATTTACAAGAACAAGTGAGGCAACAGCTATGAGTGCTATTGGTTTATCTTTGAAAAAGATTGTAAAACCGATATTTATTGCCTCTGTAGGTGTAACTATCTTCATATTCTTCTTACAGGAGAGTATTATTCCTAGATCTGTGGCAAAATTACAATATCTTACTACAAAAATAGCCTATGAAAACCCAGTTTTTCAACTTAAAGAGAGAACCTTTATAGATGAGGTAGATGAGTATAATCTATATATAGATAGAATAGAGGGAAAAGATAAACAAGCTAAGGGAGTTTTGATATTTCAAAAGGCTGAGGATAAAGCTTTTCCAACTATTATAGTGGGAGAACAAGCTTATTGGAAAGATTCAGCAATGGTATTAAAAAATTCAACTTTTTACAATTTTAATGACAAGGGTAAGGAGACATTAAGAGGTAAATTTGATGAGAAAAAAGTTCCATTAGCAGCATATTTTAGTGAGATGGAGATAAAGGTAGATAATATTGAGGCTATGGGAGTATTTTCACTGTTAAAAGAGATGCGTGGGAAAAATTCAGAGGAAAAAATTCCATACAGTGTTGAGATAAATAAGAAATTAGCAGTACCATTTTCAACAATAATGCTATCATTATTGGGAGTGTTTTTAGCTATTGGTCACCATAGAAGTGGAAAAGGTGCAAATTTTGCTTTGAGTCTGATAGTTATTTTCTCATATATCACTTGTTTAAATATAGGAATGGTAATGGCAGGTAAGGGAATAATTCCAGCTTTTGTAGGAGTGTGGACTCCTAATCTTATCCTATTTTTGGTAACATTCTTAATGTATAAGAAAAAGGCAGAGGTGATATAATGAAGATATTGGATAGATACATTAGCAAAAATTTTATTAAAGCCTTTTTCTTGAGTTTGATGGCATTTATGGGAATATTCATAGTTAGCCAACTATTTAGAGTAGTAAAATATTTAAGTGATGGAAGATTTAGTGTAAGTGATGCAGGTTATTATATAGTGACTCTGCTCCCAAGAATATTTATAGATGTAGCTCCACTGGCAGTTTTGCTGGGTAGTATGATGACTATAAGTACAATGGCCTCAAATTTGGAGATTATCTCTTTGAAAACTTCTGGAATAAAATTTAAGAGAATAATATTGTTTCCAATAGTTATATCTGCAATTATATCAGGAGTGGTATTCTATGTAAACGATACTCTATATCCCACTTCTTTAAAAATAAATAGAGATTTGAGAAGAGGAGAGGTAGAGGAGAGAGTAGCTCCGGTTGAGAAGAGGAACGCTTTTTTGAGAGGGGAGAATTCAAACTATATCTATCTTATGCAAAAAGTTAATAGAGTGACAGGTTTTGCTGAAAATATTGAGATAGTGGATCTGAATAAAGAGTTTAATAAGATTGAAAGAATAGTAACTGCACATGAGGGAAGATATAATTTTAGTAAGAGTGTATGGACATTGAAAGATGCTACTATTTACTATGGAGATGAAGGGAAAAAATCAAAAGTTGTTAAGTATTTTAGAGATGATAAATACAATGATAATCCTGAACATTTTATAACTTTAAGTGTAGAACCAAGAACTTTAAGTATAAAAGAGTTAAAAAAGACAATAAGAGAGATGAAGAGTATAGGAGGAGACACAAGAGAGTTATTAGTAGAGTTAGGGAACAGATACTCATTTCCTTTTGCAAGTTTTGTAATCTCATTCTTGGGACTTGCGTTAGGAGGAAGATATGTTCGTGGAACTTCTGCAGTTAGCTTGGGTGTCTGTGTACTATTGGGTTATGGATACTATGTGGTACAAGCCTCTTTTGAAGCTCTCAGTGCAAATGGATTTTTAAATCCTTTTATTGGTGGATGGATCCCCAATATAATATTTTTAGGAGTAGGTATATATCTACTGAATAAAGCTGAATATTAAAAGTATGGAGTGTGTTATGAGTATACAAGTAAAAAAGTTAAGTAATGGTATTCCAGTTTTGATGGAGAATATCGAGAGCATAAACACTATAAGCTTAGGGGTATTTGTAAAAACTGGATCAAGAGATGAGTATTTAGATGAGAGTGGAGTTTCTCATTATATTGAACATATGATGTTTAAGGGTACAACAAATAGAAGTGCAAAGGAGATATCTGAAGAGATAGATAATGAGGGTGGAATGATAAATGCCTATACAAGTAGAGATATGACTTGTTACTATATTCAGATGCTTTCAAATAAGATAAATAAAGGAATTGAAATACTTTCTGATATGTTTTTAAACTCTACTTTTACAGAGGAAAATCTTGAAAAAGAGAGAAATGTAATTATAGAAGAGATAAGAATGTATGAGGATATTCCAGAAGAGATAATACATGATGAGAACATAAAATTTGCCTTAACAGGTGTACAATCAAATAGTGTATTAGGAACAATAGAGAGTTTGAAAGGAATAGATAGAGAGAAATTTTTAAAATATTTTAAAGAGCAGTATAGAGCCTCAAACTTAGTAATATCAGTTGCAGGAAAGATGGACTGTGAAGAGATATTCAAACAACTTGAATCAGGATTTGGAAAAATTGAGAATTTAGAAACTGAAAGAGAATTGGATAATAACTTTACAATAAATAAGGGTGAAAATAAAATAGTTAGAGATACTAACCAAGTTCATCTATGCTTTAATACCAAAGGAGTTAGCTTGGTAGATGAGGCAAAATACCCAGCAGCAATAATTTCAAGTGTATTGGGTGGAAATATGAGTTCTAGACTTTTCCAAAAAATAAGAGAGGAGAGAGGATTAGCTTATTCTGTTTATACTTATTCAAGTGCCTTTTTAGAGGGTGGAGTTTTCACTGTGTATGCAGGGACAACTAATGAGAGTTATAGAGATGTAATAGATATAATAAGAGCTGAATTTGAAGATATAAGAGAGAATGGAATAACTCCATATGAGTTACAAAAATCTAAGAATCAGTTTTTGAGTATGTTGACTTTTAGCCTTGAGGGAAGTAAGGGTAAAATGAATAGAATGGCAAACTCATATCTTCTTTATGGTGAGGTAATAGAGATAGATAAGATAATAGAGTCTATTGAAAAGATAACTTTGGAAGATATTAAAAAGACAGCAGAGATAATATTTGATGAGAGATATTACTCTTGGACAATTTTAGGAAATGTATAGGAGAAAAGAATGGAAAAAGTAGCAGTTAAGGTATTGATTGAAGAGGGAGTACAATTACCTAAGTATGAGACTTCGGGATCAGCTGGAATGGATGTAAGAGCAAATATAAAAGAGCCAATTACATTGGGATCGTTGGAGAGAGTATTGATTCCAACAGGAATAAAAATGGCTATACCAGAGGGGTATGAAGTTCAAGTTAGACCAAGAAGTGGACTAGCTTTAAAACATGGTATAAGTATGGCAAATGCAATAGGAACAATTGATAGTGACTATAGAGGAGATATTGGAGTTATATTGATCAATTTAAGTAAAGATGAGTATGTAATTCAACCTCAAGAGAGAATAGGACAGTTAGTTTTAAATAAAGTGGCACAGATGGAGTTTGAAATAGTAGATGTACTTGATGAAACAGAACGAGGTGCTGGAGGATTTGGGCATACAGGAAAGTAAGAGGTAGTCGATGAAAAGCAGTAGAGAGATAAAACTTTTTTTAAAAAAATTAAAAAAAATGAATAATTATCTTTTAGTAAATGCATTGATTATAGTAGCAATAAGTGTTTCAACTATATATAGTGCTACTATTTCTAAAGGTGAGAGTTTTTATATCAAAGAGACTATCTGGGGAGTAATAGGTGTTGTTGCTTATTTTGTAGTTTCCTTTATTGATTATAGAAAATACTTTAAATACTATAAGCTTTTATATGTATTGAATATAATCTTACTAGCTTCTGTACTTATATTTGGAGTTAGTAGGTTGGGAGCACAACGCTGGATAAGCTTAGGACCTATAAGTATTCAGCCTGGAGAGGTAGGTAAGGTTTTAATTGTAATAACCTTATCGGCTTTTTTAACTACTAATTTCAGAGAGAAATTTATCGGATTTAGAGGTATTATAATAGCGGGATTACATATTGCTCCCATACTGTTATTGATATTGAAGCAACCTGATTTAGGAACGACACTTATAATAGTTATGACTTGTGGAGTTATAATGTTTATGTATAATTTAGAGTGGAAAACTATTATTTTTTTAGCAGTGAGTGGAGGAATTTTTGTTCCGTTCTCATATTTCTTTCTATTAAAAGATTATCAAAGACAGAGGGTTTTGACATTTTTAAATCCAGAGAGTGATCTGTTAGGAAGTGGTTGGAATGTAACTCAATCAATGATTGCAATAGGGTCTGGAGAATTATATGGAAAAGGTTTTTTAAATAGTACTCAAAGTAAGTTGAGATTTTTACCAGAGGCTCATACAGATTTCATAGTTTCTGTATTTTTAGAAGAGAGAGGTTTTTTAGGAGGAGTAGTCCTATTTGTTTTGTATGTAATCTTAATTATGCAGATTCTATATATAGCGGATACTACCAAGGATAGTTTTGGTAAATTGGTGTGTTACGGAATTGGAAGTATTTTCTTCTTTCACTTTGTTATAAATGTAGGAATGACAATGGGAATAATGCCAGTAACAGGAAAACCTCTACTGTTGATGAGTTATGGTGGAACATCACTTCTTATAAGTTTTATAATGCTTGGAATAGTTCAAAGTATTAGGATAAATAGAGATTAGGAGAGATATGGAATATATAATTGACAAAGAGTATTCAGATGTAAGATTGGATAAATTTTTGAGAAAAAAACTACCTGATATGGCATTAACTGAGATTTTCAAAGCTATAAGAGTAGGGAAGATAAAGGTTAATGGAAAAAAGTCTAAAGAAAATTATAGACTACAGGAAAATGATGTGGTAAAATTATTTTTTGAGGTCAAGGTTGAAGAAAAAGAGAGTAAATTAAAAAGTATGAATCTAAAAAACTCAGATATTGATAAGATAAAAGAGTCTATTGTGTATGAGGATGAGAGAGTACTTATTTACAATAAGGATAGCAATGTAGTTATGCATAAAGGAAGTGGGCATGACTATGGGGTATCTGAGATAATAAAAGAGTATTTAAAAAATCCAAATTTTAATTTTGTAAATAGAATAGATAAAGCTACTTCAGGACTTGTAATCGGTGCTAAGAGCTTGGTTGTAACAAGAGAGTTAGCCGAAGAGATAAGGGAGAGAAGAGTAGATAAAAAATACTATATTTTGGTAGATGGGATAGTAAAAAAGAGAGATTTTATTATAAAGAGTTATTTGAAAAAGATAGATGATAGAGTTATTGAACTGGATAAAAAAGAGGATGGAGCTAAGGAGAGTATAAGTTACTTTAAAGTATTGGATTATGGAGATAACTGTACTCTTTTAGAGGGAAGATTAGGAAGTGGAAGAACTCATCAATTGAGAGTTCAACTATCAGCTATGGGACACTATATACTAGGTGACACAAGGTATGGAAAGGGAAAAGAGAAAAAGATGTATCTATTCTCATACTATCTAAAGATAGATAAGTATGATATAGAGATAAAACTACCTTTACCTAAGGAGTATAGAGCTAGGTTATCTAAATAAAATAATATATAGGAGGAAGAAATGCAAAACACAGAAACTTTGGAAAGATTGTACAAAATCTCTGAGAGAGGAAGTACAGTTAAGCAAGAGGTAATAGGAGGGCTAACAACATTCTTAGCAATGTCTTACATAATCTTTGTAAACCCTTCTATATTAGGTATGACTGGAATGGACAAGGGAGCTTTAATAACAGTAACTTGTTTGACATCTGCATTGGCAACTATAATATCAGGTGTATGGGCAAATGCTCCATTTGCTTTAGCTCCAGGAATGGGACTTAATGCTTTCTTTACATTTACATTGGTTTTAGGTAAGGGAGTACCTTGGCAGACAGCTCTTGGAATAGTATTTATGTCAGGAGTGTTTTTCTTTGCTTTATCTTTAGGTGGAATTAGAGAGAAGATTGCATATGCAATACCTGTTCCATTAAAAATAGCAGTAGGTGGAGGAATAGGTCTATTTATAACATTTATTGGACTTATAAATCTTGGTTTAGTAGCAGCTAATCCAGCTACTATAGTTGGATTGGGAACAATGAAAACAACTACTGTAATAGGAATTGTAGGATTGCTTGTGGCTGTTGTTCTTGAGATAAAACAGGTAAAAGGTGGAATGTTAATAGGAATAGTTACATCTACAGTATTAGGATTTATCACTGGTGATATTGCAGTACCAGAGAGCATTGTATCTCTTCCACCAAGTATAGCTCCAATAGCTGGAAAATTAGATATAGTAGGTGCTTTTAAACTATCTTTAATTGGACCAATATTCTCATTTATGTTTGTTGACTTATTCGATACTTTAGGAACTTTAATCTCTTGTTCTAGACAGGCTGGAATTGTAGATAAAGATGGAAAAATTAAGGGATTTGGAAGAATGTTATATACAGATGTATTTTCAACAATAATTGGATCTGTATTAGGAACAAGTACAGTAACAACATTCGTGGAGTCAGCAGCAGGAGTGGCAGTAGGAGCTAAAACAGGACTTGCTTCTCTTGTGACAGGAATTTTATTCCTACTTGCTCTATTTTTCTCTCCAGTAGTAGCTGTAGTACCTGGATATGCAACAGCTTCAGCACTTATCATAGTTGGAGTGTATATGTTTAAACAGATAGTAGATTTAGATTTTAAAGATCTAAAAACTCTATTCCCTTGCTTTATTATAATAGTTATGATGCCATTAACTTATAGTATCAGTATAGGATTAAGTTTAGGATTTTTAAGTTATATTCTTATTCACTTAGTAACTGGTGATTTTAAGAAATTAAATCTACCACTAATATTTATAGGTGTACTTTGTTTAGTAAACTTGGTAATCTAGTAAATTAGATATTTTGGGAGTAATTAAATGAATTTTCATTTGATTACTCTTTTTTTTACTGTCTAACTTTTAAAGATAAAAATAATGAGATTGTCTATTTTTTTATACCAGTAGTACTTTACAAAACCACTATAAATATATTATAATTAATAGAAGAGTGTAAATTTTAGTTAGGAGGCTTCATTGTGATAAATAGAGAAAGAATGATTAATAATTTTATAGAGATGGCAAGAATATCTTCTCCTTCATTAAAAGAGAGAGAGATGGCTGACTATGTAAAAAAACAGTTACAAGATTTAGGAATGGAAGTAATTGAAGATGGTGCTGGAGAAAAAGAGGGAGGAAATGCTGGAAATATTATTGGAGTTTTAAGAAATCCAGGTAAAAAGAGAATACTGTTGAGTGCACATATGGATACAGTATTACCTTGTGATAAGGTAAATCCAATAATTGAAAATGGAATTATTAAGAGTGATGGAACAACAATATTAGGTGGAGATGACAAAGCGGGAATATCTAATATAATAGAGGCTATCAAAACTATAAAGGAGAATAATCTTGATCATCCTGAGATAGTAGTAGTATTTTCAATAGCTGAGGAGATAGGATTATTAGGAGCTAAGAATTTTGATATAGAAAAATATAGTCCAGATTATACATTTGTCTTAGATTCTAGTGGAAAACCTGGTATTGGAATTATACAGACACCATTCTCTGCAAAAGGAAAAATGAAGATAATTGGGAAACCAGCTCATGCAGGAATAGCACCAGAAAATGGAATAAATGCTTTAACAGTAGCAGCTCATGCTATAACAAAGATAAAATTAGGTAGAATAGATTCTGAAACAACTTCAAATATAGGTGTTGTAAGAGGCGGAGAAGCTGTTAATATAGTTATGCCAGAGGTAACATTACAGTATGAGGCTAGAAGTTTTTCAGGAGAGAAATTAGATAACTTATTAGCTGAAACAGATAGAGTATTTAAAGAGATGTGTAAGGAGTTTGGAGCTGAGTTTGAGAACGGAGTGACAAAGGGATACTCAGGATATAAATTAGAGGATTCAGAGGAGATATTGAATATATTTAAAAAAGCTTGTGCTCAAGTAGAGGTTGAGTGTGTAACTAAGCCTACTGGTGGAGGAAGTGACTCAAATATCTATAATGAAAAAGGATACAAGGCTCTAACTATAGGAATTGGAATGACAAAAGTTCATACAAAAGAGGAGTATATTGAGATAGAGGATATGGTAAAAACTGCTAATTTAGTAGTAGAGATATTAAAGGAAATGGCATAAAATGTTAAGAAAAAAAAGAGATAAAAAATGGTCAATAAAAAAAAGAATGGGAATTATCTTATTTATTCTTATTTTGATATTTGTTCTCTTTAGTAAAGCTGTTAATTTTGGTGTGGATATTGTAAGTCACATTGTTTTTCCTATTCAGAGAAGAGTGTATCAGATTGGAAACTTTTTTAAAGAAACTTCAGAGGCAGTAGTAAGTTATAAATCTATATTAGAGGAGAATAGGAACTTAAAAAATGAACAGGTAAAGTATGATATAGTGGTAGCTTACAACAAGGAACTTGATCAAGAGAATGAGAGATTGAGAGAGATTCTTAAGATGAAAGAGGAGAAGAAGTTAAATATAAAAGTAGCAAAGGTAAACTTTAGAAATCCAAGTAACCTATATGAAAGATTCTATATAAACTTAGGAAAAAAAGATGGAATTAAGAAAAATTACATAGTTTTAGCTGGAGAGAATTTAATAGGAAAGATAGGTAAAGTCTATGATGATTATTCAATTGTTGATATGATAACAGGAGAAAACTATACAGTTAGCTCTCTCACTGAATCAGGTGCTCTAGGAATAGTGAGAGGAAGCAATGAGGGAGATGGAACTCTATACTTTGAAGCTAATACATTTCAAGAGAATATAGAGGTTGGAGAGAAGGTATATACTTCTGGTATCAGCGAGATCTATCCTAAGGGGATATATTTAGGAAAGATTAGTGAGGTCATAGAGAGTGGAACAGAGATCTTAAAGAGCATAAAACTTGAAAGTGAAGTAGATGTTATAAATTTAGCTGAAGTTTTGATTTTGATTCCAGTAGAAGCAAAGGGGAATAAAAAATGAAAAAGTTAGTAATAATCCTATGTATAGCTTTTAATTTCATAACTTATGGAAAAGATATAAGTGAGATAAAAAGTTTAATAACAGAGGTTAATGAAGTTGTAAATTTAAATGGTGAATCTAAAAGTAGTGATTATAAATTAACATATATATTTCCAGATTTTATAAGAAAAGATGTAATAGCTCCAGAATTAAATAGAGGTGAGGTATATATCTATAATAAGGATCAAAAAATAGTGTATCTTCCACTTTTTGATCAAAGAGTTGAGGAAAAATTAACGGAAAATGATAGTGAAGTATTGGAAGTAATCAATTTTATCTTTGAAAAGGAAAAGAGTGACAGAGAGTTTAGAGAGAAATACTATGCTAAAAAGATAAAAGAGATACCACTGAAAAATGGTACTAGAGTGGAAATTGACAAGTTAAAAGAGTTTAAAAACTATCTGTTGCCAACAGTTTACAGAGTTTATGATAAGGATATAAATATAGTAAACCTTAAAGTAAAAAGTTATGTTATCAATCCTAAAGTGGATATTAAGGAGCTAACTGACATATGATAAAATTCATAACAGATAGAGGGCTAGTAATAAATAAAAGAGATTTTGGTGAAGCTGATAGATATGTGACAGTTTTTACAGAAAATTTTGGGAAAATAGTTTTTCTACTGAAAGGAATTAGAAAGAGTAAAAAAAGAGAGTTGAATTCAATAGATCTTCTCTCTCTTTCCAATTTTACCTTTTATAAAAAGGGAGAAAACTATACAGTTTCATCTTTCAACGGAATAGAATCCTACAGTAATATCAAAAGTAATTTAAATAGGCTTGAGATATCCTTATATTTTGTTGCTTTGCTCAATGCTATCTTAGTTGAAAACAATAGAAAAAAGTCATTATATAAAATATTTTTGAGAAGTTTGGAGTTTTTAAATAATAATGAAAATGAGAAGAAAAATTATATTTTAATAGGATATTTTCTCCATTATATAATCAGAGATGAGGGACTCAATATAAGTAGTGGAGAGGGTTATAATTTTTCTTTTGAAAGATCAAAGTTTATAACTGAAAATGAGAAGTATATATATAAAGTTTCTAAGAGTGAAAAGAGCTTGGTAGAAAAATTTATAAATAACAGAGCAAAAGATATAGATGAAGAGATAGAAACTTTAGAAGATATTAAAAAGGTTGTTTTTCTTTTTGAAAGATACTTAAATTTTCATTTAGGAATAGATATTAAATTAAAAAATTATATTATGGAGGGATAGAGAATGACTAATATAATAAAAATAACTGATTATATGTCAGAAAATTTGATTTCTCTGAATCTAAAAGCTAAAACTAAAGATGAAGTATTATTAGAACTTTCAAAATTAATTGAAAATTCACCAAACATATTAACAAAAGGGAATACTGTATACAAAGCTCTTGTGGAGAGAGAAAAATTAGGAAGTACAGGAATAGGAAAGGGAGTAGCTATTCCCCATGCTAAAACTGAGGTAGCAGAGAAATTGACAATCGCCTTTGGAATGAGTAGAGATAAGATTGATTTTAAATCAATGGATAATGAAAAAGTAAATATTTTCTTTGTTTTTGCATCACCAAATAAAGATAGTCAAATCTATTTAAAAGTATTGGCAAGGATTTCACGTCTAATAAGAGAAGAGAGTTTTAGAGAGGGACTTCTTAATTGTAAAACAGCAAGTGAGGTAATAGATTATATTGACAAAAAAGAGAGTTGATGAGATATGAGATGTCCATTTTGTGGATCAGAGGATACTAAAGTAATAGATAGTCGTGCATTTATGGAGGGATTCTCAATAAAAAGACGTCGTGAATGCATAAATTGTGAAAAAAGATTTACAACTTATGAGAAAATAGAGGAGATCCCCATATATATCGTAAAAAAAGATAAAAGAAGAGAGAAATTTGATAGAGAAAAACTATTAAAAGGCTTGACAAGAGCTACGATTAAGAGAAATATAAGTAGAGAAGAGATTGAAACATTTGTGTTGGAGATAGAGAAATCTATTCAAAACTCTTTAAAAAATGAGATAACTAGCAGTGAACTAGGAGAGCTGGTTATGGAAAAGCTATTAAAAATAGATGAAGTAGCCTATGTTAGATTTGTTTCAGTATATAAAGAGTTTAAAGATATAGAGTCTTTCATTGAATTAGTAGAGAAGATAAGTAAGGATAGAAAGGAAAAATAGATGAGAATATTATTTATGGGAACACCAGAATTTGCAGTCCCATCTTTTGAGATACTAAATTCTGAGTATGATATAGTAGGAGCATTTACAAAAGTAGATAAGCCAAATATGAGAGGGAAAAAGATCAAGTTTACTCCAGTTAAAGAGTATGCATTAGAGCACAATATCCCTGTATTTCAACCAACAACATTAAAGAGTAAAGAGACTCAGGACTTGATAAGAGAGTTAAATCCAGATTTAATTGTAGTTGTGGCTTATGGTAAAATATTACCAAAAGAGATAATTGATATGCCAAAATATGGAGTTATAAATGTACACTCTTCATTATTACCTAAATACAGAGGAGCTGCTCCAATTAATGCAGCAATTATACATGGGGAGAAAGAGAGTGGAGTGAGTATCATGTATATAGCTGAGGAGCTAGATGCAGGTGATGTTATACTTACAGTAAAAACTGAGATAACAGATGAAGATACTTTCTTAACTCTACATGATAGATTGAAAGATCTTGGAGCTAAAGGACTACTTGAGGCAGTTAAATTGATAGAGAAAGAGGAAGCACCAAGAACAGTGCAAAATCATTCAGAGGCAACTTTTGTAAGACCTTTCTCAAAAGAGGATTGTAGAATAGATTGGTCTAGAAGTGAAAGAGAGATATTCAATTTTGTAAGAGGAATGAATCCTTTCCCAACAGCATTTACAACTTGTGAAGAGAAAATCTTTAAAATTTATGAGGTGAAGGAGAACTTTGAAACATATGAAAATGGAGTGTGTGGAGAGGTTGTAGACATCAAAAAAGGAAAGGGATTTGTAGTAAAAGTTGGAAATGGAAGTGTTATTTTAACACAGGTAAAACCAGAGAATAAGAAGTTATTAAGTGGAGCCGATATTATAAATGGTGGAATGCTAAAAATAGGCAACATTTTGAAATAGAAAGGTAGAAGAATGATAAAGTTAGATGGAAAAGAGTTAGCTACAAAAATAAAGGACAAAATTAGAGAAGATGTAATCAAGTTGAAGGAAGCTACAAATAGAGTTCCAGGTTTAGCAATAGTATTGGTAGGAGATAATCCAGCTTCAAAAATATATGTAAACTCAAAGATAAAGGGTTGTAAAGAGCTAGGATTTGAAAGCTTTGCTCATTTTTTATCTGATGATATCAGTGAAGCTGAGTTATTAGAGGTAATAGAAAATCTAAATAAAGATGAGAGGGTAAATGGTATCTTAGTACAACTTCCTCTACCTAAACATATAGATGAGAAAAAGATTATAGATAAGATTGCTTTAGAAAAGGATGTAGATGGATTCAAACCTGAAAATTTAGGACTTCTAATGCTAAATGATGAAGATGCTATAATCTCTTGTACTCCAGCAGGGATAATGGAGATCCTAGATAACTACTCAATCTCTTTGGAGGGAAAAGATGTAGTGATGATAGGAAGAAGTAACATAGTAGGAAAACCAATGGCTAGTCTATTAATAAATAGAGGAGCTACTGTAACTATCTGCAATAGTAAAACTAAAGATCTTCAAGAGAAGACAAAACAAGCTGATATTGTTATAATAGCAATAGGAAAAGCAAAGTTTTTAACTGGTGATATGTTAAAAGATGGGGCTGTTGTAATTGATGTTGGAATAAATAGAACAGAGGAAGGTCTATGTGGAGATGTAGATTTTGTAAGTGCTAGTGAGAAATGTTCACATATAACACCTGTACCTGGAGGAGTAGGACCAATGACAGTTGCTATGTTATTCCAGAATACTTTAAGAGTTTTTAAAAAAATTAACCATATATAAAAAAAAAAAAGGAGAAAAGATGGAGAAAAACGAAAAGAGAGAGTATTATATTGTAGATAAAAGAATACTTCCAAACTCTATTCAAAGTGTAATAAAGGTAAATGATTTAGTGCAAAATACAAAGATATCAAAGTATGAAGCAATAAAGAAGGTTGGAATTAGTAGAAGTACTTATTATAAGTATAAAGATTATATAAAACCTTTCTTTGAGAGTGGAAAAGAGAAGGTATTCAGTATACATATGTCTTTAGTAGATAAACCAGGAATACTAGCAAGTATACTAAATATCATAGCAGATGAAGATATGAATGTATTGACAATTGTGCAAAATATAGCAGTGGATGGAATAGCTAAATCAACAATATCAATACAGACTACTGAAAATACACTGAGAAAGATAGAGGGTATGTTGGAAAAGATATCTGAAGTAGATGGTGTAAAAGATCTAAGAATAATAGGAAGTAACTAGAAAGTTTTGGAGGAAAAGATGAAGATAGATGTTAAAACGATAAAAGAGTTGGCTGATAATATAGATAAGTACAATTTGAATGAGATTGCTTTGGAGAGTGAAGGGGTAAAATTAGTTTTGAAAAAAGAGAAACTAGTACAAGTTGAAACTCGTCCAGTACAGACAGCAATAGTTCAACAAAATACAGCTGTGGTAGAGGAAGCAGAAGAGGAAGAGGTAGTAGATACTCAAGAGAAAGAGTTTATCACAGCACCAATGGTGGGGACTTTTTATAGATCATCAGCTCCTGGTAATCCAGCTTTTATTGAAGAGGGGGATACAGTGGCAAGTGGAGAAACACTTTGTATCATAGAAGCTATGAAATTGATGAATGAGGTAAAAGCATCTAAAAAATGTAAAGTTGTTAAAATTTTAGTAGAAGATGGGCAGATAGTAAAAAAAGGAGATAAATTATTCGTAATAGAGTAGTTATTAAATTTAATGTAAATAAGGAGAGTGTAAAAAAAAGTTGGACACATACCAAAATATAGTACTGTTAATTGTATTGATCCTATTGTCTGGATTTTTTTCAGCATCAGAAACGGCACTTACATCTTTCAGGAGTACTAATTTAGAGAAATTTGAAGAGAGTAAAGAGGGAAAAAAAATTGAACTTTTAAAAAAGTGGTTAAAAAATCCAAATGAGATGCTTACAGGGCTTCTCGTTGGAAATAACGTGGTTAATATACTAGCATCTTCAATAGCTACTGTTGTAACTATAAATATAATGGGAGGGACATCTAGTTCCTCAGTTGCTATAGCAACAGTGGGAATGACAGTAATACTATTAATTTTTGGAGAGATAACTCCTAAGATTATAGCAAAGAATTACTCAGTTCAAATAGCAGGTGTAGTTATAAGGATCATATACTTATTAGCTTTAGTTTTAAAACCTATAATAAAGATTTTGATGTTTATTTCAAAATTCCTAGCAAGATTGTTGGGAATAGATTTAAAAGATCAAGCTATTATGGTAACAGCTGAAGATATAAAATCTCTTGTGAATGTAGGAGAAGCTGAAGGAATAATCGAGGAAGAGGAAAAGGAGATGATCCATTCCATAGTAGGTTTTAGTGAAACAACTGCTAAAGAGGTAATGACTCCTAGAACTTCAATGTTAGCTTTTGAAGGGGATGAAACTCTAGATGAAGTATGGGATGAGATAATTGAGAATGGATTTTCTAGAATACCAGTTTATGAGGAGACAATTGATAATATAATCGGTGTTTTCTATGTAAAAGATGTATTGAGTATAGTAAAAAAAGGTGAGACAAATGTCCCTATTAAGAATTTTGTAAGACCTGGTTATTTTGTTCCTGAAACAAAATCAATAACAGAGATATTACAAGATTTTAGAAAGATGAAGGTCCATATAGCACTTATTCTAGATGAGTATGGTGGAATAGTTGGATTGGTAACAATAGAGGACTTAATAGAGGAGATCACTGGAGAGATTCGTGATGAATTTGACCACGAAGAGGACGAATTTATTCACAAAATAGATGAGAATACTTATGAAGTTGATGGAATGTTGGATATTGAGACTCTGGACAAAGAGTTGAATATAAAATTACCTGAATCAGAGGACTATGAGAGCTTAGGTGGTTTAATCATAACAGAATTGGGAAGAGTAGCTGTTGTAAATGATGAGATCACTATTTCAGGTGTGAAGCTAAAAGTCTTGGAAGTTGAGAAGATGAGAGTAGCTAAAGTTTTAATAGAGGTAAATGCAGGAGAAAAAACTGATGATTAAAAAAATAAAATCATATTTTTATGCAGGGTTAATAGCTTTATTACCAATTATTTTAACTGTATATATTTTTAACTGGATAGTTGGAATAATGATGAATCTTTTGGGGCACTCCTTTGTAACAATAATTATAAAGGGGCTACTTCAAAGAGTTGTAGAAGATAGAAATATGGATTATTATTTCCAAATGTTAGTGTATTTAATATCATTGATCACTATGATTTTAGGTACATGTTTAGTTGGATTTATATTAAAAATTATGTTTTTTGCTAAAATAATAGAGAGTTTAAAAGAGGTATTTATAAAAATACCACTAATAAAACAGGTATATACAACAATTAGCCAAATTATTGATATTACTATGTCAGATAGAGAAAAAACATATGAAAAAGTTGTAATGATAGAGTATCCTAGAAAGGGTATATACAGCATAGGTTTTTTAACTTCAGAGGATAATTACATAGTAAGCGAAGCTGTTCAAAGTGAAGAGAAACTATATAATATTTTTATACCTACATCACCAAATCCTACTTCTGGAATGTTTATAATAGTTCCACAAAAAGATGTAAAAATATTGGATATTAAGATAGATGATGCAGTAAAATTAATAATATCAGGAGGGGTGATACTTCCTCCTAAAAAGGAGATCACAGAAATTGAAGAGAAACTTGACTAATATTTTATTTTTATTGTTAATATCAGTAGCTTTTATCAGTTGTAGTAGTTTGAAAAAGAGTAAAGAAGCTGAATACTCTTTGTTGAAAGGAGTAAATTACTCTCAACAGGGAAAGTACCAGAAGGGAATGGAAGAGTATCAAAAATCTTATAAGATCAATCCTAACAATGCTATTCTTCTAAAAGAGATGGGATATACTTATTATAAGTTTGGAAACTATCAGAAAGCTGAAGAGTATTGGTTAAAAGCCCTTAAATTACAACCTAAAGATGAAGGATTGATAAAAAATTTAGTAACTTTATATTTTGAAGATGGAAAATATGCTAAAAGTATCAATATGATGGGTTCTAGCTATAATCCAAGAGATGATTATTATAAAAAAATAAAAGGGTTAATAGCATACAGAGAGGGGGATTATAGAAAAAGTTATAATCTCTTAAAAGATCTCTCTTTAGAGAGTTATGATACTGAAGTTGCCCTCGTCTATATTGATGTTTTAAAAAAAGCAGATGAGAAAAGAGAGTTATTTTATTTTCTAAAAAATATTTATCCATATTTAAATAAAGATAAAGAGTTTATACTTGGGTACTCTAGAGTATTGAATGAAAACTTTAAGATGCCAAAAGAGAGTGAGAAGATACTGTTGGAGTACTTGGTAAAAAATGGAAATGATGACGAAGTTTTAACACAGTTATCTATGATATATTTGAAAATGGGAGATAAGAAAAAATCGAAAGATACCCTTAAGTTACTTGGAAATAAAGATATATTTCAAGAGAACTATAAGAATTTAGAGGGTAAATTAAATTAAAAGAATTGGAGTGAAGCGAATGAATTTAAAAGAATATGTTGCAAAAGTAGAGAATTTTCCAAAGGAAGGAATAATATTTAGAGATATAACACCTCTTATGAACAATGGAGAAGCATTTAAATTTGCTACTGATGAGATTGTAAAATTTGCTAAGGAACAAAAAGTAGATTTAATAGTTGGACCAGAAGCTAGAGGGTTTATATTTGGTTGTCCAGTATCATACGCTATGGGAATTGGATTTGTACCAGTAAGAAAACCTAAGAAATTACCAAGAGAGGTTATTGAGTATTCATATGATTTAGAATATGGTTCAAATACTTTATGCATGCATAAAGATGCAATACAAAAGGGACAAAGAGTACTGATCGTAGATGATTTATTAGCTACAGGAGGAACTATGGAAGCTGCTGTTAAATTGGTAGAGGAGTTAGGAGGAGTTGTTGCAGGACTTGCTTTTCTAATTGAGTTGGAAGAACTTAAAGGAAGAGAGAAATTAAAAGATTATCCTGTTTTAACATTAATGAAATATTAATATTATGATGAGATAATAGGTAAAAGGTCTAAAATAACTCTTAATTATTTTGGGGTTATTTTAGATTTTTTTATAAATTTTATATGAAAAGAGGACGCTTATGAATTATTGGGAAGAGATTCTGAAAGAGATAGAGAAGAACGATTTAAAAGTAGATGTAGAAAAGATAAAGCTTGCTTTTTTCTTTGCTGAGGAGAGCCATGAGGGACAGTATAGAAAATCTGGAGAAGATTATATAATGCACCCTGTTGAAGTTACTAAGATTTTAATTGATATGAAGATGGATACAGATACAATAGTAGCAGGAATATTGCATGATATAGTTGAAGATACTCTAATAACATTGGCAGATATCAAATATAATTTTGGTGATACAGTAGCCACTTTAGTAGATGGAGTAACTAAATTAAAAACTCTTCCCAATGGTACAAAGAAGCAAGATGAGAATATAAGAAAGATGATTTTGGCTATGGCTCAAAATCTGAGAGTTATAATAATAAAATTAGCTGATAGATTACACAATATGAGAACTATGAAGTATATGAAGCCAGAGAAACAGATATCTATATCTCAAGAAACTTTGGATATATATGCTCCACTAGCTCATAGACTTGGAATAGCGAAGATAAAATGGGAATTAGAGGACCTAGCTCTGAGATATTTGAAACCAACTGAATATATGAATATAAAGTCATTAATCGACTCTAAGAAAAAAGAGAGAGAAGAGTATATACAGGAGTTTATTGAGAAAATAGTAACCTTATTACATGAGACTGGAATAAAAGGGAGTGTAAAGGGAAGATTTAAACATTTTTATAGTATATATAAAAAAATGTATGAGAAGCACAAAGAGTTTGATGATATATATGACTTGATGGGAGTAAGAATAATAGTGGATACAGAGGGGGAATGTTATAACACGTTGGGGGTTATACACAGTCATTTTAAGCCTGTTCCAGGACGTTTTAAAGATTATATAGCAGTTCCAAAATCTAATAACTATCAATCTATACACACAACAATAGTTGGACCACAAGGAAAATTTATAGAGATACAGATTAGAACAGAAGAGATGGATAAGGTAGCAGAAGAGGGTATAGCAGCTCACTGGAGCTATAAAGAGCATACAAAGGTTACTAAGAGTGATCAGGTGTATGGTTGGCTAAGAAATATCTTAGAGTTGCAAAATGAGGCTGAAACAGCTCAGGAGTTTATAGATAGTGTAACTAAAGATATAATGAATGAGACAGTTTTTGTATTTTCACCAAAAGGGGATATAACAGAACTACCTCATGGAGCTACACCATTAGATTTTGCATTTGCAGTTCATACTCAGATAGGTTGTAAATGTGTGGGAGCTAAGGTAAATGGTAAGATAGTAACATTGGATTATAAACTACAAAATGGAGATAGAGTAGAGATTATAACCTCTAAAAACTCAAAAGGACCAAGCAAAGATTGGTTGGATATAGTAGTTACCCATGGAGCTAAGAGTAAGATAAAAAAAGTGTTAAAAGATTTGGTAAGGGATCAAACGATAAAAAATGGTAGAGAAAATTTAGAGAGAGAGTTAGGAAAATTAGGTATATCATTAAAAGAGATGGAAGAAGATCCAATAATCAAAAAACATATGGAAAAAAATAATATATATTCATTAGATGAATTCTATTATCACGTAGGTGAGAGAAGAAGTAAAATTGATATTATTATTGATAAGTTGAGAAAGAAATTAGAAAAAGATAGACAGATAGAGAATATAGATATTGATGAGTTGATGGAGAAGAAAAAAGAGAAAACTTCATCAAGTAAAAATGATTATGGAATAGTAATAGATGGAGTTAATAATACTTTAATAAGATTTGCTAGATGTTGTACCCCGCTTCCCGGAGATGAGATCGGTGGTTATGTTACAAAATTGACAGGTATAACTGTACATAGAAGAGATTGTAAAAACTTTCAAAATATGGTTGCTCAAGATCCAACAAGAGAGATAGATGTTCAATGGGATAGTAGAATAGTAGAGCAAAAAGATAATAAGTATA
This sequence comes from Fusobacterium sp., assembly GCF_019012925.1. GTDB lineage: Bacteria > Fusobacteriota > Fusobacteriia > Fusobacteriales > Fusobacteriaceae > Fusobacterium_A. The sequence continues at coordinate 52,474 of NZ_JAGIRL010000053.1, forward strand.
AGTTTACATTCAATGTATTAGTTTATGATAAAACTAATATTTTAATGAATATAATAACTCTAATAGCAAATCATAAGATACATTTAGTTACAATAAATAGTAATGAGATCCATAAAAATGGAGAAAAGTATATGAATTTCCAAATAACAATAGAGATATCAAATAAGAGTGAGTATAAATATTTATTGAGTAATCTTTTAAAGATAAAAGATGTAATCTCAGTTGATAGAATGTAGAAGTAGATAGGAGAAAATATGACAAAAAAATTACCTGTAACTTATGAGTTACAAAAAAAAGTAGGAAAGGCTAGAGCAGGGAAGATAACTACACCTCATGGTGAAATAGAGACACCTGTATTTATGCCTGTTGGAACACAAGCGACAGTAAAAGCTATGACACCAGAGGAGCTAGAAGCAATAGGATCACAGATAATTCTTGGAAATACTTATCATTTGTATTTGAGACCAAGTGATGAGCTTGTAGCTAAATTTGGAGGATTACATAAATTTATGAATTGGAATAAACCAATATTAACTGACAGTGGAGGATTCCAAGTATTTAGTTTAGGTGCTTTGAGAAAAATAACAGAAGAGGGAGTAAAATTTAGTTCACATCTAGATGGATCTAAACACTTTCTTACTCCTGAAAAATCAATAAATATTCAAAATAACTTAGGATCAGATATAGTTATGCTATTTGATGAGTGCCCACCAGGACTATCTTCAAGAGAGTATATAATACCCTCTATTGAAAGAACTACAAGATGGGCAAAAAGATGTATAGAAGCTCATAGAAGACCAGATGAGCAAGGGCTATTTGCAATTGTTCAAGGGGGAATATATGAGGATTTAAGAGATAAGAGCTTAAATGAATTAAGTGAAATGGATGAACATTTTTCAGGATATGCTATTGGTGGTTTAGCTGTAGGAGAACCAAGAGAGGATATGTATAGAATATTGGATTACATTGTAGAGAAGTGTCCAGAGGATAAGCCTAGATACTTGATGGGAGTAGGAGAGCCACTTGATATGTTAGAGGCTGTAGAGTCAGGAATAGATATGATGGATTGTGTACAGCCAACTAGAATAGGAAGACATGGTACAGTATTTACAAAATATGGAAGATTGGTAATAAAAAATGCTATGTACTCTGAAGATGATAGACCTTTAGATGAGGATTGTGACTGTTATGTATGTAGAAACTACAAGAGAGGATACATAAGACACCTATTTAAAGCAGAGGAGATTTTAGGGCAGAGACTTGCAACATACCATAACCTATATTTCCTATTAAAATTAATGAAAGATGCAAGAAAAGCGATTTTAGAGGATAGATTTACAGAGTTTAAAGAGGAATTTATAAAGAACTACAATATGGGAAAAAGTTCTGAATGGATAAAACCTAAAAAAATAGGAGAATAATTGAGATTGAAGGAGAAAACCATTACCTTGAGAAAGGGAGTAAGGTTTTCTCTTTTTTTAAAATAAAACTTGACTTTTTTAGTAAAGTATAATATAATTTCAATGTCAATAATTTAGTAATACAAATAAATGGAGAAGTGAAAAATATGATGAGAGAAATAAAATTTGATTCAACAGAGATAATAAAAGAAACAGAAGAGTTTGTAAATAGCTTTAAATCTGTAATATTAGGAACAGTATCAAAAGATGGAGAGGTGGATGTTACATATGCACCACATCTAAAGATAGATGGAGAACACTATATATATATTAGTGAAATAGGAGATCACTATACAAATTTAACAGAGAATGAGCAAAAATTTGAGATTATGTTTTTACAAGAGGAGAAAGAAGCTCTTTCAGTAATTGCACGTAAGAGAGCAAGATTCAATGTAACAGCAGAATTCTTACCAAGAGATGAGAGATTTGAAGAGATAATGGATCTATTTGAAAAAAGTGTTGGAGAGACATTTAAAATAGTAAGAAAAATGGAGGACTTCCATCTAGTAAAATTAAATGTAGTTGATGGAAGATATGTAAAGGGATTTGGACAGGCATATCTACTAAAAAATGGAGTGGCAACACAGATTACTGGAGATAAAAAAACTCATAGATAATCATAAATAAAAGGAGAAAGATAATGAGAGAGAAAATAGCAGAGTTATTAGCAAAGGATGAGAAAATTTCATTAGGAAAGATAGCACAGGAGTTAAATGTATCTCTAGTTGATATTTATAGAAACTCACCAAGTGTTAGAAAGTATCCAGTAGAAAAGAGAGAAGAGTTATTTGAAATTTTAAGAGGTTGGGATAAGGTTTTCTTACTAGTAGTAACTCCTAACTTTGTTTTAGAGATAAAGGATAAATTTCCAAAAGGGTTCTATGCTCATGGATTCCTAAATTTTCATGACAATGATTCATCAATAGGTGGACATTTAAGTGTTGATAAGATAAAAGAGATATTCTTAGTGGAAGATATTATGTTTGGTAGAAAAAGTTGTTCTATAAAATTCTATGGAGAGGATGAAAAAGAGATCTTTGCAATCTATGTTCCTAGAGATGAAAAGAAAGAGCTAATAAAAGAGTATTTAGACTGTTTTTACTCATTAGCATAATTTAGAAAAAGGAAAATTTTAAGATATATGCTTAGGATTTTCCTTTTTTATTTTTTTGAAGAAGATTGATAAAACTAAGTTGGAAGAGTATAATAGAGAGAGGTTAAAATAAAATATTGTTAGGGGTAGAAAAATGGGAAAAAATAAAAGAAATGGAATGGTAGCTTCAATAATTTTAGTGGTAGTAGCATTGGTGTGGGGAACAACATTTGCAGTGATAAAAGATACTTTGGGAGTAGTAAAACCGTACTCCTTAATGATGTTTAGATTCAGTTTTTCAGCTATACTTTTGAGTTTGTTATATTTTGGAAAAATAAAAAATATGAAAAAAGTAGATCTTAAAAGAGGGATAATAATAGGAATTTTTATGTTTTTAGCTTTTTATTTTATGATAATTAGTATAAGATTTACAACAGCTTCAAAGTTTTCCTTTATAATTGCTTCATATGTACTTATTGTTCCCTTTCTATCTTGGATAATAAATAAGAAAAAATTGGATAGATATACAATAGGCAGTGCAGTAATAGCTACTGTTGGACTGGGTTTTTTAACAATTGAAAAAGGTGTGGACTTTAACATTTGGGATTTAGTAGCTGTGTGTTGCTCTTTCTTTTTTGCAACTCATATGGTAGCGATAGAGAAATATAGTGGTGACTCAGATCCTATAGCATTAACAATTCTTCAATTCATAGTAACTGCTATTCTCTTTATAGTTTTAACTGGGGTGACAGAGGGATATAATCTATCTATTCTGCCAGATATAAAATGGACTTTGGGTTATTTAGTTATAGTGAGTACAGTGATTCCTTTTGCTATACAGAATATAGTTCAAAAATATATATCTTCAACGAGAACAGCATTGATTTTAACTTTACAATCTGCTTTTGGATCTATATTTGCTATATATTACTTAAATGAAAAAATGACAAAACAAGTAGGAATAGGGTGTCTTTTGATATTTATAGCTATTATGATTCAAAATTTGAAGGGAAGGGAGTGAGAATAAAAAAACACTCCTTCATCCGAAAGAGTGTAATAAACAGCTGGTGCCTAGAAATGGATTCGAACCATCGACCGTACGGGTATGAACCGTATGCTCTAGCCAACTGAGCTATCTAGGCATGGTGGAGATAAGCGGGATC
>NZ_JAGIRL010000035.1 GCF_019012925.1 Fusobacterium sp.
TAAGATGGCAAAGGTACCTAAAGATGAGATAGATAGAAGAGTGAGAGAAGCAGCAGAAAAATTGGAGATAACTCAACTTTTAGATAGAAAACCTAAAGAGATGTCAGGAGGACAAAGACAGAGGGTAGCAGTAGGAAGGGCAATAGTGAGAAAACCAGATGTATTTTTATTTGATGAACCGCTATCAAACTTAGATGCAAAGTTGAGAGTATCAATGAGAGTAAAGATAACTCAATTACATAAACAGTTGAAAGCTGAAGGGCAAACAGCAACAATGATATATGTAACTCATGATCAAGTTGAGGCAATGACAATGGGGGATAGAATCTGTGTCTTGAACTATGGAAAGATAATGCAAGTTGATACACCGCTAAATCTATATCATAAACCAGCAAATAAGTTTGTAGCAGGATTTATAGGGTCACCAGCAATGAACTTTGTAGAGGGTTATATAGAGGAGCATGAACAGGGTATTATTTTTATGTTTGGAGAGGGAAAATATATAATTTTACCAGAAGATATGGGAGAAAAGGTAAAAAGTTATATAGGTAAGAAAGTTGTCTTGGGAATAAGACCTGAGAATATAGGAAATAAGGTAACACATCCAGAGGGAGAAAAGATAAACTTCTTAAAGGGTGCAGTAACAACAGTTGAGCATATGGGAAATGAAGAGTTTCTATATTTTACAATAGATGGAAATGAATTTACCTCAAGAATAGAAGCTAGAAAAAGTGAAAATGTAAAATATGGTGAAACAGGAGAGTTTTATTTTAATGTAAAAAGAGCACATATATTTGATGCAGAGAGTGAGGAAAATATAACATTATAAAATAAAAAGGAGAATGTTTATGAAATTTGTCGGTGAAAAAATATTGATAGATGGAGAAGAGACACTACTAATATCAGGGGCGATACACTATTTTAGAACTCTACCTGAACAGTGGGAAGACAGATTGGAAAAGCTTGTAGCTGGAGGATTTAACTGTGTTGAAACCTATGTACCTTGGAATTTACATGAACCACAAGAGGGTGAGTATAATTTCTCTGGAATGTTGGATATTGAGAGATTTTTGAAATTAGCTGAAGAGAAGGGGCTATATGTAATCTTGAGACCCTCTCCATACATATGTGCAGAATGGGAGTTTGGAGGATTACCTTCATGGTTATTAAAATATCAAGGAATAAGACTTAGAACAATGGATAAGAGATATATCGAGAAGATAGATAGATATTATGATGAGTTAATTCCAAGAATCAAACCATATTTAAAATCAAATGGTGGAACAATATTAGCTTTACAGATTGAGAATGAGTATGGTAGTTATGGAAATGATTATAACTATCTAAACTATCTAAAAGAGGCTTATAGAAAAAGAGGAATAGAGGAGATACTATTTACCTCAGATGGTCCTACTGATAGAATGTTAGCAGGTGGGACACTACCTGAGATATGGAAAACGATAAATTTTGGATCTAAGACAGAGGAATCTTTTGAACTATTTAAAAATTATCAAAACGGATTACCTAAGATGGTGATGGAGTTTTGGATAGGTTGGTTTGATCACTGGGGATATGAACATATTACAAGACCAGCTGAAGAGTTGAGAGAAGAATTGATATATATGTTGGAGAATGATATTTCAGTAAACTTCTACATGTTCCATGGTGGAACTAACTTTGGATTTTTAAATGGGGCAAACTATCACAGTGAGCAGAGATGTACAGTTACAAGTTATGATTATGATGCTCTTTTAACTGAGGCTGGAGATATAACACCAAAATATAACTTGGTAAAAGAGATTTTAAAAAAATATTCTCACAAAATAAAGAAACATAAAAATCATAGAGAGTATAGAGTAGAAAATTCTAAAAAGATCTCTTATGGAGATGTTAAATTTGATAGTTGTGTAAGCTTAGAGGAGAGTTTAAATAAAATAAGTGAAAGAGTATTTTCACCATATCCACTTAAGATGGAAGAGTTGGGACAAGATTATGGATTTACTCTATACAAGACAAAAATAAAGGGGATAATTGATAATTTTCAATTGACAATTCAAGAGGTAAGAGATAGAGCATTAGTATTTTTTAATGGTGAGTATAAAGGGGTAATTGATAGAAATAATAAACAGGAGATCTTTCTTACAAGTTTTGAAGAGGAATCAACTTTGGAGATCTTGGTTGAAAATATGGGAAGAATTAACTATGGACCTCTGTTAAAAGATGAAAAAGGTATCACAGAGGGTGTAAGGATAGGAAATCAATTTCTTTACAATTGGGATATTTACACATTACCATTAAATAACTTAGAAAAATTAGAGTTTAATGAGGGGCATAGAACGGTAGAAAATACACCTATCTTTGTAAAAGGAAAGTTTGAAGTGAAAGAGATAGGTGATACATACTTAGATTTTGAGGGTTGGGAAAAAGGTGTAGTCTTTATAAATGGTTTTAATTTGGGAAGATATTGGAAAGAGGGACCACAGAAAAGATTATATGTTCCAGCACCTATATTGAAAGTAGGAGAAAATGAGATAGTTATTTTTGAGCTTCATAAGAATCAAGAGAAAGTTTTTTTAGCAGATGAAGGAAAGTTATTTTAAAGTAAATTTAAAAATATAGGAGGGTACTTATGAACAAGATTTTAAAAAATGTATGTATTGGAGTATGTGGATTGGTTTTAGTTGCAGGTTGTGGAAAGGAGAAAAATGAAAAAGTTGAACTCTCTTTTGTAACTTATACTGGAACTGGAGAAGACTTTTTAATGGAGATAAATGACATAAATAAAGCTTATAGCAAAATTAATCCCAATGTAACTATAAAAATGGAAAAAGTAACTGCTACTGAGTATGATAATACTATGAAAATAAGAAACTCTGCACAAAAACTTCCAGATGTTTTCCCAGTAAGAGTTGTAACATTGGAAAACTATAAAAATGTATTAACTCCTTTAAATGATTTAGAGGCTACAAAATTAAATAAATTTGCTAAAGAATATGCAATTGATGGAAATATCTATGGACTACCAATGTATGGATTCAATGAGTTTGTATATTTTAGAAAGAGTGTATTTAATGAGTTAGGAATAGAGATACCAACAACTTGGGAAGAGTTTAATCAAGTTACAGCAAAGATAAAAGCTTCAGAAAAATATACTCCAATCTCATTGGGAGCAAAGGATTCTTGGGTAACATATCCATTTAACGAGTTTTTCCCATTCTTAGTTTCAGGTGGAAATGATATTTGGACAAAGATGGGACAAGATAATGAACCATTTTCAAAGGGGAAACCTTTCTATGAAGCTTATAAGATGTTAAATGATTTCTATCAAACAAAACCATTTGGAGATGACCCTCTAGGATATGGTTGGGAACAGGAAAAAAATATGTTCATAGCTAAAAAATCAGCAATGTTAGCAGCAGGACAATGGTTCTATATGGATCTTATCAAAGATTTACCAAAAGAGGAGTTAGAAGATGTTGGTGTATTTATGATGCCAGTTCGTAACAGTAAAGATGAGAATTTCAGATATCTTGTTACAGCAGAAGTATTCTTGGGTATACCAAAATATAGTAAAAACCAAAAAGAAGCAAAAGAGTTTATCAACTGGTTATTTACAAGTGATTACTATAAAGAGTTTATCAAATATATGAATGTTTTACCTACAGTGGAAGGAGTTCAAATTGAAGGTGGAATATTTAGTGAAACAATAAATAATATACCTAATCCAGAGGCAGTATTACAAAAAGGTGGAGATAGCCAATTTAGAGATATTGCTAACTTTATCTCATTTGATGTTAAGAGAATGGGACAAGAGATGATACAAGGTGTAGATTTTGATAAGTATATGGAAGAGTACAATAAAAAATGGAAAGAAGCAAAAGAGAATATACAGTAATTGAGGTGGACTAGAATGACAGATAAAATCCAAAAGAGGGTATTATTAACAACATTTCTAGCAATACCAACTTTTCTATTGTTGATTTTTGTTTTGTATCCCACTTTGAAACTTATATATATAAGTTTTACAGACTGGGACGGTATCAATACGAGTATGAATTTTATTGGTTTAAAAAACTATAAACAGGTATTTCAAAGAAGAGATATATTTCAAAGTTTGAGTAACAATGGACTATATTTTATAATTCATCTATTTTTTATACCGATAGAGATGTATCTAGCTGTACTATTAGATAGATATATTAGAAAGAGTGAGTTTTTTAAAACTATAGTTTTTATGCCATATATAATCAATGGGGTAGCCATAGCTTATATGTTTTCATTTCTATACAATTCAGAAGATGGAGTATTAAATGGGCTTTTGGCAATGTTGAGTATTGGAAAAGTGAAATGGTTGAGTGATCCTAGAATAGTAAACTACTCTCTAGTAATAGTTTCTTTATGGCGTTTTACAAGTATACACATAATATTGTTTTTAGCTGGGTTACAGTCAATCAATAAAGATATGTTAGAAGCAGCTTTAATAGATGGAGCTTCAGTATTTCAACAGTTTACGAAGATAATTATCCCAAATATTAAATCTATATTGAGTATCATACTATTTTTAAATGTAAGGGGAGCATTGATGGTTTTTGATATTCCATTTGTAATGACAAGTGGAGGACCAGGAACTAGTAGTACCACATTTGCTTTACACACAGTAAAAACAGCATTTGAATTTAGTAATTTTGGCTTGGCTTGTGCAATGGCAATAATTTTGATAATAGCGATTATAATAATTTCTCTTATTCAAAATATGATATTAGAGCCTGAAAAAATAAAAAAACATTTGAAAGTACATAAAAATTAAAAGTGGTGATGAAATGAAAAACAGGATAAAAAAAGTGTTATTTGATGTTTTTAATCACGGAATTTTTGTAATGGTAACTTTGATTGTCATACTTCCATTAATATTGGTTTTCTTATCTTCATTTAAGACTCCAGAGCAGATTGCGTTAGGTAATCATTTATCATTACCGTCACCATTTACTCTTGAAAATTATAAAGAAGTTTTTGAAAAGGGAAATATTTTAGTAGGATTAAAAAACTCAGTTATACTAGTTGTAGGAACAGTTGTTATAAATGTTATTTTAAGTAGTATGGTAGCTTACTCTTTGAGTAGATTTGAGTTTAAATTGAAGAAAGTTTACTTCCTATTCTTTAGTTTGGCAATGTTAGTTCCAAGTTTTATTGCAGAGATAACTAGATTTGGAATAATAGGAAAATTAGGGCTGTATGATACACTGTTTGCTCCTATGCTCATCTATGTATCTACAGATATTTTACAAATCTATGTTTATAAGCAGTTTATGGATCAAATTCCGTTCTCTCTAGATGAGAGTGCAAGAATAGACGGGTGTTCATACTTTACAATCTATTGGAAGATAATATTTCCATTGATTTTACCAGCTACAGCGACATTGATAATTTTAAAATCTGTGGATATATTAAATGATATGTATACCCCTTATCTATATATGCCAAGTTCAGAAAATGTAACACTTACAACTATGCTTATGAGCTATGTAGGACGTAGTGGATCTTGGGCAAAACTTTCAGCGGCGATTGTTTTAGTTATGTTACCAACAATAGTTATGTATTTGATCTTTAAGAAAAAAATACTTTCTGGAATAGTGGCAGGGGCAGTAAAAGAGTAATAGAATACATTTGAAAGAGGGAGAAGATATGTTAAGAGTAGGAGTTATAGGTGCAGGAAATAGAGGAAAAGATATATATGCTAATTTTATTTTAGAGAAAACAGATGAGGCTGAAATAGTAGCAGTTGCAGAGCCAAATCCTCTAAAGAGGGAAGAGATGATAAAAAAACATGGGATCAAGCCAGAGTATGTTTTTGAAGATTGGAAGGATTTTTTGGCAAAAGATAAATTTTGTGATGCTATAATATTGGCAACAGGTGATGATATGCACTTTGAACCAATTCAAGAGGCTATGAAAAAAGGGTACGATATTTTATTAGAAAAACCTATGTCTAACAAGGCAGATGAATGTATAAAAATAGTTGAATTGGCAGAGAAATATGGGGTAAAAGTGATGGTATGTCACGTGTTGAGATACACTCCTTTCTTCAGTAAATTAAAAGAATTAATAGAGAGTGGAATAATAGGTGATGTTGTAGATATACAACACAATGAAAATATTGGAAACTTCCACTTTGCTCACAGTTTTGTAAGAGGAAATTGGAGAAATTCAGATGAAACAAGCCCATTGATTTTACAGAAAAGTTGCCATGACTTAGATATTTTATCTTGGCTATTAGGTGGAAGTCAATGTGAGAAGATCGCTTCTTTTGGAAAGTTAACTCATTTTAAAAGGGAAAATGCTCCAGTGGATTCAGCTGAAAGATGTTTAGATTGTAAATATATAGATTCTTGTATCTATTCTCCTAAAAAAATATATTATAAAAATTTAGGAGCTTGGCCTACATTGGTAGCAACAGATATACAGACAGTAGAGGGGTTAGAAGATGCATTAAAAAGCAATAAATATGGAAGATGTGTGTATAAGTGTGATAACAATGTAGTGGATAATATGGTAACAATAATTCAATTTAAGAATGGGGTTAATGTTACATTTAACTTGTCAGCATTTACAGATGAAGTTTGTAGAACTATTAAAATAATGGGAACTAAGGGTGAAATAAGAGGAAATGATAGTAAAAACCATATAGAGGTTTACCAATTTGGAATGGGAGAGGGACGTTTCTCTAATGGTAAGATGACTGAGATTATTCCTGAAGTTTTAGAAGGGGGACATGGTGGAGGCGACACAGGACTTATGCAGGATTTTGTTGATCTATGTCTAGGAAGAAAAAATGATTCTAAAACTAACCCAAGAGTTTCTTTAGAGAGTCATATAATGGCTTTTGCTGCAGAAAAATCAAGAGTTGAAGAGAGAATAGTGAAAATGGATGAGTTTATAGCTGAGGCAAAAAATAGTAAATAGTCTTAAAAATGGTGTTAAATTATTAACACCATTTTAAACTTAGGGGTAAGTGGAGTAGAATATCAAAATTACCCTTGTAAAAATATGGTAAAAGTGATATTATCTAATGTAAGATTCAAAAAATTGTGGAGGGAAAAATGTTATTAGGAAAAGAGAAAGTTCCTCTCTATTGTCAATTAGCTGAGATAATAATAAACGAAATAGAGAGTAAAGGATTAAAAGAGAATGATCAATTATCTACTGAAAAAGAGTATTGTGAAAAATATAAGTTGAGTAGAGCCACAGTTAGACAAGCAATAAATTATCTAGAGAAAAAAGGATATGTATATAAGATACAAGGAAGTGGAACTTTTGTTTCAGCAAGACGTCTTAAGCAAAAGCTATTAAAGTTTTATAGCTTTAGTGAAGAGATGAAAAAACAGGGGAAAAATCCAGAGTCAGAGATACTTTCTTTGAAAACAATAGAGGGAAATGAGAAGATCTTAAAAGAGCTTAACTTGGAAAAGGGAGAAAAGGTTCTTGAGTTAGTGAGATTAAGACTTGCAGATGGTGAAGAGATAATGTATGAGAAAACATATCTTCCATATAAGAAATTTCCAGATTTAACAAAGAAAGATTTAATTGATAACTCTTTATATGGTATTCTTCAAAGTAGATATAAGATGGTTTTTACAAAAGCAACAGAGAGATTTTCAGTAGGGATTTCAGATAAAAAGGTTTCAGCCTCTCTTTTGATACCTCAAAATACACCAGTTATAAATCTTCAAAGATGGACTTATGTAGGATTAGAGATAATCGAGTATACAATAAGCTCTGTAAGAGGAGATAGATTTGAATTTGAGGTGGAGTTAGAGGGAGAGAGTAGTAGATAATAGTATAATATTTCAAATAAAAAATATTAAAATAAGAGGAGTTTACACTGTTTTATTGTAGACTCCTTTATATTTTACTCGGGAAAATTGTAGACTTATAAAATATTCATCATGGACTAAAGCTATCATCGAATTAAATAAATGTTGATAAAACACGTATTTTTTGATATAATATACTCTGAATAAAAATAAAAATGGTAAGGGTAGATAGATTATGAGCTTAAAAAAAATGGACAATTTGCTGGAAAATATCTTTTTTATGTTAAAAATAGATGAAAAAGGAGCCTATGTTCTTCCAGTATACGCTGATGGAAGTATAGCAGAAAATTTAGAAGTAGATGAAGATTCTGAAGATGTAACTAGTCAGATTTTAACATATATTAAGGGAGTGAAAGAGGATAGTTTTTTCATAGATTGGGAGAAGGAGTATGAAGAGGCATATCTGAATGAACACTCAGATCTAATAGAATATTTAATTGATAATCCTAAGTTTGTAAATGAAAAGATGGAAGTACTCAAATGGATAAAAAGGGATAATAATTTATCGTTGATTATAAAAGAGAAGGAAAATAGTAGTACTGCCCTTACAACAGAACTTTTATTAAATGATTCTATTACAGAGTTTATGATAATCAATGAGGATCTTATTTTAGCTGATAATACTTTTTATATAATAGATATGGAGAGTAATGATTTTCATACTTTGAAGGAGTTAGTTGGAACAATTGATGAATCAGGATTAGAAAATTTTCTAACTTTGACGATTAAGTATTTTAAGAATATAGAGATAGAGTATAAAGATTATAAGATAATGGCTGGAGAGAAGCATATTCCTAGTCCACAACTAGTAATAGAAAAGATCTCTCATGACAATAGTCTATATTTACAAGTGACATTGATGGTATCAAGTATGCACTACGATTTCTTGAAAGATCACGATATTAAGCAAGTAGCAATAGTCAATGATTTGGAGAGAAAAATATCTATATGTGAGATAGATATAAGCAGAATATCTGAAGCGATAGAGGATATTGTAAAATTGTTAACTAAGGATCAAAAGAATTTAAAAGTGAGATCGAGTTATTACTTAGATGAGAGTAATTTAATTATAATGCAGGAAAAATTAGCTAAAGAGTTTATTATGAAGGATCTATTACAATTGGCATCTAAGTACAAGGTAGTAGGTACAGATAAGCTTAGAAAGTATAATATAAAGGCTGTAAAGCCAAAGGTAATAGGAAATTTCAGCCACTCAATAGATTTCTTAGAGGGAGAGATAGAGCTTGAGATTGAGGGAGAAAAGTTTTCTATTTTAGATGTTCTTTCATCTTACAAGAAGGATTCATATATTATGTTAAGTGATGGAACAAGTGCCTTAATTAATAAGAAATATATAGAGAAGTTAGAGAGAATTTTTAAAGATAACAATAAACAAAAAGTAAAACTCTCATTTTTTGATCTACCACTGGTAGAGGAGTTAATTGAAGATAAGATATTCTCTGAGGAGATGAATAGAAGCAGAGAGTTTTTTAAAGGGATTAATAATATAAATAACTATGCAATAGAGACGCCGAAGATAAAAGCACAATTGAGAGAGTATCAAGAGTATGGTTACAAATGGTTATCATATTTGATGGACAACAATTTAGGAGGGTGTCTTGCAGATGATATGGGACTTGGGAAGACTCTTCAAGCAATAGCAGTTTTAACGAGATTGCATGAGAAGAAGGGGACGAAAAGTTTGGTAGTAATGCCTAAATCTTTGGTGTATAACTGGGAGAGCGAGATAAAGAAATTTAGTCCTAAGTTAAAGGTTGGAATATACTATGGAAACTTTAGAAATAGAGATATTATAAAGAAAAATAGTGTTATTTTAACTACTTATGGAACTATTAGAAATGATATTGAAACAATAAAAGAGTATTTTTTTGATGCGGTGATTTTAGATGAATCTCAGAATATAAAAAATGTAAATGCTCAAACAACGAAAGCTATAATGCTTTTGAATACAAGACATAGAATTGCTCTAAGTGGAACACCTATTGAGAATAACTTAAGTGAGTTATACTCTCTATTCAGATTTTTAAATCCCTCTATGTTTGGAACTTTAGAGGAGTTTAACAACTATTATGCAATTCCAATCCAAAGGGAGAATGATAGAGAGGCAATAGAGGAGTTAAAGAAGAAGGTATATCCATTTATTTTAAGAAGAATAAAGAAAGAGGTTTTAAAGGATCTACCAGATAAGATAGAAAAAACTATGTATATAGAGATGAATCCTGAACAGAAAAAACTTTATGATGAGAGAAGAAATTATTATTATAAGATGGTACACTCTCAAATAAAGGAGAATGGAATAGGGAAGACACAGTTCTTTATATTACAAGCTTTAAATGAATTAAGACAGATAACGAGCTGTCCAGAGGCAAAAAGTGTAGGAGTAACTTCAAGTAAAAGAGAGGTTTTAATAAATAATATTGTTGAAGCTGTGGAGAATGGACATAAAGTTTTAGTTTTTACAAACTATATTAACTCTATAAACAACATCTGTGAAGACTTGAAAAAATATGATATTAAATATCTTTCTATGAGTGGAAGTACAAAGGACAGACAGCTATTAGTAGATAAATTCCAAAAAGATAACAAGTATAAGGTTTTTGTTATGACATTGAAAACAGGTGGAGTTGGATTAAATCTAACTGCTGCTGATACGATTTTTATCTATGATCCTTGGTGGAACAAGACAGTAGAAAATCAAGCAATAGATAGAGCCTATAGATTGGGGCAAGATAGAACAGTTTTTTCATATAAATTGATACTGAAGGATACAATTGAAGAGAAGATCCTTCAACTACAAGAATCAAAAATCAAACTACTAGATAATCTAATATCTGAAGATAGTGCTACTTTAAAGAGTTTAACTGAAAAGGATATTGAGTTTATCTTAGGAGAATAAATTTTAGGGAGAAAAAATGGCGATAAGTAAGGATAGGTTTAGGGAAGCTTTAAATGAGTTTTATTCTAAAGAAATTTTATTTAAACTTTATACAAAGTATTTTTTAGATTGGATAGCTGAGGGGTATATAGGGAGTAACCTTGGATTATTTGAGATATCTTTAATAAGTGAAAATAGTAATAAACAAACTTTTTTAGATTTGTTGGAGCAATTTTATTTGAAAGAGGAGATATTCTGTACTATCTATGAGAGATTGGATAGTGATGTTAAAGAGGTTTTTGAAGAGGTAGTTTGGAAAGGAAAGTTCTACATCTCTAATAAAGAAAGATATTTAAAGTTGGAAAATAATTATGATTTAAATAAAGATTTACAAGATAAATTCCTATTTTTTAAGGCAGAGAGAGATAATAAAAAAGGGGAGTACCTCTATTTAGATTATGATATATTGAGAGTTATAAGAAAATTTATGAGAAATAAACCTCAAGAGTATAACATTATAGCTCAAAATAGTGTAGATGCTACTTTAGTAAACAACAATGAGAAAGAGTTAATAGAAAATTTTAAAATGTATTTTGAGTTTTATTCTCAAGGTGGGATAAAATTATCAAGTAGTGCTAAGATCTTGAAAGAGTCTAAGTTAAATATGAAAAAATATTGTAATATAAGTGAGTATTACGAAGATTCAAAGGATTTAGATTATCTTAAAACAGAAACAATCGCTCTTTTCTTCTTCTTAGTTAAAGAGAGATATATTGATGAAAACTATTTTAAGATTTCAAATATAAAAAATATAGTAAATGATTTCTTGAGTGGAGAGTTGATAAAAGAGGAAAATTATCACTATACATCACTTTATCTTAATTACCTAAAGGGTGTAAAGAATATTTGGAAATCTAAAGAGGAGATAAAAAGAGGATTAGCTACAATCAAAAATATACTTAATGAGATACCTAATGGAAAAGTTGTAAGTGTAGATAACATTATTAAATCAATACTATATAGAGATGAGTTTATAGAGATAATAGATGTGAAAGATGCATATGACTATATCTATATCAATGAAGCTAACTATGAGAGAACAAAGATTCTGAATTATGAGAAATATCAGATGTATGTTGTAATTCCATTTATCAAATCTGTACTGTTTATCTTAGGAGTTTTAGGAGTTTTAGAGATATACTATGACTATCCATCTATAAATAATTCATTGTACTTAAAAAATGGATATTTAAGTAAGTTTGATGGGATAAAATATATCAAATTTACAGAACTAGGAGAGTACTGCTTTGATAGAATAGAGGAGTATGACTTTAAAAATGCTAAAGAAGATGGAGAGGTTATTTTAGACGAGGATAGATTGATAGCGACTGTTGTTGGAGATGCTCCAGTAAAGACAATGTTCTTAGAGAGAGTTTCACAAAAAATAGCTGTAAATAAGTTTAAATTTAATAAGGAGAGTTTCTTAAAGGGAATAAGTAGTTCCAAAGAGATTCAAGATAGAATAAATGAGTTTTATTCTAAGATTACTCCAGAACCTTCTCAAATATGGGTGGAATTCTTTGGAGATCTTTTGGAAAAAAGTAGTGCAATAAAAGCTGATAATCAGTTTGTAGTATTAAAACTAAAAAATGATAAAGAGCTTATAAAGACTATTACAAAAGATGAGAGATTTAAACCACTTATGTTGAAGGGAGAGGATTTTCATCTTTTAATAAAGAGTGAAAATGTAACAGAGGTTGTCAGTCTATTTAAAGAGCATGGATACTATGTAAATTTTTAAACTGAATAAATAATAAAAAAGGATAGAGAGAAGTTTAAACTTCAATCTATCCTCTTGTTTTACTATAATTTAGAGATCTCTTCAAGAATTTTATCAGTTATAGGTGCGAATAATTTAGCTGAATCTTCACACTCTTGACCTGTAGTCATTCTTGCAAAACCTTTAGTCATTGGAAGTTCTCCAAGAAGAGTTAATCCCATCTCTTTTAAGAAATCGTGAGCTCCACTCTCTTCGTGGAAACTGATCTTAGTTTCACAACCTGGACAAACAATGTAACTCATATTTTCTACAACTCCAATAACAGGAACATTTAGTTTTTTAGTCATATTAACGGCTTTTGCAACTATCATAGATACCATATCTTGAGGAACAGATACCATTACTATTCCATTGATAGGTGTAGATTGCATAACAGTAAGAGCAACATCACCTGTTCCTGGAGGCATATCGATTAGAAGATAATCTAATTCTCCCCATAGTACCTCTTCCCAGAACTGTTTAACAGCACTACTTATGATAGAACCTCTCCAAACAACAGGTTGGCTCTCATCTTGTAGTAATAGATTTAGAGATATTATTTTTATACCCTCTTTAGAAGTAACAGGAATGATATTAGTTCCATCTCCAGTAGCCATTTGACCACTAACTCCCATCAATCTAGGGATACTAGGACCTGTAATATCAGCATCCATTATTCCTACTTTATACCCTTTTTTAGCTAATTCTTTAGCAAATAGAGTTGTAACAGTAGATTTTCCTACTCCACCTTTACCACTCATAATACCGATTACATTTTTTATATGATTTAATGGATTATTAACAATCCCACAACTTTCTTTGTCCTTTGTACAAGTGCTACCTGAAGGACAAGTACTACAATTTGACATTATATTTCCTCCTTAAATTAACAATTAATACTATACTCAATCATACACTTATAAAATAGTTTTGTCAAATTTAATTTAACAATATTTATGACTCACAAGGTACGGCTCTGTGTCCAAGTCCAATTACCACTTCATCAAGCCTAAACATTCCTATTGTTAAAAAAATACAGACAGATAGATGTTCTTGATATCTTGCTATACCTATTTTTCCCCCTACATTAAATCCTACTGATTTATCTAGAATCTGATCAATAGCCTCTCTAGTTGCTCCAGTAACAGCACCCTCATATACATGAGACTCACTTATAAGACCATTTCTCTTAGCTGCCACCAAGGTTCTTTCAAGTATTTTGGGAATAGATTCTACAACATTTCCACCAATATCCACAGCTGCAGTTTTAATTCCTTTTTTTATATATTTTTCTTTTAGCTCCTGCTCCTCTTCACGACTACTCATAGCCATCTCCACAGATACTTTTGCTATATCTTTACTTTTATATTGCATAAATTCTCCTCACTTTCTAGGTCATTCTACATATATTATATCAAAAATTTATAAAAATATCTTCAAGTATTTATATAAAAAGAGGGGATTCAATTTTAGGGAGAAAAGAGAAAAATCTAGATTCTTTGTCAAATAGTATTGATGAGTAAAATAAAATTTAATGAGGCTTTAGTAATTTAGTAAAAAAATTACTAAGGTATCTTCTTTTTTATTAAATCGCTATTTAATAAAATTATATATACAGATTTTCTGTAGTACAAAAAGAACTCTTAAAATAGAGTCAATTTTTAATTAATATTTATCAATTCTTTTATTATCATAATATATTTTATTAAATTATTTATTCCTTCTACTATTCCGTTCTTATATGTAGTTTCTGGTATATTTATAATAAATTTTTTATACTTTTTTCAAATAGGTTTTGGTTGAGTTAATTTTAAAGGAAATTTTATATCGTTTCAACTTTTTTTGTAAAAAATAGAAAAAATAGTGTATTAGGATATCTTTGAGAAATCCATCAACACTATTTATGATACAACCAAAATTAAACTATTTCTAATAATTCTGACATAACTTTTTTTATTAAAAGCTTAGTCTTTTCCTCATTATAATTACAAGCTGTTTTAATTTCATTATTATAGTGGTCAATTATTTTTGCTAACTCTTTAAATTTTTCACAATTTCCATTATCAATGGTATTATTTTTATCCTCTTCGATTTTTATATTTAAAATAGATTTTCTTAAAACCCTTTTATTAAAATATCCATACTTTTTATTTTTAAAATATTTTTTATTACATCTTATTTTAGTATAAATATTTATTTTTCTCAGAGAAGTAATCTTTTTTTCCATTATAATATTTTCTTCTTGAAAACCAACATTTATATTTTCAATAGAAGATAATTCTAGTTGACTAGTAATATTATTGTTATCTGTAACCATATTAACTCTACTATTTATATTATTATCTACTTCATGTAAAGCTCTTAATACTTTCTTAGCTAAAAGTTCTATCACATCTACAGAAACAGCGTTTCCAGCTTGTTCATACAAATAGCTATTTCCAACAGTTGTAGGTAAAGTATACTCTGTTCCTACTCTAAATCCTTGTAAATTAAAACAATCCTTTGGAGATAACTTTCTTATTCCATCAAAAGTTTTAATAAGAGGAACATTATGTCCACCAGTTCCCATATTAGCAGTAAGTGTAGGGCAAACTCCAGATTGATTTTTTCTTACATACATTCCACGTCTAACTTGGTAAACTTCATACATTTCGGTTATATCTCTTTCTAAATTTATTCCATCATTCTCAAAATATTTAGGATATTTTTCTTTGGTATAATAAAGCTTAGGGTTACTTTCTTTAGTTATAGAATAATCTAAAATATTTGCAAGAGATTGTTGAAGCTCCTCTTTACTTTTTTTCAATTTTTTTAAATCTTCTAATGATCCAAAAGCTTCTGAATCTTCTTGATTTAAAAAACAGATTACAAAGATACGTTCTCTATTTTGAGGAAGCTCAGTATATTCATAAGTATTTAAGACTTTATATTTAAGAGTGTATCCTAAATTTTCAAGTTCTTCTTTTATAACTCTAAAAGTATTTCCATTATCGTGACTGACTAAATTTTTTACATTTTCTAAAAATAAAATTCTAGGTTTATTTTTTCCTCTTTCTTTTAATTGATTAACCAAATTAACAACACTATAAAAAAGCTCTCCTCTATGATCTTCAAATCCTCTTCTTTGTCCTGCAATAGAAAAAGCTTGACAAGGAAATCCTGCAGTTAATATATCTATACTATTAGCTAATATTTCCTCTCTTTTACTTTGATAAATATTATATTTTCTTTCTACTTCTGTTTTTAAGTAATTACTTTCAAGATTCAATTTAATAAGTTTTAATTCTATTATTTTTTTTACTTCTTCTTCTAAATATCCATACTCTACTATTTTCTTTTTTATACTATCTGTAAATTTAAAATTTCCTTTAATTAAAATGCTGGGGAAAAATGGAGTATTCAATTTTTTTATAGATTCTTTTATAAATTTTTCATCAAACTTTTTTTCTAATAAAACTATATTATTTTCATCTAATATTTCATTTAATCTTAATTCTAAAAATTTTTTTTCTTCTATCCATAAATTTGGATCTAAAATTTTTTCAATATCTCCTTTTATAAGATTATGATTAAAATTTGCTGAATATGTTAAACAAGCATTATCATTAAACTCATTGGCGAAGATAAGTTCAAACTCTGTACTAGCTCTTTTAAATCCTAGACAAATACCTCCAACTCCAGCAAAAAGACTTCCTACTTTATAAGCCATTTAGCCACTTCCTTTTTTATATTATATATATTATTATATCATAATTTTTGAAAAACTGTATTACTTTTTTTCAATTATTTCTACTATAATTTTTTTTAGTTTTTCACTAAAGTTTTTTCCTTCAGCTTCATCTATATATTTGAGAATAAACTCCTCTTCCTTTTTAAATTTTATTGTTTTTGTTATATATCTCTTTTTATTACTCTCATCTTTTGGATGACGTCCAGCTCCTTGTCTTGCTCCTCCCCTCATAACCTCTCCTTAAAAAATCTTTGCTAATTCATTCACTAGATATTATAATATACTTTTGAGAAAACATCAAAATAAACTTGGAGGAATTATGATAAATTATTGGATATTTCAATATACTACTAATATTTACAAAAATGTAATTGAGGATTTTAAAAATGAAACTATAGATAAATGGGAAGTTACAAAACATAAAAAAAATATTAAAATTGGAGATAAAGCTATCATTTATATTGGTGGAAATAAAGGAAAAATCATTCTTGGAGTAGTAGAAGTTGTATCAAACTTATTTTTTATAGAAGAAAAAAATAGAGATTATGTCAAAATAAAAATAATTGAAAATTGGTGTAATAATCCTATTTCTTTTTCTATAGCTAAAAAAGAGATTCCAGATATTTTAATTGGAATAAGTGGAACTAATTTTAGAGCTAATGAAGAACAATATATAAAATTAAAGGAGTTAGTCTAGTACTAACTCCTTTAATTTTTAATATATTGGTAATTGATAAATGTTTCCAGTGAAAGAATATTGTAAATTATTTTCTTGAATCACTTGAAGAAGACTTAAACGTGGTCTTCTTCCTTGAAGTTGTTGCATAGTAAAAGTTTCTCCATTTCTTGAATTTAAAATACGCTCAGTAACTAGATTAGTAGGAATATCATAAATATAAAAATTTCCATTTCCTTCTGAAAAATCGATAAATATTAATTTATCCCAAACTGAGTGTGGACCAAATGATGTTAAATCTGGTGCTACACTACATGCCTTAATTTGAATACGTTGTCCATCTAAATTAGGTTGATTAGCTGGTAGATAACAATCAAAAGATGTATTACATCCTTGTATGTTTAATTTATTTGTTCTCCATGCACCAGAAAGATAACAGTATAAAACTTCTGTTAATCCTTCTGGAATATTAACTCCTCTAGCTCCAACTAATGTTAATGTCTTATTTAAATTTTTCCAAGATTCATAGATAGTTACTAACGAATCTCTTGTTGGAGACAAATTTGGAAAATTTAAATAATCATTTTGATAAATGCATCTTGTAACAGAAACATTTTGATAAATTCCTTCTGGTAGATTTAATAGCACTTGAATATTTAACATCTACTATTCCTCCCTATATTATTTAATTAAATTCACTACAGAAATATTTAGCTTATTAGCTATTCTAATGAGTGTATTTTTTCTTGGATTACCAAAATTACTTTCATAAATTTTATAAGCACAATAAGATACTCCTATTTCTTTAGCAAATTCTTTCTGAGTCATTTTTTTTAATTTTCTATACATCTTTAAATTTTCTCCAAAACATCTTCTTAATTCTCTGTTTTGATATGAATATCCAGATATTCCTAAATAATGTTCATATGATATTTCAAAAATATCACCTAAGTCTTTTAAAGTTTTAAGAGTGAAATTATCTACATATCCATTTAAAAGTTTTGAAAATTTTGAATAATCTAGCTCCTTTCTTTTATTTTCTAAATTATATTTTTCAATGAAAATTTCTTGAGTGATTTTATTTTCTTTAAACTTAAGTTTATTAAAATTTTTAATTGCTTTATTAATATTCGCCATAAAATACTTCTCCAATTTAAAAAATAAGAAACTTTATATAGACGATTTTATAAAACTTAAATTAAAAAGTCTATTCATTATAATAGACTTTTTTTGTAATATTTATTACGTTAAGCAATAATAAATTTAAGAGTAAAATATAAAATATAATCAATGTGAGGAAATAAAAATGAAGAAAAAAATTAAATATATCTATACTGATAAAATTCATAATAGATTAGCTATTTTATTAGAAACCATAGATAATATTTTACTTAAGTGTAAGGAACATGGTTTTAATAGACAAAGTTTTTATAATATAAAAGCTCAAAATAATGAAATCTATCTACGAACATTTTTAAAACTAGCTGAAATGTTAGAAATTTCTCCAGCTAAACTTTTAGAAATTTGTTTATTGGAAAATAAAACAAATTTAGAATTAAAGAATTTATATTTAGGGAATCTTACTAAATTTAAGTATGAATTTGACTATCAGAAATTAAAAAACATCTATTCTGCAGAAAGAGCAAAATTAAAAGAAGATGGAAGCACTCTTGTAGATATTTTAAATGAAAAATCTAAAGAAGGACTTATTTTAGAACAAAGACAAATTGAAAATGTTTTGGCTGGAAAAAATTGTAGTCTTAAAGCTTATTTATATACTTGTGAATTACTAGGAATGAATCCTATTGAAACTATGAAAAATTGTATAAAGGAGAAAAAATAATGGCAGTTATAATTCCACTAACTTTAAAAGAATTAAAAAAAATTTTTGATGATAAGGCTATTGAGATACTGGAATTTCAATTAGAAAAAAGTATAATAGCTCAACCAGAAATAAAAGATTATCAAGAAAATGTCAGTCCACAAATTACTAAAGAGTATCTCGAACAGTGGTGTGTTCAAGCAATAGAAAATGTCAAACCAATAGGAGCTGGAAGTTATCCTATAGATATTATTCGAGATAATACTTGGGGAGCTGATATTAAGGCTCTTGCTTGTAAATTTGATATCAAAGGAAATCTATCAAATAGTGAAAGTGGAGAAGCCTCTCTAGCACAAAAATTTACTGATACAGGAGAAAATTTAGATGAACTATTTAAAAATAAAGAGTTTAATAAAATAGCTCAAGGTTGGTTAGAAATTGTAAAAAGAAAAAATATAAAAGTTATGACAGAAAAAAATATTGAAAAAATTTACTATTTCTTTTTCTTGAGGGGAAATAAAGAGTTCTATCTTTGTGGTGCTAAAATTAATCTTAATGAACTTAAAAAAGTAACAGTGAATGAGGAACAATCTACAAATCAATCTGTTTACTTAAAAAATTATATTGATGATAGATACGGAACTACTAAAATTTATAAAGCTAAAAAAAGACTTGAGTTAAGATTAAGACCTAAAAACTGGGTAGATGATAAGTTATGTATAACTTTACCTGTTCCTAATCAATTAACTAATGTGGATTTAAGAAAAATTGATTTAAAAGAATATAGAAATGGCTTGTTAAAAAAATAATTTAAAATGGGGTGAAAAATTATGAATAATATGGTGCTAAGACCTTTACAACTTAAAGAATTAGGAGGTTTTTTTGATGATAAAGCTATTAAAATATTAAGGTTTCAATTGGAAAAAAGTATAATAGCTCAACCAGAAAGAAAAGATTTTACAGAGGAAGAACAAGAAGAAAATTTACAAATAGCTAATACTTATTTAGAAAACTGGTGTGTCCAAGCTCTAGAAAATGTAGTTCCTGTAGGTGCTGGAAGTTATCCTATAGATATTATTCGAGATAATACTTGGGGAGCTGATATAAAAGGAGTATCCTATAAAATTACTAAAGCAAAAGAAGTATCTAATATAGAAAGTGGAGAAGCTTCTTTAGGACAAAAATTTATTGAAGCTGGAGATAATTTAGATGAGTTATTTAAAAAGAAAGAATTTAAACAAATTATAGAGGCTTGGCAAAAAATTTTAAAGGAAAAATATGATAAAGTAATTCAAGATAAAGAAATAAAAAAAATATACTATTTTATTTTTTTAAAAGGAGTTGTTGGATATTATCTTTGTGGGACAGAGGTTATTATTAATAACTTAAAAAATTTATGTGAAGACTCTGAAAATAAAAGAAATTCAGATAAGTCAGTGTTTTTAAAGAATTTTATAGATAAAAAATATGGTAGCACTAAAATATATAAATCTAAAAAAAGATTAGAGTTGAGGTTAAGGCCAAAAGCTTGGATAGATGAAGGATTTTGTATAAAATTACCTATTCCTAATTATCTACCAGCTATAAATTTAAGAGAAACGGATTTAGATTTATATAGAAAGGAAATATTTAATTTTAATAAAAATATATTACAAGAAGAAATCATAAATAATGGAAGGGGAAATTTAGAAGTAGAAACTGGATACTCTATATATTTTAATGATATAAAAATATATCAAAATGAATCTTTAGATCCTAAAACATCTTTTTGTCCCATTAGAAAAATTCAAATAGAGGATGATAAGAATAGCATATCTATATTTAAAAATGATGAATCAATTCTTTCTCTAAAGCTAAACAATAATTTTAAATTAAAACAAAATTATATAATTGAAATAAATGAAGATATGAATGAATTTCATATTCATTTTACTCCTTTTAAACTTAATTTTCATGCTAATACATTTTCAATATGTATTGGTAAAAAAATACTTTTTTAAGAAGAGAAGTCATTATCTTTAAATGGAGGTAACATATGTCTTTTTAAATTTATTTGCTAAAAAAGAAAAGAATAAATTTTCTGGAAATATTTCAATGATCAATCTAAAAATTCCATTATGATACAAGTATTTTAGATAGGTAAAAGAGAAATATAATTTTATTTTAAATATTTAATAAAAATAACTTACCTTTTAAAATCCAAGAGAAAAAATTTGAAAGTTACTAGAGCAGAAACAATAAAATAAAAGAGAACTAAAAATAGTTCCTCTTTTAAAAGCAATTATTATTTTAAATAGATAAAAGATTGTGGAGCTGATTTAACACCTAATTCACTTAAAGTTTTAGGCGTTTCATATTTAGTAATATCTCCAATCTCTAAAGCATATCCTAAATTTCTATCTTTAAAATAATTAAAAAAATCAGCTTTATTAATTCCTGTATATGGATAAGTATTTTCCCATAATTTTTCAGGAGCATCACAATGAACTTTATTTATTTTAAACTCTCCAACAACTTTTTTTATAGGAGAAGTTGAATAAATTACAATAGTATCAACAGAGTTATCCTTAAATATAGCTCTTCTGTACTCAAACTTCTTCTCTCCATTAAAAATTTTATCTACATAAGGTGGATTAATAGATAGTAAAACTTTCAATTTATTAATCCTCCTTTTTAAATTTCTTATTATAAATATACTCTATCTTATCAGGAACATAAAGACCTTTTATTTTATCAACTAGTTTAAAATCAAACTTCTTTAAAATTGGCTTGAAACACTCTATATTATCCTCAGAAATTGTAATTAATGGTTTAGTATCTTCTAAATATTTAAAAGATTCCTCGAATAGTTGTGTCCCTATTCCTTGACGTAGATATTCTTTTTCCACTCTAATGGTACAGATTTTATTTTCTTCTTTAGTTTTCTTTAAAATAGCTATTCCTGCAATTTTAAGCTCATTTTCATCAAGAGCAACTAAAACTTCTCTTGTTGAATCTTTTTCACTTAAAGCTTTTAAAACCTTTTTTTTGTACCATTCCTCTATATCAGGATAAATATTAATTAAATTTTCAATTTTATGATATATTACTAATGCAGAAGCTCTATCTTGAAAATAATCTCTTAAACTTTCTGGCTTAACCATTGATAAAGGAATTATTAGTACATTTATAGAAAATTTATTTTTCATAATATTCACCCCTTTTTTTATCTAATACAATATTATATCATTTTTTGAATTTTTTTTGAAGTCGATTTTTTTTAACTTTTTCTATTCCTTTAAAGAATAGAATAAAAAGAATTGGATAAATTA
Source organism: Fusobacterium sp. (assembly GCF_019012925.1). Classification (GTDB taxonomy): domain Bacteria; phylum Fusobacteriota; class Fusobacteriia; order Fusobacteriales; family Fusobacteriaceae; genus Fusobacterium_A. Next base: position 22,126 of record NZ_JAGIRL010000035.1, read on the forward strand.
AAGTTAAAATAAAAAAAGACCACATAGGTAAAAAATGTTTTTCATTCCATTTCCCATAAATTAAATTTGTTGTTATTCCAGGAATAATACTTGATAATAACAAAAAAATAAAATATTTGATTGAAAGATATAAATTATTCCTTTGGTATCTAAATCTTGATAAATTGGTAAAAGACTCTATAAATTCTTTATCTTCTCCTTTTTTTCTTTTTATATGATAAGCCATTAAATCATCATTAGTTTCTTCTATATAATCTTTCCATAAATCACTTTCTAACATTCTACTACTAACATTTCCATCATAGTAAATAAAATCATCATTAAAATTTCTCAAAAGTAAGTAGTGTATTTTATTTATATTAAATTTCATATTACTTACATATTTCTCTTTTATTGCTTCAGAACAAGTCTTAATATCATTTAGCCTAAAATCAATTATCTCTGTTCTTGTAAATAAATTAGAAAAACTATCATTTATATAGTCTTGATTTTTTATAAATTTAATATCTTCTTTATTCCCTTTTAATCTAAACCTAAAATAATATTTTTTTATATTCAGAAGTCCTTCAATTTCTTTTCCTTCCTCTCTAAAAGCTTCCTCTTCCTCTTTTCCTAATATATTTTCAACATTAAATTCTACAATACTTCCCCCATGAGAATCATTAACCTCTTTTATATTGATCTGATCATCTCCTAAAAAATAAAACATAAACTCTTTTTTTATGTTTTTTTTCTTTTCTATATCCTCCTTTTTTTCTATACTTACTAATATTCTCTTACCCACAGGTAATGAAGTAATTTTACATTTTTCATTGAAAATAGCATCTATTAAAGAGTGTTTATCTCTTACTTTTATTCCTAAATCATGAGGATATGCTTTAAATGGGATATATAAATAAATAGTCTTTATTTTTTTTATATTATCAATAAAAAAACCAAAATCAAAAATAAACTCTTCTTTTCTTCCTTTTTGATTTTTCCATAAATTTATATGTAGATCCAATTCTGCTTTCATTTTTTCTTCTTCTTTTTGTGCTTCCCTTTTTTTATACCATAAAATAAAACTTCTCATATTCCTCCCCAAATTTTAAAATTTTATTCTAATATCTATATTATATCATAATTTTTATCTTAAATACTATTTATTTGGCTTAGTTAATATTTTTATTCCTTTTTACTACAAAATTATTAATTATTCTAGATTTAATTAATTACTTTTTTTGCAAAAAATAGAAAAAATAGTGTATCAGGACTCTTTGAGAAATCCATCAACACTATTTATTATACACCCCTTTATATATTGAAACTATTCTATTTTTACTTAATCTCTTTTAATATGAATTTTTCCCAAGGAGCAATACTATCTAAAAGATAGATCTCCTCCTCTCTAACTCTTCCTACAACATTTGTTTTCCCTGTATTTTTAATATCCTTTTTAGCTATTTGTAGTTCTCCAGCATATGTTCCATAAAGAGAGCTATCAATTATAATATCCCCTCTTTTTATGTCTACAGGATTAAATAATTGGAAGTGATGATCTTTATATTTGACTCTTGGTTGGCTAGATCTAATAACTAGATCACTCACATCTCCTCTATTGTAGTGGAGAGTATTTAATACTATCTCCTTTTCAATAGCTGGGATATTGTCAACTAAGATAACTGATAGATCGAGTAGATCTCTTCTCAATTCACCTAATTTTTTTAACTCCTCTTCACTAGCATAGCAGTTAGAGATGATTACAGTATTTATTCCCTCTTTAAATAGATCCTTAGCAGCTACTTCAATAGGCATATCTCTATGCTCCTCTAATGTACACATTCCCTCTTTTACAGGCCAAGGTCCAAAAGTTGCATTTTGAGAGTTGACAAAAGCAGAAGTTACTAGACCATATTTCATAAAGTTTTGATTGCATACTCTAAAATACTCTCTACCTAATCCTGTATAAAGATGTGGATAGAAGTTATGGCAACCTAATAGATTATATTTATTAGGCTTATAGTCCATAATAGTATCTAGGTATCTAGTACTGTTACTCATATTTATCTCAATTTTTAAGTTATATTCATTGTAACTCATAAGAGATTCTTCATTTCCTGTAAATCCATTATCTAAACGGATTCCATAGACTCCCAGCTCCTTAAAAAAGCTTAAATCATTGTATGAAATGTTTAATTCTGTAAATACCTTTGGATTTATATCTGCAACAACTTTAAATCCAAATGAGTTTGCATAGTTTATTGTTTCTTTGAAGTTTTCTATAATTTTTTCTTTGTCCCCTTCAACTGATAGTAAGCAGGTAAAAATTCTCGTAAATCCATATTTTGCTGCTAATTTTATATATTCCTTATCCTCCTCTATTTTAGAGTGACCTGGATATATAGAAATTCCTAACTCTCTCATTTTAACCCTCCATAATTACTTTCTATGCTCTAAAAAATTATACAGTGCACCTATTAAATTTGCATTGTTATTAAATTTACAAACTTGAATATCAGGAACTATTTGAGCAACTTCAATCTTAGATATTAGCTCATTCATTTTATTTCTAATTCCAGATAGAATTTTTGGATTGCTACTAACTCCCCCACCAATTACTATTTTTTCTGGATCATAGATATATTGAATAGAAAAAATACCCTTAGCTAAGTTACTATACCATCTATCTAACTCTTCTAAAACAACGGGATTTTTCTCAATTTCAGCAAGTCTAAATATCTCTACACCATCTACCTCTTTATTGAGTTTTTTAGAAAGTCTAAGTACTAACTGTCCCATTGAGTTATAACCCCATACTCCTGGTATTCCTGGTTCGTTTTCAAAATACATAATTCCAAACTCTCCAGCATAGAGGTGTTTTCCCTTATGTATTTTTTTATCCTTAACAATTGCTCCACCTATTCCTGTTCCAATAACAATAAAAACTACATCTTTATTTTCTTTAGCTTCACCTATCCAAACTTCAGCAAGGGCAGCACAGTTAGCATCATTTTCAAGCTCAACTTTTAAATTCAATAGTGATTCTAAATCAGTTTTAAGATTTGGACCGTGAATATATGGTATAGCACTGACACCATCTATTGTACCTATATCACTATTTACAGCTCCAGGACAACTAAGAGCCACACCACAGATATTATACTTTTCACAGTTATTTTTAATCTCTAAAATTTTTGAATATAATTCATCTAAAGTTGCTGGAGTTTTAAAAGAGGAGTTATTTAGGATATCTCCATTACCATTTAAAATTCCATATTTTATAGAACTTCCACCCATATCAAAAACTAAGTAATTTTCCATCATTAAAACCCCTTATTATCAGAAAGTTGTTTGAACCATCTTCCACTTTTTTTGATAGTTCTCTCTTGAGTAGCAAGATTTAGAGAAACTAAACCATATCTATTTTTATATGCATTCAACCATGACCAGTTATCAATAAATGTCCAAACTTGGTATCCTATACAGTTAGATCCCTCTTCAATTGCTCTGTGTAACCATGTTAAATGATCTTTATAGAACTCTATTCTATAATCATCTTGAATTATACCATCTACTAAGAATCTATCTTCTCCCTCTACTCCCATACCGTTTTCAGTGATAAGCCACTCAATATTATTGTAGTTATCTCTGATGTTGATTCCTATATCATAAATTCCTTTTTCATAGATCTCCCAACCTCTGTGTGGATTCATCTTTCTTCCAGGCATAGCATAGTGATCATAATAGTATTCAGGCATAAATGGTGCTTCTGGATTTGGAAGAGAGGCTCTAGCTGCAACTCTTCTAGGTTGATAGTAGTTTACACCTAAGAAATCAACAGTATTTTTTTCAATGATCTCTAAATCTTCAGAAGTATATTCAGGCATTAAATCATGCTCTTTAATGATCTCTATCAATTCAGTTGGAAATTTACCTTTAACTGCTGGATCTAAGAAACTCCTATTAGCAAATAGGTCAGCTATAAATCCTGCTTTTACATCCCATTTGTTTTCACTTCTAGGATAGCAAGGAGAAAGATTTAAGATAATACCAACTTTTCCTTCAAGCTTCAATTCTCTGTAATTTTTTATTGCTAAGGCACTTGCTAAAGCAGTGTGATAAGCAACTTGTACAGCAGCTTTAGAATCTACCTTATAAGGGTAGTGATAACCTAATAGGTAACCACACTCAACGTGAACTATTGGCTCATTAAAAGTAAACCATCTTTTAACTCTGTCACCAAAATTTATAAAACAAGTTTTTGCAAAGTTAGCATAGTGGTCAACAACCTCTCTATTTTCCCAACCCCCTATATTTTGCATACACATAGGCATATCAAAGTGGAATAGATTTACAAAAGGTTCAATACCATTAGCTAGTAGTTCATTGATAACATTGTTATAAAACTCAATAGCCTTAGGATTTACCTCTCCAAATCCATTAGGAAACATTCTTGACCAACTTATAGAAAATCTGAAAGAGTTATGTCCTGTTTCTTTTAAAAGTTGAATATCTTTTTTATAGTTTTTATAAAATGTTGAGGCATCAGCAGGACCTACACCATTATGAAATCTAAATGTTTCTGTCTCATACCAGTAGTCCCAAATATTCTCTCCCTTTCCATCTTCTTTCCAAGCTCCTTCACTTTGAGTGGCAGAAGAGGCACTTCCAAAATAAAAATTCTCTTTAAATTTAATCATAACCTTACTCCTTTATCTATAAATTTTTAAGTTAATCACTTCACCAGGTTTAATATCTTTTAAAGCTATCTTTCCAGCTTTAATTTTAGAGTTTTCACCTATCTTTTCATAGAGCATATTCACTCTTTCATAGTTGCTTCCAAACTCTATATTTATTGTTGTATTCTCTATTCTTTCACAAGTATTTACCAATCTTAAAACATAACTATTTTCATCAATAGGAACAATAGCTGAAAAACTTAAACTACTATTATCTAAGTTGATTAGATTGTTAAATCTATTAAGTTTAGTTTTTAGAGGGTGCATAACAAAATATTTTAATGTATTTGTAAATCTATTTAACTCTTGAATTTGGTAGTCCAATGTTGACACAGCATATTTTTGGTACTCTCTTTTAATTATATTACTATTATATTCTTTATCAAATCTAATTGCAAACTTAAAAATCATTTTTTTCAAAAGTTGACTATCAGGTGTTTCAATATATTTAAACTCCTGTCCAGAAGCTACTCCAGGTCTTCTGATTAAATCAGGCTTACCTAAGAATCCAATACTTCTAAATAGAGTTAGGGAGATCTTATTATTTTCAATTATCTCATACTCTTTAATTCCCTTAGCTAAGATACTCATAGCCCCTTCTTTGGATCTAAGTGATACAAAGTTGATAAAAGGATATATAGGAGTAGGCTCCTCCTTCCATTTTAACTCCTTCCAATTTTTTAAACTGATAGGATTGCTCTCTCTTTCGATAGTTCCAAACGGAGTATCAGCTATGGAAGTGTTAGAAGTTAAACCAGTATTTGCTATGACTCTTATTCTATGATCCTTACTATTGTTTTCTATCTCAATATGAAATTTGATGTTGTTTGAGTTATCTAATTCAATTCTCAATTCATATGGAGTTTTTCCATTGAATATATTTTTCTCTCTTTCCTCTAAAGAGTTACTTGAATGTATAACTCCTTTAAGTTTCATCGACTTGACAAGAGTTCCATTTTTTATTTCAAGATCTTCATCAGAGATCTGTGTAATTGTCCTATTATCAATAATAGGTGGAGAGTAATCATATGTATCTCCATCATCTCCACTCTCTTCAAAACATATGAAGTTTTCTATAATCTTATTATCTTTCTTATTTAGAAGGTTTAATTTTTTATTTTCAAAATATACTTTATAAAAATCATTCTCTATAAAACTATCTTTTTCAATTTTACACTCTATTATTGTACCTATTTCAATAACCTTAATCTTATCAAGAGTCATTGGTTCCATAGGAAAATCTACATAAAGTTTAGTCAAATAGTAATAAAGTTCTGGATCGTGTTCCTCTGGAGTTCTTTTGATACTACCAGAATAAATCTTTTCTTGAGAGATCAATTGATAGGGAAGAGTATCTCCATCGATTGTTTTAAGTATAAAATTTTTAAATTTTGTAGAGATTTCCAATTTTATAGGTGTATCTCTATAAAAAGGAAGTGTGTTGAAGATAAAAACATCATTTTCCTCTTTATCTTCTATTGATTCACAAATTTTTCTAATAATATAGTCACAAGCAGAGTAAGCTAATTGATCAGCTTCTGTTAATCTTGACAGTATCAATGAGTTTGTTTTATCAGTATTACAACCACAAGCACTATCGTGAGCATGATTTAGTAGTAATTTTTTCCAGATCTGTTCAAGCATACCCAATTTTAATTTTAATCCTAATTTTTGTCCAATTACCATTAGAGGTTCTAGGTGGTATATTAATTTTCTTTCAATCTTATCATTGAGGTATTTATGATCATATCTTGTAGAGTAGATAGAACGGTGAATTTTAGAGTTTGAAGGTTCTAAAAACTCTCCATAAACTTTTTTAAAGTTCCCCTCTTTTCTCAACTCTTGAAAAAATTGTTCACAATTACTTTCAATATAAGTTAGATTATTTTTACTATTTTTATTATAGTAATCTATTCTCTCTTGAAGATTAAAATCAACATATCTTTGGTCACCACCAACTGATAGTAGAATATTCTCCTTTGTGACACCATCTAGAAAAGTATTTTCAACTTTTTCAACATCATCATTATAGATCAAATTTCCACCATAGTAGTAACCATTTTTTATATTGTATGATAGAACCTCGCTACCATCTTCACTCCCCCAGATAAACTCTCTATCAGGACAGGTATGAGTAGCTAGCCCTCTCCAAAATATAAAGTCTTTTATTCCGAAACCATTGAATATTTTAGGCATATCTTTACTCTGCCCAAAAGAATCAGGAAGATACCCTACATTCATATATCCACCAAGTTTTTTAGCACCTTCAATTCCATAGAATAGATTTCTAACAATGGATTCTCCAGAGATTATTAGCTCGTCAGTTTGAGTATACCAAGGACCAATAAATAGTTTTTTGCCTCTTATCAATTCTTGTAATCTCTCTCTATTTTGTGGTGCAAATTTTAAATACTCTTCAACTATACTTACTTGTCCATCTAAGAGATAGTATTGTATATCCCCTTTTTCAAGGGCTTCTATAACTTCATCCATATGATAGATTAGTTGTATGATAGATTCATTCGCTGTAAAATACCACTCATAATCCCAATGGGTATTTGAATAAACATAAACTTTTTTCATATATAATTTGAGAGATTATTTAATTTTAAATAATCTCTTTTCCTCCTTCTATTACTTTTCTTCTTCCTTGATTATAGGTTTTCTCCAGAAACCAATAATTAAAGCAGTTGTTAATATTCCTGCAAAAGTACAAGCTAACCAAGTAACAAATGGTATTGGTTGTTCAATGTATCCAATGAAAGTTCCTAGAGGGGAACCAATTCCACCATAGAATTTACAACCTGTTATTCCAACCAAACCACCAGCAACAGCACTTCCCACAACAGAGGCTGTGATCATTTGTAAAGGGTGAGCTGCTGCGAAAGGAATAGCTCCCTCAGTCACTCCAACGATTCCCATTCCAAAGGCAGAAGCTGCAGATATTTGCTCTTGTTCAGTAAATTTATTTTTGAATAGTCTAGCTGCTAACCAGATTCCTAAAGGAGCTACTGAAATTGCAGCTTGAGCCGCTGTTCCTGGAACAAAATTGGCATTTTGTATTCCATACTTAGCAACTGTATCTGTAAATACAGCAGTACCAAAGATTAAAGCTGTTTTATTAACAGGACCACCAAAGTCAAATCCTATCATTGCACCTATTATAGCACCTGTTATTAAAGGCATACTTGAGTAATTATCATTTAAGTATGTCAAAGTTGAATAAAGTGTATCCATTAAATTAGCTATCGGTTTTCCTACTAAGAATGTAACTATCATAGAGATTACAAAAACTGATATAAGTGGGATTATCATTATTCCTAAAAGAGGTTGAACAACTTTAGGCCACTTAATTTTTTTCAAGAGATTAACTATGTAACCAGAAAGGAAGGCCACTAAAATTGCAGATATAAATCCTCCACCTGTTTGAGTTCCTAGATAAGCAGCGTCATTAGCTATATAAGCTCCAATCATACCAGCTGCAATAGCAGGTCTTCCAGCCATAGAATTAGCAATAAACCCAGCAAAAAGAGGTATCATTAATTTAAATCCTATCTGACCAATTTCAAACATCTTAGCCATTAGAAATCCAAAGCTAGTACTTCTATCAAATCCCCAATTTACTATTTGTCCAAGTTCATTTTTTTGGAAGGCAAAGATATTGGCAATAGATAGAATTATTCCTGAGGCAATAACCATAGGAACCATATATGAAAGTCCTGCCATTATATGAGCTACAGCTTTATTTTCAGTTTTTCCAAGAGTTACATTACCAACTTTTGTCCCCTTACCTCCCAAGATAGTAGCTTTTTCAAGAGCTTCCAAAATAAGATTTTTTCCATTCTTTATGGCAACATTAGCTTTTACTTGATAAACCCTCTTTCCATAGAATCTATCCAACTCAATATTTCTATTTACAGCTAAGATAATTACATCAGCTTCAGCAATGTCTTTATCTGAAAGTTGATCTTCAGTTCCCATAGCTCCCTGTTTTTCTACTGAAATTTTAACATTTAACTCTTTTCCAGCTTTTTCAAGAGCTTCAGCAGCCATATATGTATGAGCAATACCAGCTGGACAAGATGTAACAGCCACTATTTTCTTTCCATTTTGTATGGTAGAAGTAACTTTTTCCTCCTCTTTTTGAGTAGTTGACAATAGAGAAATAAACTCCTCTTTAGTCTCAGCCTTTTGTAATTTATCAATAAAACCTTCCTGCATAAAAGATGTTGTAAGGTTCTTTAAAATCTCAATATGTGTAGTTCCCTTTTCACTGTTAGGGATAGCTAGTAAAAATATTAAATTTACTCTATTATCACTATCTACTGACTCCCAGTTATCAATAGTATTTTTTAGTCTAGCAACAGCTATTTGAGCTTTCAAAACACAATCTGATTTAGAGTGTGGAATTGCTAATCCCTCTTCTAAACCTGTAGGAGAAACTTTCTCTCTTTCTAAGATATCTCTATAAAAATCCTCTTTAGATGTTAAAACTCCCTTACTATCTAATAGTTCTACTAACTCTTTTAAAATCTCTTCTTTAGATGTAGCTTGAGAATCTAAGAGTATTAGATCCTTATCAATTAAATCTCTAATGTTCATTTGAAACCTCCCTAATATATTTTCCTAATTATATTATATAGTTTCATTTTAATTTAGAAAATAATCTAAATTCTTCAATTTTTTGTGAATAAATTTGATAAAAATTGCTTTTTTTTAGATCTTATCTTATAATTATCATATAATTTGATGAAATTCTATTCTAAGATGGTCTTTTTTATTCAATTTTTTGTGAAAGGAATGATAGGTGATGAATAAAAGAATATACTCTATATTAAAGTATATATTACAGGAAAAGGGAAGAGCAACGATAAAAGATATATCTAATTTTACAGGAGTAAATGATAGAACAGTAAGGTATGATATTGAAAAAATTAATGAACTATTGTTGGAAAATGGTATAGCACCTATTGAAAAATTGAGCAAAGGTGAACTATATCATAAGGAGTATAAAGATTTGAACTCTTTTATTCAGGAGAATTTTAAAACAGTTTTTATAAACGAATATCGTCAAACTATCATTTTAATAAAAGTACTTTTTTCTAATGAGATCTGTATAAGTGATCTTTGTAAGGAATTTGATGTAACAAGGACTACAATAAAAAATGAACTATCTGAGATCAGGGCAGTAATTAGGGAGAATGGATTAGAATTAGAAACTACAGGTTCAGGATTAAAGCTCGTAGGGAGCGAAGAGAGTGTAAGAAACTCTCAACTGAAACTTTTAAATAAATATAGAAATTTAGGTTATACAAATAGTTCAGAAAAGATGTTTCTCTTTACTTTGATCAGTGAATATCTTAATAATTTGAGTGTAGAAGAGATAGAAAAATTCATAAATTATATAGCTAAACAGTTGAATATAATCATAACTGATGAGACATATTTTATTTTATCAAACTATATTTTAATAATGATTAGTAGGATAAAAGAGAAAAAGAATATAGAGAGTATCAGTAATAAAAATTTTTATAGTGAGACTAATGAATTTAAAATTTTAAAGAAGGGAATATCATTTTTAGAGGCTAATTTTATGATAGAGATCTCTGATTTTGAATTGGTTAAATTAACAGATTATTTCTTAGGTTGTAGTAATCTCTCTCTTAATAATTCTGCATATAAAGAGTGGCTTGAGATAGAGATAATTGTAAAAAAAATAATACTTCATTTCAAAAAGATATATGGAGTTGATTTAAGTGGAGATACAAGTTTAGTTAATGGCTTGGTTAATCATATTAAGCCAACTATTCATAGAATAAAGAATGGGATTAAGCTAGAAAATTCTGTATATGATGAGGTATTAGAAAACTATCCTGAACTATTAGGAGATGTTAGAGAGGCCTTAAAAATACTAGAAGAGTTTATAGGAATAGGGATTACAGATGATGAGATAGCTTTTATAGCACTACACTTTAAAGGGGCTATTGATAGAAATAAAGTTATAAAAAAAGAGAGTAAAAATGTTATTTTAATATGTGGCTATGGTTATGGAACATCTAAGCTTTTAGAACAACAGTTAAAGGAGCGTTACAATATAAATATTTTAGAGGTTATTCCTCTAAATCAATTAAGTAATATAATATTATCTGATAATATAGATCTCATAATTACTACTTTGATAAAGTTGGAATTGAATACAGAGATTCCAATAGTATCAGTACATCCAATTTTGAAAAAAGAGGATATTGAGATTTTAGATGGCTATAACTTACCAAAACATTCAAATAGAATACTCTTATCAACCTTGATTAAAAGTGTCAGCTCAAATTGTGAGATAAGGGATAGAACTAAGTTGATTGAGGAGTTTAAAACTATATTAGAAGGAAAGGTAATTGATGATTTAAGTGTGGAAGGGAAAAAACTTTCAGATTTTTTAAATGTGGATAATATAAAGCTAAAACTCTCTGCTACAACTTGGGAGGAAGCAATTAGAAAATCTGGGAAAATACTGTTAGAGTGTGGAAATATAGAAGAGGAATATATAGAAACTATGGTAGATAAAATAAAGCAGTATGGATCTTACATAGTTATAACTGATCTTTTGGCAATTCCACACGGAGATATATCTGTTGGTGTAAAGAATTCTGGAATGGCTTTAGTTACACTGGATAGAGCTGTTCTGTTCCCTGAAAATAGAAAAGTTAAATATCTTCTAGCTTTTTGTACCACTGAATCTAAAGATTATTTAGATGCTCTCAACTCATTTTTAGAGCTAGTAGATAATCATAAATTTTTAGACACATTAAACTCTACAAATTCAGTAAAAAAAGTTATAGATACAATAAAAAAATATGAGTTTTTATCAAAGATGTTATCTCGTTAGATTACCATAATAAAAAAAGGAAAAAATTACTCAAGAACTGATTTTATACAGATTCATATAGTAATTTTTTCCTTTTGTATAAAAAGATTTTAATTAAAAATTTGGTACTTTAAATTCACTATTCAAAAAGGGGTTTAAGATATCCATAACCTAGCTCTTCCATTTTTTCATAAGGTATAAATTTAATAGAAGCACTGTTAATACAATATCTTTTTCCACCTCTTTCTCTTGGTCCATCATCAAAAACATGACCTAGATGAGCTTTTCCACTTCTACTTCTAACTTCTATACGATTCATATTGTAACTGAAATCTTCATGGTAAGTTACAACTTCTGGAACAATAGCTTTAACAAAACTAGGCCAACCACATTGAGAAGGGTATTTATCCTCTGAAGAAAATAGTGGCTCTCCTGTTGTAATATCAACATATATACCTTTTTCAAAAAAATCCCAGTATTCATTTTCATAAGCTCTTTCAGTATCTCCATTTTGTGTTACTTCATACTGTTGAACATTTAATTTTTTTCTTAACTCATCTTTAGAGATAAGAGGGTAAAGAGTTTCATCTACTATGACCTCTTTAGCTTTTGAAAGGTTGATATGACAGTAACCATTAGGATTCTTTTTTAAATAATCTTGATGATACTCTTCAGCTAAATAAAACTTATCTAATGGTAAAACTTCAACTACTATTTTTTTACTATATTTTTTCTGTTCCTCTTCTATAATTGCGTTGATAGTTGGGATATCATCTTCAGATGTATAATAAATACCAGTTCTGTATTGTGTTCCTCTGTCGTTACCTTGCTTGTTTAAACTAGTAGGATCAATGACTTTAAAGTAATATTTTAATAGTGTTGAAAGTTTGATCTTATCCTTATCATATTTTACATAGACAGTTTCAGCATGCCCCGAATTTCTGTAAATTAAGTCCTCATATTTTGGATTTTCTGTGTTTCCATTTGCATATCCAGAGACAGCATCAATAACACCAGGTATTCTTTCCATAAAAGCTTCTATTCCCCAGAAACAACCACCAGCTAGATAAATTTCACCAATATTATTCATCTTTACTATTTCACCTCTTTTTTTTTATCTGAATTAGAAGAAAATAGAGAGTCTATCTGTATTTTATCTAAATGTCCAGGAATAACCTGTTTAATATTTCCATTTTCATCTAAAATAACAGATGTGGGATAAACACGATTTTTAACTATTTTGTTGATCTCACCTTTTTCATCTAATAGTACTTTAATATTTTTGTATCCCAAAGAGTTATACCACTCTTTAAAATCTTCAGTATTTTTTTCACCAACTATACCAGGAGAAACAACAGTGATAATATCATAATCTCTCTTTTCGGCTCCCATCTCCTCCAATTCATCTAATCCGTAGAGGCATACTGGACACCAAGAAGCCCAAAGCTTAACATATTTTTCATTTTTTGTATCTGTAAAAGAATATGTTTGCCCATCTATATCTTTTAATTTGAGCTTAGATAGATTGACCTCTCTTGAGTAAGATACCATTCCAATTATAAAAAATAACGTCAGTAAGAAAAAAGTTTTAAAACTCTTCATATTTAACCTCCTTAGTAATATAAAAAAATATTTAAATTGTTAGTTAAAAGCAGTATTCCCATTAAAATTAGAAGAACTCCTCCTATCTTTTTTAAGATACCTAAATAGCTTTTTACTTTTGAAACTTTATTTAAAAAATATTTAGATGAAAAAGATAGTACAACAAAGGGGGTAGCTAGACCTAAGACATATATAAACATCATAGTTGCTCCATATATTGGATCTCCACCACCACTTGATATAAAGAGGATAGAGGTCAATATTGGCCCTATACAGGGAGTCCAACCTAGGCTGAAGGTAAATCCTAATAAAAAAGCTCCCCAAAGACTCTCACTAATCTCAACATTAATAAGTTTAGTCCTTTCTAAAATAGGTATTTTAATAATTCCTGTTTGAATAATTCCAAAGATTATAATAATTAAAGCACTTGCTATTCTAAATGGATCACTTATTAAAATAGAACCTATAATTCCTGCACCAAAACCAAGGATTACAAAACTTATTGAAAGTCCAAAGACAAAGAGAATTGTCTTTGTAATAGACCTTTTTCCTCCTGTGCTCAAAATTCCTAAATAAACTGGTAATAGAGGAAATATACAGGGAGAAAAGAAAGAGAATAATCCAGCTGAATATACAGCACCAATGAATAATTCAGTATTAATCATATGTTCCTCCTGAAATAATTTAAACTAGTTTAAGTAATCATAAAAATTGTTTATCAAAATGATGTACTTTATTATAACCTATTTTTTTGAAAAACAAAATATTAAATTTTTTGAAAATAAAAAATAGTGAAGATTTTACTCTCCACCATTTTATCCATTATTCAATATAGTTACTTGTTACCTTCTTACCATCAAAAACTAAGCCAATTTTTACTATATCTTTTACTCCATTTTTCTTTAATAGAGTTTCATATTTTTTATCTTCTATTTGATCAAAAGCTTTTTCTGCTTCTTTTTCTATATCATTGGTATTAGATCTTTTTAGTTCTAAAATATATCCAGCCCAAGCTTTATTTCTTGGTTCTAAAATTATATCAGCTCTACCATAGCCACTTTCCATATTTGGATGCATTATATAGTAATCATCTAAGGCATATAAAAATCCCCCTAATAATGTTTGATAAGGATTCTCATACTTTTTACTTGTATCATAGAAACTAATAGCATTAATAACTACATCCTCTAAGCTTTTTATTATTTGAGATATATTCTTAGTAACCAAAGCTTGAATCAAACTTCCAACATTATTACTCTCTCTAAAAATAGCATCTACAAATAATCCCTTAAATAACTTCTGTATCTCTTTATTTGGTATTCTTAAGGTAAACATTGTTTCACTAAGTTTTTCCTTAATTGTTAAATATCCAGAGAATAACATGATCTCCCAAATATTGTTAGGAGAAAGATTATCTCCCATTCTTATACTTTCATTGATATATACCATTATATCCTTGCCATTTATCAAATCATTTAAGTTGTCAAATACAGTTGAATTTGAAGCTAATAACATATTTAAAATCAGAGCATTTCCAGAAGTATTTACCCAATGAGATTTTAACTCCTTACTTTGTACAAATTTTAAAATACTCCAAGGATTGTATATTTCATTTTTTCCAAAACTATAGCCATCATACCACTCTTTTACTTCTGGCATCTCATAACCTATATCATAATAATCTAACATAGCTTTCACTTCATTTTCTACTAATCCAAAACTATCACTGTACTCATTATTCAATATTGTATAGTTTGTAAAGTTATTTAAATCAGAAAATATTCCTGCTTGAGCTACCCTTATTATTCCAGTAAGAACTCCCATTTGTAAGTAATCATTAGTTTTAAGTGTATCTCCATAGAAAGCTTTAAAAAAATCTTTCATTTCAGTATAATACCTTTTTTCATAGGCATTCATAATGGGAGAATCATATTCATCTATCAGTACAATTACTTTTTGACTGTAATATTTATATAAAGCTTTTGTTAAAAATAATAATGAACTTTCTAATTGAGCTCTATTTATATTACCATCAAGTATAGCATTATATCTATTTCTACTTTTCTCATCTAATTTATTCAAAATATATAGATAATCTTCATAAATATTAACTATTTTATCTTTGATTTTATCAAGAGCATCTTCAAAATTAGTGCTACTTATTCCTTTCATACTAAGAAATATTACTGGATATTTCCCTTGTTCATCTATCAATGGAGAGTTTCCTATATATAAACTATTGAATAGCTTTCTGTTCTCATTTTTATTTTTTATATCAAAGAAATATTTAAGTGTAGACATATTAAGAGTCTTTCCAAATCTTCTAGGACGACAAAATAATTTTACCTTTGCTCCATCATTTAATATATCTTCTATAAACTTTGTTTTATCAATATAATAATAATCTTGTTCTATTATTTCTTTAAAGTCTTCCACTGCAATAGGTATTTTTTTCATAGTTATACTACTCTCCTTTCATTGGATATATGATTATTTATTATACCATATTATAAAGAAAAAACCTATTTTACAGTTAATATTTTCTCTGTTCTTTTCTTTAGTATTTTTATTATTTTTAGCTACTTTGATATTAAAAAGGGAATTTTCAACAAAAATGTTTGAAAACTCCCTCTATTTAAAAAATTTAAAAGATAACTTCAAAAATCCTCAAATAAAAAAGTCTATAATCAAAATATTTATAGACTCTATAATAATCTACTCTAACCACGTAGAAATCAGACTTCGTGATATCCCAGCGAATATGGATAGAAATGGTGGAGATGACGGGAATCGAACCCGTGTCCGAAACTACCAGCGCCATAGGCTTCTACAATGCTTAGTCTGCTATTAGATTTCGCAATAGTCACTCCCACAGACAGGGCTGACTAAAGCTATCCTCTAAAATGTCCCTTTGAGCTTAGAGAAATCACTAAAGGTAATCTGTATATTGGTAACATCTCGGTTGGATTCTCCTACAGAAGAGAGAAACCAGAGATGAGCTGACTAATTAAGCAGCTAAAGCGTAATTTCTGTTTCCATCTAAACGATGAGTTGACCTCTCACAGCGGTCACCCTGGCATGCTACCTATAACCTAATAACCCCGTCGAAACCTTTGCATCCCCATTATTAAATTGTACATAATAGTATATCATATTTTTTTTAAATTTTCTATCTAATTTTTGACATTCTTTGAATATCTCTTTGAACATCTCTTTTTGCTATTGATTCTCTCTTGTCATATGTTTTCTTACCTCTAGCAAGAGCTATTGTAACTTTGACATACCCTTTTGAAAGATGTACATCAAGAGGAACTATAGTATACCCTTTCTGAGTAACTTTTTCATGAAGTTTTCTTATTTCTTTTTTATGAAGGAGAAGTTTTCTAACTCTTCTCTCCTCTGGATTATAGACACTTCCAAAACTCCAAGGAACAATTGACATTCCCATAATAAAAATTTCACCATTAATAATTCTAATAAATGATTCTTTTATACTCAATTTACCAGATTTAGCAGATTTAACTTCACTACCTACCAATTCTATTCCAGCTTCAAATTTATCTTCTATAAAATAGTCAAAAAAAGCTTTTTTATTATTAGCTAAAATCATAAAATCCTCCAAATATCTTTATTTCTCAAATAAATTATACCTCATATTAGATATTTTTACTATAATTTTTCAAAAAATTAAGTAGTTTTATTTTTACAATGAATATATATAATATAAAAGTTATATAGAGTGAACTACTAGATAAATTTCATAGTGTGGGGTATACTTGGGATAAGAGGAGAGGGTTGATGAGTAAGAATAGAGGCTTTTATCTATTGAATATTTTGGTGGGGATAAGTTTAGTTCTATTTTCACTAACACTAGGTTTTGTTTGGTTGAGAAACTATGTTGAGAGTCAAGAGATAAAAAGGGCAAAAACAGAGATATATGAAGTGTTTGCAACCTATTCAGCAGAGGCTTTTAACAGTAAGAAAAATTTAAATATAGAGTTAAATTATTTGAGAAAAGATATTAGAATCTATGAGAATACAATGGTTATTCTGGACAAAGTATATCTTCCTAAAAAATTAAATTATATTACAATTTATGATAAAGGACCAACTCAGGTGTTCAGAGGAAGAATAACGAATAATGGGAATATTACACCATCTTTTAGTATCTATATATTTGATTATAGTGATATAGCAAGATATAGGATATCTTTTTATGGATTTGATATTATAAAGTATATGAGAATAAATATTTATAGAAATAGAAAAGATAAAAGTGCGAGATATGATGATATTTTAAATTATCATAACAACTGGGAAAATGTTAAAAGTGATTGGGAGGTAGAATGAGGCTCTTCTTAATTATGTTTCTATTTATTTCTATGTTTTCTTATGGAGATATTCCAAGTGATAATATTGTAAAAGTGAGAATTATGGTAAAACTGGTAGAGTATGTTACCTATGTTGTAATTTCTGGTGATGATTACTTAGATGAAATTTATGTGGTGAGGGAGAGTTTATGATAAAAAATAATTCTGATAAGCTGAAGGACATCTTTAAAGAGTTGCATAATTTACCTAAAAAGAGTAGGAATACAGCAGATTTAAAAATAGATAACTCTCTAGAATCAGATAACTCTCTTGTGGTGAAGGGATTGAGTGCAATCATACTTCAAGGAGTTAAGAAAAAAGCTAGTGATATTCATATTGAACCAATGAGAGATAGGACAAGAATCAGATATAGGGTAGATGGAATACTATATGAAGAGATGGTATTGGACCTCAATTTACATATGTCTTTAATATCAAGGCTCAAGATAATTTCTCATTTAGATATAACGGAGAAGAAACTTCCTCAAGATGGAAAATTCCAGATGGAGATTGACAAAAAAGTAATAGACTTCAGAGTTTCAATAGTTCCATTAATAAATGGAGAAAAGGGTGTAATCAGAATTTTAGATAGAGAGATTTTAGACTTCAACCTTGAAAATATTGGATTTTTAGAAGAGGATTATGCCAAGATAGTACAGCTAATAAATAAAAAGAGTGGGATACTACTCTCTTGTGGACCTACGGGCTCGGGGAAAAGTAGTTTGATCTACTCTATTCTAAAGAGGTTAAATACAGAAAGTATAAATATTTCAACAGTAGAAGATCCCGTTGAGTATGAGTTAGACGGGATAAATCAGGTACAATATAATCAAGAGATAGGAAGAGATTTTGCAACAATACTAAAATCATATTTGAGACAGGATCCTGATGTTTTGATGATTGGAGAGATAAGGGATTATGAAACAGCAGAAATAGCAGTAAAATCAGCATTGACAGGACATCTAGTTCTTTCTACTCTACATACTAATGACTCTGTGAGCGGTATTTATAGATTGCTAAATATAGGAATAGAGAAGTATATGTTGTCAGCTTCAATTATAGGGATAATATCTCAAAGGCTGGTTAGAAAGCTCTGTCCTCATTGTAAGGAGATAGATAAAAACTTTAGAGGAAAACTATCTCTTATGAGAATAGATAGTGAGAAATATAGTGATAAAATATTCTATACAGGCAGAGGTTGTGAACATTGTAATAACTCTGGTTATGCAGGAAGAACAGCTATATTTGAGATTTTCATAGTAGATGAAGAGATAAGAGAGCTAATAGATAGAGGAATATCTATACATGAATTAAAAATTGTTGCACAAGAGAAAGGAATGAAATCTCTTATTGAAGATGGAATAGAGAAAAGCATTCTGGGAATAACCTCATTAGACGAGATTATTAGGCAGGGATAGAGATGAAAACCTACAGTGTGAGAGTGGATACCAAAGAGAAAAAAAGAGCAACCTTAATTTTGGAGTTTGAAAAGTTATCAGACTTGCAAAAATATTTGATTAAAAATCAGATGATCTTAATTGAGTATAGGGTTATTAATAAAAAAATTAAAATTTTAAAAAAAGATATTATAAATTTTACTCAAAATCTAAAGATACTATTGGAGAGTGGAATGGGAATATCTCAAGCTTTGGAGATTATGAGTAAACAAAAAGATGGGAAATTGTTTAATATTATTCATAATATACATTTAAAAATTATAGAGGGAAATAGTTTATATGTAGCTTTTTCGATTTATAAAAATATATTTGGAGAGAGCTATTTAAATATGTTATTGGCAGGTGAGGAATCAGGGAGATTAATAGAGAATTTAGAAAAAATATATGAAAAATTGATTTTTGAAGAAAAAATTAAGAAAAAGATAAAAGAAGCAACACTTTACCCAACTATTATACTTATTTTTACTGTTTTACTGATCATATTCATACTTACTTTTGTGTTTCCAAATTTTATTGAATTTTTTAAAGATACAGGGGTAGAATTACCATTTTTAACAAGAGTTTTAATTGCTATTAGTCAAAATTTTATCACTATTATTTTAGGTATATCCATTTTTATAATAGGGATATTTTTTTCTTTTAAGAAAATTAATAGAGAGATAGTAGAGAATTTGAGATTATCAATCCCATTTTATGGAGATATTTTAAAAAGAAGATTGATAATTGAGTTTTGTAAAAACTTTTCTATAATGAATGAAGCTGGAATGGAGGTATTGGAGATATTTGAAATTTTAAAAAAAGGGAATCTCTATCTGTTTCAGCAGAGAGAGTTATCTAATATTGAGAGAGAGATTAAGATGGGGAGTACAATATATGAGGCTTTTTATAAGACAGGATTTTTTAATACTACACAACTTTATCTTATTGAAATAGGAGAGAAAAGTGGAAGTATAGAGAGAGCTTTTGGCTGGATAGCAACTACTATGGAGAGTGAGTTGGAGTACTATCTTTTTAAAATGACATCATTACTAGAACCAGTTTTGCTATTGATATTAGGGGTTATAGTGGGAATAATAATCTTAGGATTATATCTTCCTATATTCAATATTTCACAAATAATATGAAGGAGGAGAAATAATGAAAAATGGTGGGTTTAGTTTGATTGAGATTACAGTAGCAATAGCTTTAATTGGACTGATGATGGGAATAGGTGTGCCAAAGTTTAGAAAGCAATTAGCTATAGGAAAGGACACTAAGGCGATAGCTATATTGAGTAATCTTAGAACTGCTTGTGAACTATACTATTTAGAGACAGGAAAACCATTGACTGATAATCCAGAAGCTGACATAAATATAAAGGAGAAAGTAACAGAGCTTGAACCATATTTAGATATTAAAACTTTTAATGAGATCAAAGATGGAAAACTTGAAATAGGTGGAAGTAGAGTAAAGAAAACAGATGCAGATGAAGCTGATCCAAATATAATTTATGGTGGTGAAATAGAGTTGACATTTAAAAATCCTGAAACAGGTAAAAAAGGTGATGGAGTGTATATTTGGTTTAAGCCAGAGGTAGGAAAAGATTATGATACAAAAGGAAATAAATGGATAGAGTATTAATAATAATCATACTTTTTATAATTATGTATATAGATATTAAGAAAATGTATATTCCAAATGGAGTTAATTTAATTTTAATGGGATTAGCACTATATAACAAAGGGAGTAGTTTTTTCTCAATAGAAAATAGTCTGCTTGGAATGGGAGTTTATACACTTCCACTTCTATTAATATATGGATACGGATCAGATTTGATGAAAAAAGAGATATTTGGATTTGGAGATATAAAGCTCTTGCTAAGCATAGGCTATATTTTAGGGTATAGTGATTTTTATGAGTTATACATATATTATATGATCTCCTTTGGATTAGCTTCTGTTGTCGGATTAGTTTTATATATATTCAAAAGAGATAGGAATAGAGAGCTACCATTCTCCCCGTATCTCATTATAAGTTTTTTTTATTTGTGGGTGGTTAGAATATGAAAAGATATGGATTTTCAATTATGGAGGTTGTAGTTTCAATATCTTTATTTCTAATCTCTCTTATTCCACTTATGAGATATACAGTTGAAAATACCTCTCTAAATAGGAGATTTTTACAAATAGAAAAGAAGTATAAAAATTTTATAGCTTTGGAAAAACAATTGAGAAGTACAGAGCAGAGTATTTTATTAAATAATATAGGAGTGAGAGAGTATTTATCCCAAGAATTTGGTAAGGATAGATTAACAGGAGGAATATATCTTCCCTATCCATTAGAAGATAACTCTAAAATAAAAATAGAGATAAAAAAGATAAATTTTAAGTTTCAGGTGGATAGTTATCATTATTTATGTTTGAAAATAATGTATACTGACAATAATAAAAGTATTTCTTCTGAAAATTATATAGATTTTGACTGAGGAGTTTATGAAATCAAAGAATAGTGGAATGACATTTTTAGAGGTAGTAATATCTCTAGGATTATTATCAATTTTTTCTGTACTTATCTTTCCTACATTAAAGCTTTCTAATAATCTAAATAGAAAAATAAGTGAAAGAAGTCTAGTAGAGAGAGATGTAATTAGAATGTTAAATATTATGGAGAGGAGTATTGAGAAGGCAAATACAATAAAAGAGTTATATTCTGGTAAGAATTATGTAAAAAATGGTGTTGCTATAGTGCAAGATAATCGGATAATCTCCTTTAATATAACAGAGGAGTTTTTGTCGAAAAATTCAGACGAGGGTAATGTAATTTTTTTAGAGATACCTAGAAGTAATGGAACTAGGATTGAGAATACAATATTACTTTTTCAATTTATAGAAAATCGTTTGATAGTAACACAGGGAGAGATAGTGAATGGAGTAGTTAAAATATCTAATTCAGATACCCTTTATGAAAATATTGAAGGAAGATTTAAGAGGAAGAAGAGGGGAGTAGCAATAGAGTATAACATAGAGAGTAAGAGTTTAAAGGAGAGAGAAGAGATAAAGGGATATGGGAATTTTAATATATTCTAAAAAAAATAGGGGTTTTCTATTCATTGCAACTACAATCTTATCAATAGTATTATTGTTTAATCTGTTAATAGGGTATAGAATCATAATGAGAAAAGGTGAAAAAATTGAGCAATTGGAAAGAAAAAGAGAGATAGATGAAATAAAATTTAACTTGGAAACTTTAGCTTATAGTGAGTTAAGGAGAATAAATTTAGAAATAAAAGCTAAAAACTATCTAAATGGAGCTCAATACGTAGGTAAAAATTTAGAGGTTGAAAGGGTATGGTATGGAGATACAACAACTCGAAGATCAGAGACAGGTTATGAGTTGATAGGAATGAGACTCAATAATAAGAGGAAATTTTATACCTATAAAAAAGATGAGAAAGTTATATTTAGAGATTTGATAAGGAGGGAATTAATAGCAATAGGGAAACAACTAAATATTGTAGGAGTGGAGTTGGAAAAAATTATAAGGAATGAGGAGACTGGTGAGAAGATATATTTTAAGGCTAGAGTTGATCTATATTATCAGTATGGAAATAACAATCCTTTGGCTCCTTATAAGGAGGTATTAAAAGATTTTGAAGTTGGAGTTAAATATTAAGAAAAATAAAAAAGTAAAATTTTTTGAGTTAGATGAGGTTGAAAATATAAAAGAGGGAGTTCTTTTATTGGAGAGCCAATGGTTTAAAATAGTAAAAATAAGTATTTCTAAGGTGGATGATGAAAGAGAACGAGAATTAGAGATAGATGAAAAATTAGAAGATGAGACAGAGG
The DNA here is from genome assembly GCF_019012925.1 of Fusobacterium sp. Taxonomy (GTDB): domain Bacteria; phylum Fusobacteriota; class Fusobacteriia; order Fusobacteriales; family Fusobacteriaceae; genus Fusobacterium_A. The sequence continues at coordinate 44,959 of NZ_JAGIRL010000035.1, forward strand.
GATATGATAGTTTTTACTATTTGAGCAAGGAGATAACTCTATATGAAGATGATGAAATTGAGAGAGTTATTGTTATAATGTTAGAAAAAGATAGGGTTTACACATTGTTAGAGAATATAAAATCGAAAAGGATAAAACTTTTAGGAATATATCCTCTTTTTTTTATGGAGTTTTTTAATTGTGACGGGAAAGTTAAGAGTTATCTAGAGATAGATGATGACAGAACAAGAGTATTTAGTTTTTCAAAAAATAAACTTATAGATTTTCAAGATATTGAAGTGGAAAAAGAGGAGATACTATCTAATTTAAATTATATAGATGAGTATTTAGAGGATAATTCTCTCAAATTTGTCTATCCAGATCAAAGTGAACTTGGGGAATATATAGAGAATTTAGAGATAAGAGATTGGGTAAAGTATAACTCATTTTTAAAAGAGGAGTATGATTATCTTCCAGAAGATTATAAAAAAGAGTTGAAATATTTAAGTAGTGTTAAAGTTATAATGTTCATGCTTTCAGTGGTTATAATTATAGGAACTATATTTTTTATTACCATTAATCTTTTAACAGATAGGAAAAGAGAGAGATTGGGTGAATTACAAAAAAACTATGTGGAATTAAAGAATAAAAATTTAACAACAACTGAAAATATAAGAGAGCTAGAGGATGAGATAAAAAAACTTAGAGAGGAGAGTAGAGAAAGAGAGTTTAAAAAAATTAAAATATCAAAAATATATACATTTTTATTTGAAAATTCAGATGGAATAAGATTTGAAAAGTTGGAATATGATGGTGAAAAAATTATTGGAGTTGATGGGATAGCAGAGACAGAGGAGGAGATATACAACTATCAACAAAAAGTATTGGCAAGTGGATATTTTAAAAATATAAATCAGGATTTTATAAAATTAGAGGAAAAACTATATAGATTTAAAATGGAGTTTGAGATAGATTATGGTAAAGATTAAGGAGTTTAATATCCGTGATCATAAGGAGAAGATAGTTGTATTTATAGGATTTTCAATTGTAATTTTAGCTATTAATTTTTTATTTTATAAACCTTATGTTCAATGGAGTGAAAAAAATCAGCAGGTAGAGAAATTTATTTTAGATATAAGAAAGGAAAAGACTATTGGAGAAGCTGGGGAAAAAAGATATAAAAGATTGGAAGAGGAGCTGGAAAAGGAACAGGAGAGAGTTGAATTATTTAAAAATAGGGTAGTAGAGAGCAGTTTTCTGAATATAGTTAAATTTGAAGAGTATATAAGTGAGATGAGTCAGAAAAATCTTTTATTATTAGATACTATTGGAAGGGTAGAAAGAGTACAAGAGACAGATAAAATTTATATTCCATATGTAGTTTCAGGTGATGTAGGTAAAATTTTAGAATTTATGGAAGAGATAGAAGAGACAAATGAAAAGAAAGTAAGTCTCAGTGAAACAGGGTTAACATTGGAGATTAAAGAGGAAAAGGCTCGACTGATATGTAAATTTTCAGCAAATGTCTTAGAGAAAAAAATGGTAACAGAAGTAGAAAATGAAGAGTTAATTCCTCTGAGTAGAGTTGTTAGAGAGAGGGTAAAAGAGATAAAAATTTTAAATTACAATAACAAAAAATATATAATTTTAAAAAAAGTAAGTGGACAGAGCGAGATCTTTTTTGAGGGGAAAATAGTAATATTCCAAGGGAAAAAATATGAGATTATTACAAAAAATAGTGAAGTATTTATAAAATTAACAGAATAGTAGGGAGAGAGTATGTCAAAAAGAAATCTAGTACTTTTAATATTATTTTTTATTTGCTATAATATTTATGGACAGTTTTACGATCCATTATTAAAAAAGAGTAAGCTTACTTCTGATTTGAATTTACAAGGAGTAACTTTAGGAGAAGCTCTAAATATAATAGGACAAGAGAATAGAGTGACTATACTCTCCTCTGATGAGATCAAAGATACTAATTTAGATCTTTATTTTTCAGAGGGAGAGAGTGTTGAAGATATTTTAAATTCTTTTATAGAGATGTATAATCTTAAACTATCAAAGAGTGGAAATGTATTTATTCTCTCTAAAAGAGGAGAAAAAATAAATAGTATATTTGCTGGAAAAGTATTATCAAGCTCCTCTAACTCAGGAGTTGATGGAGTAAAAATAACACTTTTGAATAGTTTCCTTCAGCCTGTATATTCTAATTATGGTGGAAATTTTATACTTTCAGATATAGAACCAGGAGTTTATTTGGCTAAATTTGAAAAGAAGGGGTATGTTACCAAAGGGGAGATTATCAATATTTCTCAAGGGAATTCCACACTTACAGTATTATTAGAGAGAGATAACACTATTATAAACCCTCAATTACATTCACAAGAGAGTGGAAGTTACTCAAAAAAATCAATGATAAATGGTTTGGAAAATTTAACTGAAAATATTTATCTGCATAACTTAGATTGTGAAGAGGTAAAAAAACTGTTAAAAGAGAGCTTTGGTGATGAAATAAGTGTTTCTACACTAAATAAGAGAAATTTGATAGTGATATCTGGAAGAAGTGAGGTTGTAAAAGCATCAAAAGAGTTGGTAGATGAGTTGGATAAAGATAGAGAGCAGATAAGAGTAGATGCACAGATCCTAGATATAACTGATAATCTATTTGAAACACTGGGATTTAATTGGATATATAGCAATAATGGAAAGGTGGAAGGGGATAAAGGCTGGAATATGGGATTTTTAGATAAATCTAGTCTAGGTGGCTTAGGAAATATCTATTCATCTTCTATTAATGTGGTTAAACAATTTAATGGTGGAAATGATGTTTTGAATTTGGGAATAAATCTATTAGAGGCAACTCAAGACTTAGTAGTTAGTGCTAGACCTTCAATTTTAGTTTTGAATGGAGAAGAGGGAAGTTTTAAAGTAACAGAAGAGGTAATTGTTGGTGAAGAGAGAGAAGAGAATGACAATAATGACAGAGTTATCTCAACACCAATTTTTAAAGAGGCTGGAATTATTTTAAAGGTAACACCTAATATAGGAAAAGATGGTTGGATAAATTTAAAGGTTGTAATAGAGGTTAGTAATTTTAAGTTGAAGATAGATAAAGAGGAATCTGAAGATAGTGGAACATATAACTCTGAAGGTGGTTCTAAAGTAGGAAGAAGTATAGAGACTACTGTAAAGATAAGAGATGGAGAGACTATATTTATAGGGGGACTGAAAAAAGCAACAGTTCATAATTTAGATAGTAAGATCCCATTTTTCGGAACTTTACCAATGATAAATTTTTTATTTAAAAATCAAAATATAAGCCATGAAATAACAGATATATATGTTAAAATGAAAGTAAATATAGTTAATAATGAGAGTGATACCTTTGAAAAAGAAGAGATTCATCAGAGGGCACAAAATATAATAAATAGAAAAATCTATTAAGGAAGAGGAAGAGTATGACAAAAAGATTTGATTTACAAGGGATTTTAGAAAATTTTAAAAATGTAAGAATAGGTGTAGTAGGAGATTTAATGTTAGATGACTATATAATTGGTGTTGTAAATAGAATATCACCAGAAGCTCCTGTACCTGTAGTTAATGTTAAGGAGGAGAGATTTGTACTTGGTGGAGCAGCTAACGTAGTTAATAATCTATCTGTTTTAGGAGCTAAAACTATCTGTTTTGGTGTTATCGGTGAAGATGATAACGGAAACAGACTTATTAAAACATTTGATGAGAAAGGAATAAATTCAAGTGGAATAATTAGAACAAAGGATATTCCAACAATAGTAAAGAGAAGAATATTAGCAGGAAATCAACAGTTATTAAGAATAGATTGGGAGAAAGCAACTCCTATCTCAACTGAATTAGAAGATGCACTTTTAGAGAATTTTAATTCAAAAATAGATTCCTTAGATGCAGTTATTCTATCTGACTATGATAAGGGAGTTTTAACTCCTAGAGTTGCTAAAGAGATTGTTAGATTGTGTAGAGAAAAAGGTAAAATAGTAACAGTTGATCCAAAACCTAAAAATGCTTTAAATTATATAGGTGCAACTTCAATGACTCCAAATAGAAAAGAGGCTATGGAGTGTTTAGGAAAAACAGATGTAGTAGATTTTGAAACTTTAGGAAAAGAGTTAAAAGAGAAACTTCAATTGAGTAATCTTTTATTGACAAGAAGTGAAGAGGGAATGAGTCTATTTTTAGATAAGACTATAAATATTCCTACTTTTGCTAAGGAAGTTTATGATGTTACAGGAGCAGGAGATACAGTTATATCGGTATTTACATTGGCTAGTGCCACAGGAGTAGATTGGCATGAGGCAGCTAAGATAGCTAATACAGCTGCAGGAGTTGTAGTTGGAAAAATGGGGACATCAACAGTTACTAAAGAGGAGATTTTAGAGTTCTACAATCAAATATATGAGAGATGGGAGTGTCATCATGCTTAGAATAGGAAATGGATATGATGTTCATAAATTAGTTGAGGGAAGAAGATTGGTATTAGGTGGAGTTGAGATTCCACATACAAGAGGAGTTTTAGGACATTCAGATGGAGATGTATTGATACATGCTATAATGGATGCTATGCTAGGAGCTTTGGCTTTGGGAGATATAGGTCAACATTTTCCTGATACAGATATGAAGTATGAAAATATAGATAGTACAATTCTATTAAAAAAAGTCAAAGAGTTAATAGTAGACAGAGGGTATAGAGTTATAAATTTAGATTCTATTATTGTGTTACAAAAACCTAAAGTAAAACCATATATAGAGGCTATGAGAGAAAGAGTTGCTGAGGTATTGGAATTGGCTGTAGAGCAAGTGAGTGTAAAGGCAACTACTGAAGAAAAATTAGGATTTACAGGAGATGAATCTGGAGTAAAATCATATTGTGTTGTTTTGTTAGAAAAAAAATAAATTATTTTTACAATGACATATTCAAGTCATAATTCAAAGTTATAATTACTGTGTAAAGAAAAAGAGATGAAAAAATGAATTTAGCAGGAGGGATAATTTTGAAAAGAATAATCGTATTAGCAGGAGCAATAACACTATTAGTAGGAACAGCAGCGTTTGGAAGATCTATGGATGGAGAGAATTTAAGAAATGAGCAAACTACATCTCACCACAGAACTTATAGCAGAGGATATCACCAAAATAACAATAATGGACATAGATATTGTAATAACTATGATAACTTTAGAGGGAACAAAGAGATTCAAGCAAATAGAATTGATATTTCTGAAAGACAATTAGAGATAAAAAGAGAGATGTTAAAAAATAATCCAGATTGGAATAAAATTGAAAAATTAAATCAAGAGATAGCTTTAAAAAGAGCAGAGAATAAGACAATGATAATGAGAGAAAGAATGGAGCAAAATAACTATTAATAATTAGAAGGAGAGCTGAATGAAGGCTCTCTTTTTATTTTAAGCTTTATAAAGTTTTACAGATACGAAAAATATGGTATAATAAAAAAGTATAAAAAATTTAGGAAAGGAAATATAGAGATGGCATTATTACAAGTTAATGATTTATATATGGGGTTTTCAGGAGAGACACTATTTAAAAATGTAAGCTTTTCAGTAGATGAAAAAGATAAAATAGGAGTAATAGGGATAAATGGTGCTGGAAAATCCACACTTATAAAAATCTTATTGGGATTGGAGTATGATGAGGTAGATCCAGCAACTAATCAAAGAGGTACAATTGCTAAAAAAGGTGGATTGAAGATAGGTTATCTTTCACAAAATCCTAAATTAAACAAAGAAAATACAATTTTTGAAGAATTGATGACAGTGTTTGATAGTGTAAGACAAGATTATCATAGAATACAGGAACTGAATATTATACTAGCTGAAAATTTAGATGACTTTGATAAAACTATGGAAGAGTTAGGAAAAGTTACAGCTAGATATGAGCAAAATGAAGGTTATGCTATTGAGTACAAGGTAAAACAGATATTAAATGGTTTGAGTTTGGCAGAGGAGTTATGGAATAATAAGGTTGGAGATCTATCTGGGGGACAGATGTCTAGAGTAGCTTTAGGTAAAATTTTATTGGAAGAGCCAGAACTTTTGATATTGGACGAACCAACAAACCACTTAGATTTAAATGCTATAGAGTGGTTGGAAAAAATGTTAAAAGATTATAAAAAAGCTGTTATGGTAATATCCCATGACGTATATTTTTTAGATAATGTAGTAAATAGAGTTTTTGAATTAGAAGGAAAAACACTTAAAACATATAATGGAAACTATACAGATTTTACTATTCAAAAGGAAGCATATATTTCAGGTGCTGTAAAGGCTTTTGATAAAGAGCAAGATAAGATTAGAAAAATGGAGGAATTCATAAGAAGATACAAAGCTGGAGTAAAATCTAAACAGGCAAGAGGAAGAGAGAAACTTCTGAATAGAATGGAAAAGATGGAAAATCCAGTAATAAGTAGAAAGAATATGAAGCTTAAGTTTGAAACAGATGTAACGAGTGTGGATTTAGTTTTAAGAATAAAAGATCTGTCTAAGTCTTTTGATGGTCATAAGATATTTTCTAATATTAACTTAGATGTATATAGAGGAGAAAGAATAGGAATAATAGGAAAAAATGGAGTTGGAAAATCAACTTTATTGAAGATTGTTAACTCTTTGGAAAATGCTTCTAGTGGAGAGTTTAAAATAGGAGATAGAGTAAAGATTGGTTACTATGACCAAAATCATCAAGGTCTAAATTTAAATAGGACTATAATTGAAGAGCTTATGTATAATTTTACTTTGAGTGAAGAGGAAGCTAGAAATATTTGTGGTGGATTTTTATTTAGTGAAGATGATGTATATAAAGAGATAAAAAGTTTGAGTGGAGGAGAGAAGGCAAGAGTTGCTTTTATGAAACTTATGCTTGAAAAACCTAACTTTTTAATATTAGACGAGCCAACTAACCACTTGGATATATATTCAAGAGAGATATTGGTAGAGGCTTTAGAGGATTATACAGGAACTATTTTAGTAGTATCACATGATAGAAACTTTTTAGACTGTGTTGTAAATAATATATATGAGATAAAAAAAGAGGGAGCTATTATGTTTAAAGGAGATTATAATAGCTATTTACAACAGAGAGATAATGTAAAAGAGAAGGATGAAAATAAAGATAAGGCTGTATTAAGTTATGAAGAACAGAAGAAAAATAAAAATAAAATATCATCTCTAGAGAAAAAAATTGTAAAATCTGAAGAAAGATTGGAAAAGTTAGAGAGCGAGAAAGCTAAAAAAGAAGTGGAGTATAACGAAGCTGGAAAAATTAATGATTTGGATAAACTTCTGACTATTCAACAGGAGCTTGAAGATTATGATGTACAGATTATGGAAGTTATGGAAGAGTGGGAAGCTTTAGAGGAAGAATTAAAAAATTTAAAAGAATTGATATAGATATTCTATGAAAAAGGAGAGTACAGGGTGTGCTCTCCTTTTTAGTAATTATTTAATTATTTTTATCTATTAATTTTTTTATAAAAAATTTACTGTTCCAAAGCCAATAGGTAAATTTAAAATAAGCCAAATAGTAAAGAAAATAATACTAGATATTAATATACTTATTGAATGAGGAATCATATAAGTTATTAAATCTCCAAGACCAAATTTTTTGTTGTATTTATTACAATACATAAGAATTAAAGCAAAGTAACTCATTAAAGGTGAAATTATATTTGTAGCTGAATCTCCTAATCTATATGCTAATTGAGCTAATTCTGGAGAAATTCCTAATTTATATAACATTGGTAAAAAAATAGGAGCTAAAAGAACATATTTACTAGTCATAGATCCCATAAATAAATTAATAAAACTAACAAAAATTATAAAAGTTATTATTAAAGGAATACCAGTTAGTCCAATTTGAGATAAGAATTTACCTCCTTCAGCAGCTATTATAGTTCCAAATTGACTGTATGAGAACCAAGATATAAAGATTGAAGAGAAAAAGCACAATACAATAAATGCTCCAAATCCATCAAGGGCTTTAAATAATAGATTCATTAAATCTTTATCATTTTTTATCTTATTAGCTCCAATTCCATAAAGTAATCCTGGAATAAAAAATATAAGACAAATTACAGGTATGATAGCAGATAGAAGTGGACTCCATCCTAATAATAATTTACCAGTAGTTGGGTTTCTAAGTGGTCCCCAAGTAGGAAGAGAAAGGACTCCTATAATTGTAAAAGAGATAATAAATCCAAGTCCTGCCCACTTTAATCCTCTTTCTTCTTCAAGTGTAAGATTTGGATTAAAATCTTCATTTTCTAAATTCTGAACTTCATCAGTAGGTAAAAACATATCTAATTTAGGCTCAACAATTTTATCGTTGACAAATGCGACAATAAAAGTGATAAAAAAAGTAAAGAAAAACATAAATATTGAATTTGCTAGAGGTGTAACAATATAATCTGGATTAACAATACTTATTGCAGCAGTGGAAAGACCTCCTAGTAAAGCATCAATAGAAACTAAACAAGAAACTAAACAAGCAGCAAATCCTGCAGAAGTGGAGCTAAATCCTAAAAGAATACCAGCAATAGGATTTCTTTTAAGTTGCTTATAAAGAATACCAGCAATAGGAACAACAAGCACATATCCAATATCACCAGCAAAAGAAGAGTTAACTCCTAAAAAAGCTATAAAAAATGAAATGTATTTTCCATTGATTTTTCCCATTATTTTTTTTAGGAAACTTGGAAATAAACCAACTTCATTCAAAAAGTTAAAGAATAAAGAGAAGAATAATACCACTCCTAATGGTTCAAAAGAGATGAAATTTTCAACAGCAGACTCAAAAATCCATCTAATACCTTCTGGTGTTAATAAACTTTTAACATAGAAAGTAGTATCTTCGATCTGTTTTGTTGAACGATTAATAGTTTCTATTTGTACAGAAGTTCCTAGTCGAGCAAAAACTTCAGATAGAATAGCGATTATTATAGAAAAAATAATAAAAATTGTAACAGGATGTGGAAGTTTGTTGGCAATAATAGCAACTTTACCTAAAAATCCTTTTTGTTTAATACTGTTATTCATTTAAATCCCCCCATTTAATTTACTTTATTTATTACAGTGTTTAATAAATTCAATAAATATTTTTTTCATATCCTCATTTCCTCTAGCTGTCATCATTTCTGGATGCCATTGTATTCCGTACAAAAATTTATGTGATTTCATCTGAATAGCTTCAACGATTCCATCTTCAGTAGTTGCGATGGTAGTCAATCCGTCCCCTATTTTATCAATAGATTGATGGTGAAAAGAGTTTGTTAAAATACTGTTACCAAATAATTGTGACAACATATTATCTGAATCAATTATTTTGACATTGTGTATAGCTAATTCAGGATAAAAATCTTGTCTATGTTTTAGAACAGGTTTTCCAAAATATTTAAGATCTTGATATAAAGTTCCACCTCTAAATACATTTAAAAGTTGGTGTCCTCTACATATACCAAGAATAGGTTTTCCAGTTTTAAAAAATTCTCTTAAAACAATTAATTCACCTTCATCTCTCTCAGGAGAGATAACTCCCATATTTTCTTTGAAATCTTGATTGTAGTATAAAGGGTTTATATCAGCTCCTCCTGCTAAGATTAGACCATCAAGAAGTGATAATTGGTTTTTAATAGTTTCTAAATCAGATGTTACAGGCAAAACTATAGGAACACCACCAGCAGCTATAATTGACTTAGAATAATCAATACTAACAGTCGTCCTATGGTAATTACGAAGTCCATCTTCAATCTCATATGCAGATGTAATCCCAATTATAGGTTTAATCATAAAAATCCTCCCTTTTGTAGTTTATACTACATTATACACTTTAAATGTAGTAAAGTCAATAAAATATGTAATGGAATTTACATTTTATGTATTAAAAAAATAAAAATACATCATTTATAAAACATAAATATAAACACAATAGATTAGTATATTTATAATATAAATAATGTATTAATAGAATTAATTATAAATTGTGGAACAGAAAATCTTGAACAAAACTATTTTCTTTAATTTCTTTATATAAAGTATCTTTGTTTTTTTCAAATAGCATTGTCAATATTAAGTTACATAGTTGAATAGGAACAACATAAGAGTTGAAAAATCCTAAATTCTCCACCTCAACTTGGAATAGTATATCACTAAGTAGGGAGATTTCAGAAAACTCTGTACTTGTAATGGCAATGACTTTACTTCCTTTTTTCTTTACTAGTTCAAGTATTCTTATTTCATCTTCCAATATTCTAGGAAATGAAAAAATAAAAATAGTATCTTTGCTCTTTATATGTGATAAAGTTTCATAAAGCCCGAGACCACCTTCATTAATACACTCAGTATTGAATCCTAGACGTCTCATATACCAAAACATAAATTGTGAAATTCCTTTGCTTGATCCAAGACCCAAAAAATAAATTTTATTAGAATTTTCTAAGATATGTATTGCTTTATTTAATTGATTTAAATTTAACGTTTCAATAAACTCTTTAATGTTTGTGATATCAGCATTAACTATTTTAGTGATCATATCATTTTCTGAGCTAAAATTGTTCCAGTTTTTAATGATTCTTTCATTAGGACTAGAAGAGGTCAGATTAGAAGTGATATATATTTTTAAATCATTAAACTTTTCAAAACCAAGAGTTTTTGAAAATCTTAAAACAGAAGCATCACTAATATTGAGTTCTTTTCCAATTTCTAAAGCTGAATGGGTAATGATATTTTTAGGATTTTTAATTAGGTATTCTAAGATTTTTTTTTCAGTTTTGGTTAAAGTATTAAAATTTTTCTTGTAGAAATTTTGAAATCTAATCATATGTCACCTCATATTTTTTATTATATTATAGCATAAATATACATAAAAAAGAGAGCAATATTGCTCTCTTTTTTATGTATTCACCATTAATTTCTAATTATTTTCTCAATCTTACTTTTGGTTCTCTAGGTAATGCAAATCTAGGAATGAATCTGTCAAAACCTGTTAAAGTTAGAAGTAACATACTTATTACAGCTATGAATGCTATAAAGTTGTACTGGATAATATCTATTGGAGAGAATGCCTCTAATGGATATACTGTAGTTGCAATTCCTAAATAGAATCCAATATATACGTGCCAAGGAATCAATTGAGATCCAAAAACTCCCATAGCGTCACTGAATGTAGCATTTCTAAGTCTTAATACTTCAATATCTTCTGGAGCACCTTCTACGTTTTTCTCAACAAGGTTTCTAATGATTGGCCCTATTGTAACTATTTGTGCCATCTCATCAGCTAGAGCCATATTTCCAAATATTGATAAAGCTCCGTTCCAGAACATAAGTTGTCTTACGTTTTTAGAAATCTTAATTAGTAATATTGATAGAGGCTTGAATGCGTCCATCAATTTCATTATTCCACCAAAAGCTGAAACCCACATCATCATAACTACAACCCAAGCTCCTGCACCTTCAAATCCAACAAAGATTAGATCTTCAAGGAAAGCTTTTGTACTAGTAACAGTTCCCGCAAAGTATCCAAGGATATAAGAAGAAATAATACCAATAAATAAGCAGATAAATGTTTGATATCCTTTAAATGCGAATACTAGAACTAATATTAAAGGAATTATCATATAAACTGGAACACCATCTCTAACTTGGTTTAATAGAGTTACAGCCGATTCTCTCTCTTCAGCAAGTTTTGTCCAAACTTCAGCTGGAATTTCGTTAATAGCAGCAGCTCCATCTCCAACTACTGATGGTAATCCCATAAATATTCCAGCAAGTCCAAAACAGATAATACCAGATACTAAAACTAAACCAGACCAAACACCTTGGTGTCTAATTCTTTTAACAACTTCAACACCTTGGATACCAGAACTAACTATAGTAGTATCTGAAATAAGTCCTATATTATCCCCAAAACAAGCTCCTCCAGCTATAGCTCCCATAGTTAACATAATATTTCCCCCAACAATA
>NZ_JAGIRL010000023.1 GCF_019012925.1 Fusobacterium sp.
ATCCCCAAAACAAGCTCCTCCAGCTATAGCTCCCATAGTTAACATAATATTTCCCCCAACAATATGATTTAACCATAAGAATATTGGAGCACAAGCAGCAAAAGTACCCCAGCTTGATCCAGTAGCTATTGAAAGAATAGAAGTAACAATTGCCCCCACTAATGCAACAGTCTTTCCTGTAATTCCTAATTTTAAAGCTACATTGATGATAGCAGCTCCAACTCCAGTAGCCATAAATACTTCAGCCATAGCATAAGCCATCATTAGAATAAATAGAGCAACGGTAATCTCTCTAACATTTGCTAAAGCAGCATCAAGGATTTCAGAAAATTTTCTTTTTTCTGTAATCATTGCAACTACTGCTGCGGCAACTGTTGCTAAAGGTGCAGCAAGCAAAGCATCAAACCCTGACATCATAAGTGCAGCTAAAATAAAAACTGGCATTAATTTAATAAACTCGACCATATAATTTACCCTCCTAAATATTTTGTTTGGTCCAAAATTAAATTTAATTAAGTAGGTGAATACTAGTAAAATTAAATTTTAATATTAGTTTTATGATTACAATGATAATATTAATAATGATAATGATAAAAATTAATAATGGATATCACTATAATCTATACGCTAATTATAGTTCAATTTTGATAATATTTCAACTAAAAAATTACAAAATGATAATTTTTTTCTAGGAATTTTATTTTTTAAGGGAGGATAAGATGCCTTAAAACAAGAAAAAATCATACTTTTAAAAAAAATATAATTTTTAATAAATGTGATATATTTTATACAAAAAAATAATTTCTTGACAATTAATATTGTATGTAATATACTTATATTGAAAGTAATGTTTATTAATACTATGCATTAAAAAAATATATAGTAGAATAAATAAGGTAAAAGATAACTGACAATTTAATATTTTAAAAATAGAGGTGCATTTATGAGAGGTAGTATAAAAATGTTAAGGGAAGAAGCTCCCAATGTTTTATACGAAGGGCATAATTGCCGAAAGAAATAAAGTAAGCTTATTTAACTTTTTTCTTGGGGATTATATGAATATATGATCACTGTCACAGTTTTTGTGGAGAGCTATTTTCTTTTTACATAAATATTGTGCTGCAATTATACCTTACAAATTTAAACATGCACTTTTTAATTTTTTTGGTAGATTAATTTGAAAAAAAGTCAGGAGGAAGAAAAATGAAGTCAATGATTAGAATGAGAATGAGTTCACACGATGCACACTATGGAGGAAATCTTGTAGATGGTGCAAGAATGTTACAATTATTTGGAGATGTAGCTACAGAACTTTTAATCCAAATGGATGGAGATGAAGGATTATTTAAAGCTTATGATAGCGTTGAGTTTATGGCACCTGTATATGCTGGAGATTTTATAGAAGCAGTAGGAGAGATAGTAAGTACAGGAAATTCTTCAAGAAAAATGGTTTTTGAAGCAAGAAAAGTAATAGTACCAAGACCAGACATTAATGATTCAGCAGCAGATGTACTTCCAGAACCAATAGTTGTATGTAGAGCTAGCGGAACATGTGTTACTCCTAAAGATAAACAAAGAAAAAAATAGTAAATTAAGCTAATTTTAGAGGAGGAAATAACACTATGGAAAAATTAATAATTACAGCAGCTATTTGTGGAGCTGAAGTAACAAAAGAAAATAACCCAGCTGTACCATATACAGTAGAAGAGATAGCTAGAGAAGCTTACAGTGCTTATAAAGCAGGAGCAGCAATAATACATTTACATGTAAGAGAAGATGACGGAACACCTACTCAATCAAAAGAGAGATTTAAAGCTTGTATAGATGCAATAAGAGAAAAGTGTCCAGATGTAATTATTCAACCATCAACTGGTGGAGCAGTAGGGATGACAGATCTAGAGAGATTACAACCTACTGAACTAGGAATAGAGATGGCTACACTAGATTGTGGAACTTGTAACTTTGGTGGAGATGAAGTATTTGTTAATACAGAGAACACTATCAAGAACTTTGGAAAAATAATGATAGAAAGAAATGTAAAACCAGAGATAGAAGTATTTGATAAAGGTATGGTAGATTATGCTATTAGATATGCAAAACAAGGGTTTATAAAAGAACCTATGCACTTTGACTTTGTATTAGGTGTACAGATGTCAGCTAGTGCAAGAGATTTAGTTTTCATAAGTGAGAGTATTCCTCAAGGATCAACTTGGACAGTTTCAGGAATTGGAAGACATGAATTCCCAATGGCAGCTTTAGCAATAACAATGGGAGGACATGTAAGAGTTGGTTTTGAAGATAACGTATATATAGATAAAGGGGTATTAGCTAAGTCTAATGGAGAGTTAGTAGAAAAAGTAGTTAGATTAGCAAAAGAGCTAGGAAGAGAGATAGCAACTCCAGATGAAGCAAGAAGAATTTTAAGTTTAACAAAATAGAATTAGAATTATAGGGGGTATCACAATGTTAAAAGGATGTAAATATGGAACACACAGAGTAATAGAGCCACAAGGAGTATTACCACAACCAGCATTGAAAATTAATAACGATATGGAAATTTATTCAAATGAGATATTAATAGATGTAATAGCTTTAAATATTGACTCAGCTTCATTCACTCAAATAGAAGAAGAAGCAGGACATGATGTAGAAAAAATAAAAGCTAAAATAAAAGAGATAGTTGGAGAAAGAGGAAAAATGCAAAACCCAGTAACAGGATCTGGTGGAATGCTAATAGGAAGAATTGAAAAAATAGGTCCAGACTTAGAAGGAAAAACTGATCTAAAAGTTGGAGATAAGATAGCAACTCTTGTTTCTCTTTCATTAACTCCATTAAGAATAGATGAGATAATAGATGTAAAACCAGAAATTGATAGAGTAGAGATCAAAGGTAAAGCAATATTATTCGAAAGTGGAATCTATGCAGTATTACCACAAGATATGCCTGAAACTTTAGCACTAGCAGCACTAGACGTAGCTGGAGCACCTGCTCAAGTAGCTAAACTTGTAAGACCATGTCAATCAGTAGTAATCTTAGGATCAGCTGGAAAATCAGGAATGTTATGTGCATATGAGGCTGTAAAAAGAGTAGGACCTACTGGAAATGTAATCGGATTAGTAAGAAATGAAAAAGAAAAAGCTCTATTAGAAAGAGTAAGTTCTAGAGTAAAAGTTGTAATAGCAGACGCTACTAAACCAATAGAAGTTTTAAATGCAGTATTAGAAGCTAATGATGGTAAAGAAGTAGATGTAGCTATCAACTGTGTAAACGTAGCAAATACTGAGATGTCAACAATTCTTCCAGTTAAAGATTTAGGAATAGTTTACTTCTTCTCAATGGCTACATCATTTACAAAAGCAGCTCTTGGAGCAGAAGGTGTAGGAAAAGACGTAACTATGATGGTTGGAAATGGATACACTAAAGACCACGCAGCTATAACATTAGAAGAGTTAAGAGAAAGTGCAGTTTTAAGAGAAATCTTTAACGAGTTATATGTATAATATAATGTAGAAACTAGAAAATGTAAAATTTGAAAAGTGGAATAAGGAGATGAGAATATGAATACCGTTAATACAAGAGCAAAGTTTTTCCCAAATGTAACTGATGCAGAATGGAACGATTGGCACTGGCAAGTAAGAAATAGAATAGAAACTTTAGATGACTTAAAGAAATACATCAACTTAAGTGAAGAGGAAGAAGAAGGAGTTAAGAAAACTCTTGAAACATTAAGAATGGCAGTTACTCCTTACTATTTCTCATTAATGGATATAGATGACCCTAATTGCCCAATTAGAAAACAAGCTATACCATCAATAAGAGAGATTCATAAATCAGAAGCTGACCTATTAGACCCATTACATGAAGATGAGGACTCACCAGTTCCAGGATTAACTCATAGATATCCTGATAGAGTATTATTACTAATAACAGATATGTGTTCTATGTATTGTAGACACTGTACTCGTAGAAGATTTGCAGGAGCTCATGACCAAGCTATGCCTATGGAAAGAATAGATAAAGCTATTGAGTATATTGCAAAAACTCCACAAGTAAGAGACGTATTATTATCAGGAGGAGACGCATTACTAGTTTCTGATGAGACTTTAGAGTATATCATTAAAAAATTAAGAGCTATTCCTCACGTTGAGATAGTAAGAATTGGATCAAGAACTCCAGTTGTTTTACCTCAAAGAATAACTCCAGAATTAGTAGAGATGTTAAAGAAATACCACCCAATCTGGTTAAATACTCACTTTAACCATCCAAAAGAAGTTACTCCAGAAGCTAAAGCAGCTTGTGAAAGATTAGCTAATGCTGGAATTCCTTTAGGAAACCAATCAGTATTATTAAGAGGAATTAACGACTGTGTACATGTAATGAAGAGATTAGTTCACGAATTAGTAAAAATGAGAGTTAGACCATACTACATTTATCAATGTGACTTATCAATGGGACTTGAGCACTTCAGAACACCAGTTTCTAAAGGAATCGAGATCATTGAAGGATTAAGAGGACATACTTCTGGGTATGCAGTACCTACATTTGTTGTAGACGCACCTGGTGGAGGAGGAAAAACTCCTGTAATGCCTCAATATGTAATTTCTCAATCACCACATAAAGTAGTATTAAGAAACTTTGAGGGAGTAATAACTACTTATACAGAGCCAGAAGAGTACCATGAAGAGTGTCAATGTGATGACTGTAAAGCTCACAGATTAAATACTGGAGTTTCAAAACTTCTAAGTGGTGGAGCTATGGCAATAGAACCAAAAGAATTAGATAGACATAAGAGAAATGAAAAATAAAAATTTCTAGTGAAGAGGTAGCGAATGTTGGATGTATATACACTTTTAAAGCAATATAAAAGAATATCAATAATAGGTATGGAGAAAAATGTAGGGAAGACAACTCTATTAAACTTTCTTATAAATAAGATAGGGGATAAGAAAGTAGTGGGACTCACATCTATAGGTAGAGATGGTGAGGAGGTAGACGTTGTAACTACTACTTCAAAACCTAGAATATACGTATATCCAAATACTATTATAGCTACTGCTAGAGATTGTTTGAGAAACTGTGATATAACAGGAGAGATTCTGTATACCACAGATTTCTCTACCCCTATGGGGAATATAGTAATAGTAAGAGCGATAACTTCAGGATATGTAGATATAGCTGGACCATCATACAATAGTCAAATTAAGGAGATATTGGAGTTGATGGAAAGATATGGCAGTGAACTTTCTATTGTAGATGGGGCTTTGAGTAGAAAGGGAAGTGCAATGAGTGATGTAACAGAGGCTACTATTTTATCCACAGGAGCAGCTCTTTCTTTAGATATGGGGAAAGTAATAGATGAGACTAAGACAACAGTATCTTTATTACAGCTTCCAGTTTTCGAAAATATGGAATTGAAAAAGTATATAGAGGATCACTTCTTAGAAACTAGAGCAGTTGTTATATATAGAGATGGAAGCATTATAAATTTAGAAGGAATAAGTTCTCTTGAATCAAATGAAGAAATAAAGAATTATTTCAATGATGATATAGAAGTTATAGCAATCAGAGGAGCAATTACACAGAAGTTTTTAGAAACTTTGATAAAAAATAGACAAAATTTCAAGAACTTAACCTTGGTTATAAAGGATGGAACAAGAGTATTTACAGATTTTATAACTCTTAAAAAAATAGAAGCCTGTGGAATAAATATTAGAGTATTGAATCCAATAAATCTTCTATTTGTAACCTGTAATCCTCACTCTCCTCTTGGATATGATTTTCCTAAGGAGAAGTTTAGAACTCTCTTAGAAGAGAAATTAAATGTCAATGTGATAGATGTAGTAGGTGAAAAAATATGAGATTTATAGATGATAAAAGCTTGAATAGATTAGGTTTTAAAACTCTTTTAAATAGAGTTGAAACTTTGTCACTTTATGGAAATGATAAATTGAAAAAGTTGAAAAACTACAATAAAGGAGAGGAGCAGGAATTAGAAGCTGAATTCTCTAAAATGGAAGTTTTTCTAAAATATTCTCAAAGTGATAGAGACACAGTAAGAAATATAGAAGGCGTTATTCACAGATTAAAAGATATAAAAAATGTTTTAAAGAACTGTTTAAAAGGAAATATACTAGATGATGTTGATCTTTTTGAGATAAAAGTTCAAGGTATGTTGATGGAAAGTTTAAACGAATATCTAGAGAAGTTTCCAAAAGAGTTAGAAGTATTTAGGTTAAATGATATAAGTAAAGTGCTTGAAGCATTGGATCCAGATGGAGAAAAGGTTCCAACATTTTACATTTATGATAGTTATTCAGAAGTTCTAAAAGAGATCAGAGATAAAAAGAAATCTATAGAAAAGAAGATATTTTCCACTTCTGATATAGATGAGATTGGAAGATTAAAAGAGGAAAGATTAAGTGTTCTTGTTGAAGAAGAGCAAGAAGAGTTAAGAATAAGACAGATTCTTTCAGCGGAAGTTTTAAAGTACGGGGAAGTGTATTTAGAAAATATTGACAAAATAGGAAATTTAGATTTTTTAATGGCAAAGGTAAGATTTGCACAACAATATGGTGGAAAAAGAGCAAAAATATCTACAGAGATGAAAATATCAGCCAAAGGACTTGTAAATATAGAAGTAAGAGAGATGCTAGATAGTAAAGGGAAGAATTTTACACCAATAGACATAGAGTTAGCTTCAGGAGTTACAATAATAACTGGTGCTAATATGGGTGGAAAGAGTGTTGCCTTAAAAACTATAACTGAGAATCTATTGTTGTTTAACTATGGATTTTTCGTTGTAGCAGATGAAGCAGAATTTCCAATTGTTGACTTTGTTTTCTTTGTTTCTGATGATATGCAGGATATATCCAAAGGATTGAGTACCTTTGGAGCTGAGATAATGAAGTTAAAAGAGGTAAATGTATTTTTAGAATTAGGAACAGGATTTGTAGTCTTTGACGAATTTGCAAGAGGAACAAATCCAAAAGAGGGACAAAAATTTGTAAAAGCTTTAGCAGAGTGTTTAAATGATAAAGATAGTATCTCTTTGATAACAACACATTTTGATGGTATTGCTCAAGCCAATATGAATCACTATGAAGTAGTGGGATTAAAAAATGTGGATTTTAATAAATTAAAAACAAAAATTGAGATTAGTGTAAATTCAATGAGTTTGATACAGGATTATATGGATTATAGACTGGAGAGATCTGATGATAGTGAGGTTCCAAAAGATGCATTGAATATAGCTAAACTTATAGGAATTGATGAGAAGTTTGCCAATATAATATTACAAGAGTATAGCAAGGAGGATTAAGGAATGGAGAGCAAATTAAACCTAAATTGGAATTTAGTAGAAGAGGCTCGTACTTCAGCGAAGAATATAGCTGCTGATGCCCAAGTATTTATAGATAAACATAGTACAGTAACTGTTGAAAGAACTATATGTAGATTATTAGGAATAGATGGAATAGATGATTTTGAAGTTCCATTACCTAACGTAGTAGTAGATTTCATAAAAGAGAATGGAAACCTATCTTTAGGAGTAGCTAAATATATCGGAAATGCTATGTTAGAAACAGGGTTACAACCACAAGAGATAGCAGAAAAAGTAGCTAAAAAAGAGTTAGATATTACAAAAATGAAGTGGCATGATGATTTCGATATCAGACTTGCATTAAAACCAATAGTAGAGAAAACTGTAGAAAGAGTTAAAGCAAATAGAGCAAAAAGAGAAGAGTATTTAGGTGTTTATGGAGATAAAAAAGGTCCATATATCTATGTTATAGTTGCAACAGGAAACATCTATGAGGACGTTACTCAAGCTGTTGCTGCTGCAAGACAAGGTGCAGATGTTATAGCAGTTATCAGAACTACTGGACAATCACTTCTAGACTATGTTCCATACGGAGCTACAACAGAGGGATTCGGAGGAACTGTTGCCACTCAAGAAAACTTTAGAATTATGAGAAAAGCACTTGATGAAGTAGGAGTAGAGTTAAAAAGATATATAAGATTATGTAACTACTGTTCAGGATTATGTATGCCAGAAATAGCAGCTATGGGAGCATTAGAAAGACTAGATATGATGCTTAACGACGCATTGTATGGAATTCTATTTAGAGATATCAATATGAAGAGAACATTAATTGACCAGTTCTTCTCAAGAGTAATCAATGGATTTGCAGGAGTTATAATCAATACTGGAGAGGATAACTACCTAACTACTGCTGACGCAATTGAAGAGGCACATACAGTATTAGCTTCTCAATTTATAAATGAGCAGTTCGCATTAGTAGCAGGACTTCCTGAAGAGCAAATGGGACTTGGACACGCTTTTGAAATGCATCCAGATACAAAAAATGGATTCCTATATGAGTTGGCACAAGCTCAAATGGCAAGAGAGATCTTCCCTAAAGCACCTTTAAAATATATGCCACCTACAAAATTTATGACAGGAAATATATTTAAAGGACATGTACAAGATGCTTTATTTAATATGGTAAGTATAATGACAGGTCAAAAAGTTCACCTATTAGGAATGTTAACAGAAGCAATCCATACTCCATTTATGTCAGATAGAGCACTTTCTATTGAAAATGCAAAATATATCTTCAATAATATGGAAGATTTAGGAAATGACATCCAATTTAAAAAGGGTGGAATAATGGAAAACAGAGCTAAAGAGGTATTAGAAAAAGCAGCAGAACTTTTAAAAACTATTGAAACAACAGGAATATTCAAAACAATAGAAGGTGGAGTATTTGCTGGAATAAGAAGACCAATAGATGGTGGAAAAGGATTAGCTGGAGTATTTGAAAAAGATTCAAGTTATTTCAATCCATTTATAGAATCAATGCTTGGAGGTAAGAGATAATGTCTGGAGGATTATATTCAACTGATAAAAAAGATTATGATAAAACATTGGATTTAACTCAATTAAAACCTTATGGGGATACAATGAATGATGGAAAGGTACAATTAAGTTTTACTCTTCCAGTTCCAAATAATGAAAAAGGAGTAGAAGCTGCTATACAACTTGCTAAGAAAATGGGATTCGTAGATCCAGCAGTAGCTTTCTCAGAAGCACTAGATAAAGAGTTTTCTTACTATGTAGTATATGGATCAACTTCTCATACAGTTAACTATGAAGATATTCATGTACAAGCATTAGAAATAGATACTATGGATATGCATGAGTGTGAAGATTATATAAAGGAAAATATCGGAAGAGATGTAGTAATGGTAGGGGCAAGTACAGGTACAGACGCACACACTGTTGGTATAGATGCTATCATGAACATGAAAGGATATGCAGGACACTATGGTCTTGAGAGATATAAAGGGGTAAAAGCTTATAACTTAGGAAGCCAAGTTCCAAATGAAGAGTTTATTCAAAAAGCTATTGAGTTAAAAGCTGATGCTCTAATAGTTTCACAAACTGTAACTCAAAAAGATGTACATATTAAGAACTTAACTAACTTAGTAGAACTTTTAGAGGCAGAAGGGCTAAGAGATAAAGTCATTTTAATAGCTGGTGGAGCTAGAATCACTAATGAACTTGCTAAAGAGTTAGGATATGATGCAGGATTTGGACCTGGAAAATATGCTGATGACGTGGCTACATTCATAGTAAAAGAAATGGTAAACAGAAAAAAATAATTGTGTATAACCATAACCTATAATTCTTAATAGAGGGAGTGAGTTTTTAGAAATTAAAAACTTGCTCCTTTTTCTTTGGTATAACAAATTTTTTTGTTTGAAAAAAACATAAAAAACTGATAAAATTATAAGATAGACTCTTTTGCTTTACAAAAAAAAGAAAATATATTTAGAATTTAGGAGGATTAAGTAGTGAAAAAAGCATCAATCATAACATATGGTTGTCAAATGAATGTAAATGAAAGTGCAAAAATAAAGAAAATGTTCCAAAATATGGGATATGAAATGACTGAAAATATAGAGGAATCAGATATAACATTTTTAAATACTTGTACAGTTAGAGAAGGAGCAGCAACTCAAATATATGGAAAACTTGGAGAGTTGAAGCATATAAAAGAGAACAAAGGTATGATAATAGGGGTAACAGGTTGCTTTGCTCAAGAGCAGGGGGAGGAACTTATTAAAAAATTTCCTCAAATTGATATAGTTATGGGAAACCAAAATATAGGAAAAATACCACAAGCTATTGATGATATTGAGCATAAAGTGGATAAACATCTAGTTTATACAGATTATGAAGATGAATTACCACCTAGATTAGATGCAGATTTTGATTCTAAGAAAACAGCATCAATCTCAATAACATACGGATGTAATAACTTCTGTGCATATTGTATAGTACCATATGTAAGAGGAAGAGAGAGATCTGTTCCTATGGAAGAGATTTTACATGATGTAAAACAATATGTAGAAAAAGGTTATAAAGAGATAATATTATTAGGACAGAATGTAAACTCATATGGAAAAGAATTTACAAATGGAGATAATTTTGCAAGATTATTAGAGGAGATCTGTAAGGTGAAGGGAGATTTTATAGTTAGATTTGTATCTCCACATCCAAGAGATTTTACAGATGAGGTAATTCAAGTTATAGCTAAAAATGATAAGATAGCAAGATCTTTACACCTACCATTACAAGCAGGATCATCAAGAATATTAAAAGCTATGAATAGAGGGTATACTAAGGAGCAGTATATAGCATTAGCTAATAAAATAAAAGAGCAGATACCTAATGTAGCTTTAACAGCTGATATAATTGTGGGATTCCCTGGAGAGACTGAAGAAGATTTTTTAGATACATTAGATGTAGTTAGACAGATACAATTTGAAAATAGTTTTATGTTTATGTACTCAATTAGAAAAGGGACAAGAGCAGCAACTATGGAGAATCAAATAGATGATAAGGTAAAAAAAGAGAGATTACAGAGACTTATCGAAGTACAAAATGCTTGTTCATTAGCTGAAAGTAAAACTTATTTAGGAAAGATAGAGAGAGTTTTAGTTGAGGGAGAGAGCAAGAAAAATAAAGAGGTTTTAAGTGGAAGAACTTCTAGTAACAAAATAGTTCTATTTAAAGGGGATAAAGCTTTAGAGGGAACTTTTGTAAATGTAAAAATTAACGATTGTAAGACTTGGACATTGTATGGAGAGATAGTATAAGTTTATTATAAGTATTGAGGTGGATATGGATAGATTGGATAAGTTTCTATTAAAGGAACTATTAGAGATAGCAAAACAGCTTGGGTTAAAAATAAAAGCTGGAATAAAGAAAAATGAGATAAAAGAGTTAATAGAAGTAGATATTGCAAACAAAGACAATACAGATATAGCTTGGGGAACTTTAGAAGTATTAGCAGATGGTTATGGATTTTTAAGAGGAACGAGTGTAGAAAAAGATATATATGTATCAGCTTCTCAAGTTAGAAAATTTAAATTAAGAACTGAAGATATAGTAGTAGGAGAAGTTAGAGAACCCTCTGCTGATGAAAAAAACTATGCCTTAAAGAAAGTTCTTTTAGTTAATAACGAAACATTGGAAGTAGCAGAATCTAGATTACCTTTTGAAGAGCTTATACCAGCATATCCTACAGAAAAATTTACTTTGGAAACAGATAGTAAAAATATCTCTGGCAGAATAATAGATTTGATAGCTCCTATTGGAAGAGGGCAGAGAGCTCTTATAATAGCTCCACCAAAGGCTGGAAAGACAATACTTATAAGCAATATAGCCAACTCTATTATGAAGAATAATAAGGATGTAGAGGTTTGGATATTACTTATTGATGAGAGACCAGAAGAGGTAACAGATATAAAAGAGACTGTAATAGGAGCACAGGTTTTTGCATCAACATTTGATGAAGATCCTAAAAACCATATTAAGGTCACAGAGAGTATACTGGAGAGAGCGAAGAGAAGAGTTGAAAACGGAGAGAATATAGTTATATTGATGGATTCGTTAACAAGACTTGCAAGAGCTTACAATATAGTAATTCCGTCAAGTGGAAAGTTAATATCAGGTGGAATAGACCCAACAGCCCTATACTATCCAAAAAACTTTTTTGGAACTGCTAGAAATATAAGAGGTGGAGGAAGTTTAACAATAGTTGCCACTGTACTAGTTGATACTGGAAGTAAGATGGATGATATAATTTATGAAGAGTTTAAATCTACAGGAAATTGTGACATACATTTGGATAGAAATTTGGCAGAGTTGAGATTATTCCCTGCAATAGATATTCAACGTTCTGGAACAAGAAAAGAGGAGTTGCTAATTCCTAAAAAGGAGCTAGAATCTATCTGGAGAATTAGAAGACACCTTGCTAAATATGATAAAGCTGAAAGTTTGAAAAGATTGGTAGATACTTTAAAAAGTACAAATAGTAATAAAAGTATGTTAGAACAGTTTGAAAGAGGAGTAAAAGATGAAAAATAAATTGGGTTTTTTCTTAGTATTACTTACAGCTTTCTATGTGGGAATAATATTAGGAAATCCTTTTAAAACTGAAGTAGTTGATCTTAGACCGTTCACTGATTACTATGAAGCTGGAGCAGCTGATAGTGGTGGTTGGGAAGTTCAAGATGATAGCTTTTATACATTTACTAAGGAGTATATTTTAGTAGAAGAGGGAAGCGAAGAGATCACTCCAGAAATAGGAAAAGATGAAAATATTATACCGGAAAAAGAGATCTATGAGGTACAACAAGGAGATACATTATCAGAGATAGCAGAACAATATGGAATGGGTTTAACTATATTAAAGGCTAATAACCCAGGAGTAACAGCAAATAACTTAAAAGTAGGACAAAAAATAAAAGTCTTAAGAGGAAATGGTATTTTTTATAAGGTTGTAAAAGGTGACTCTTTGAATAAGATAGCAGAACTTTTTAAAGTTGATATGGAAGAGTTGAAAAAGATAAATAAATTGGAATCTAATACAGTTCAACTAGGAGATGAGCTATATATAAAAGATCCAAATGTCACTAAATACTTGGGAACAACAAGCCCAAATGTGAGTAATAGAAGTGGTTTGGGATTTATTATGCCAATTAAATATACAGGAATTACAAGTCCACAAGGAAATAGATTTCATCCAGTTTTAAAAAGATATATCTACCATGCTGGAGTCGATTTGAAGGCTCATTTTATACCATTATATGCATCAAAAGAGGGAAAGGTAACTTTTGCTGGTGTTATGAACGGGTATGGAAAGATCATCATAATTCAACATTCAAATGGTTATGAAACTAGATATGCTCATTTGGATAAGATTGGTGTAAGAAATGGACAGTATGTAAAAACTGGTGAGTTAATAGGAAAAACAGGTCAGAGTGGAAGGGTTACAGGCCCACATCTTCACTTTGAAATAAGAAAAGGTAAAACAATTTTAAATCCAATGAAATATGTGCCTAAGTCAAAATAAAGAGGGATAATATGAGTAGAGTAGTTAAAGTAGGAGATATTTTAATAGGTGGAGGAAATCCAATAATAATTCAATCTATGACAAATACAGTAACAAGCAATGTAGAGGCCACTGTAGAACAGATAAATAAATTGGAAAAAGCTGGTTGTCAAATGGTGAGAATGACTATCAATAATGAAGAGGCAGCAAAAGCTATAACAGAGATAAAGAAGAGAGTAAATTTACCTCTGTGTGCAGATATTCATTTTGACTATAAATTGGCCTTGTTAGCTATGGAGAATGGAATAGATAAATTGAGAATAAACCCTGGAAATATCGGGTCAGATGATAAGATTAAAATAGTTGTTCAGATGGCAAAAGAAAAGGGTATACCAATAAGAATAGGTGTAAACTCAGGATCTATAGAAAAACATATACTTGAAAAATATGGAAAACCAACAGCTGATGGAATGGTTGAAAGTGCTATGTATCATATAAATCTTTTAGAGAAGAATGGTTTTAATGATATAGTAGTTTCACTGAAGGCTAGTAATGTTAAGATGATGGTTGAAGCTTATAGAAAAATAAGTAAATTGGTAGATTATCCACTACACCTTGGAGTAACAGAGGCTGGAACAGCTTTTCAAGGTACTGTGAAGTCGGCAATAGGTATAGGAAGTCTATTGGTAGATGGAATAGGAGATACTATTAGAGTCTCATTAACGGAAGATCCTGTAGAGGAGATAAAAGTTGCTAAAGAGATTTTGAAAGTATTGGGACTTATAGAAGCTGGAGTGGAAATAGTTTCTTGCCCTACTTGTGGAAGAACAGAGATAGACCTAATAGGACTTGCTAAGAGGGTAGAGAAAGAGTTTGAAAATGAGAAAAGAAAATTGAAAATAGCAGTTATGGGTTGTGTTGTCAATGGACCAGGAGAGGCAAAGGAAGCTGATTATGGTGTAGCTGGTGGAAAAGGTGTTGGAGTAATCTTTAAAAAAGGAAAGATAGTAAAAAAAGTTGAAGAATCTGAAATATTAATTGAGCTTAAAAAATTAATTATGGAGGAGGAAAATAATGATAAAGAGGAAACTTTTATTTAGTATATTTTTATTGATGATACTAGTTGCTTGTAAATCTATTAAGAGTAATGAAGATATTTCATTGACTAGAATAGAGGGAAGAAATAGATTGGTTGTAAATTATGATAAAAATAGATACCAAGTTGTAAAATTAGATGATATAGTTATAGATTCTGGAAGAGAGTATTATGTAAAAAGCAAAAAATATCTACTTTC
This sequence comes from Fusobacterium sp., assembly GCF_019012925.1. Lineage (GTDB taxonomy): Bacteria > Fusobacteriota > Fusobacteriia > Fusobacteriales > Fusobacteriaceae > Fusobacterium_A. The sequence continues at coordinate 14,700 of NZ_JAGIRL010000023.1, forward strand.
ATATAAGGAGACATCTTTTATAACTGGTTATTTAGGAGTTTCAGAGAAAGAGGATAGAAGAGGATCAAGAGACATAGTGATGCCTACTAGAAAAATTGTTGAAATAACTGAGGATATGGAGATAAACTTAAAAAACCACAATGTTCAACTTAATTTTTCAGGAAAGATAAACTCTGGTGAGAAATTTTAAACTTTTTTCCAATAATTATCGTCTAAATACTATAAAAATTGTGAGGGTAAATGAATGGACTTTGATGAGGTTTTTGAAGAGTATTTTGATAGGATATATTACAAAATTTTAGGAGCAGTAAAAAATCCTGAAGATGCTGAAGACATATCTCAGGAAGTTTTTATGAGTGTCTATAAAAATCTGAAAAATTTTCGTTCAGAGAGTAATATATATACCTGGATATACAAGATTGCAATAAATAAAATTTATGATTTTTTTAGAAAGAGAAAGATAGAATTAGATATAAACGAAGAGATATTAATGTTAGAGGATAGTACTAATATTGATACACCTATTCTTTTAGAAGAGAAGTTAAAATTACTGTCTTTGAAAGAGAGAGAAATTGTTATTTTAAAAGATATATATGGATATAAATTGAAAGAGATAGCAGAGATGAAGGATATAAACTTATCCACAATAAAATCTATATACTATAAAGCAATCAAGGATATGGGAGGAAATTAAAATGGTATCGCCAAAGGATAGAGTAAAGGCTAATATTTATAAAGAGTTGTTTGAACAGGAGAAGAGAAAAAATAGAAAAAAATCTCTATTTTCATTGTCATTGTTTTTCTTAGGAATATTTACAAGTTCTACATATCAAATAATTACAGAGAGATCACCTATAAAGTCTACAATAAACTATGCCTTTAATAAGAGCTCGATAGGTAGTGAGAAGAGAAAATCAGACATAACAATGGAGCATTTTTTCAATAATGATCTATTTGATGATAAAAAAATAGAGATAAATACTGATGAATTATTTGGATTGGATACACAAATTTAATGGGGGAAAACTGATGAGGAAGATACTTAGTTTTTTTACAATGTTAATCTGTTCATCTTTGCTTCTAGCTTCAGAAGGACTTGGAATAGTGACAGATGATGATTTTTTAAAGGTGGGTGTAGCTCCCGAAAATATAAAACAAGCTAAGGCTATGGTAAATAAAGTTAGTATAAACTATAAGATGCTTATATTGGAAAAGAAGCAATTAGAATTAGAGGTCAATAAGTTTGTACTTGAAGGATCAGAAGCAAATCTAGAAAAAATAGATGAGCTATTTGATAGAATAGGAGCTATTGAAGCAAGTATATTAAAAGATCGTATAAGAAGTCAGATTGAGATGCAAAAATATATAACTCAAGAGCAGTATATAAAGGCTAGAGATATAGCTATAAAAAGATTAAATGCAAATGCAGCACAAAACAGATAGTTTTAAAGAGAGGAGTCGATAAAAAGACTCCTATTTTTGAATATTTAATTAGGGGGAGATAAATATGGAAAGAACTATTTTAGTGTATGATGCTTTTACTGATGAGATGTTTAAAGGAAATCCAGCAGGAGTTGTCTTGGGAATAGCGGACTTGAGTGTAGAAGAGATGCGGAAGATAGCAAGGGAGTTTAATTATCCTGAAACTGTATTTATTGATACAGATGCAGAAGTTTTAAAAGTTAGATTTTTTACTCCAAAAGAGGAGGTAGATCTATGTGGTCATGCCACAATAGCATATGTAACAGCCTTGATAGAGAGAGGAATTTTAAAACTTAAAGAGGGAAAAAATATCTTAAAGGTTCAGACTAATTTAGGACAACTTCCAATTGTTATTAATAGTATTGGAGATAATTTAGAAATAATGATGTATCAAGCCTCTCCAAAGATAGAATTTGTAGAGAACTTAGAGTATTGGAGAGGAAGAATTGCTAAAGCTTTGGGAATAACAGTTGGAGAGTTTGGAAAAGAATTAGAGATAGTAAAAGCATACACAGGAATCTGGGATTTGATGATAGAGATAAGAGATAGAGAGATTTTAAATAGGATAAATCCCAATATGGAGATGATAAAGGAGATTAGTAAAGAGTTGGAGATAATCTCATTTCATCTGTTTGTATTGAAAGATAAAGAGGTCTATGCAAGAAATATGGCTCCTGTAGTTGATATTCCAGAAGAAGCTGCAACAGGTACTTCTAATGGAGCTTTGATCTACTATCTATATCTTAATAAAAAAATAGAGCTTGAGGAGAAGATAGAGATAGTACAAGGGGAGACTATGGGTAGAAAAAGTAAAATATTGGGACAATTGATATTGGAAAATGGAAGAGTAGAGGTTTTAATTGGTGGAAAGGCTGTTAAATTTATAGAAGGAAAGATAGATATTTAAATTTACTAAAAAATTTGGGGATGTATTTAGTGAAGTTATCTACTATAATAGAAAATGTCGAGGATATAATAAGTGATTTAGAATACGGTTTAGATTAAATAAGATAATGGAACACTTTAAAGTAAATTTATAGAAAATAACTATTGACAAAACTAAAGAATGAGTTTATACTTGAGTTATAAAGATAAAAATAATATGTATATCTTCAGGGCAGGGTGAGTGTGAACAATTCCCGACCGGTGGTGATAGTCCACGAGAGTTTTTTACTCTGATTTGGTGAAATTCCAAAACCGACAGTACAGTCTGGATGGAAGAAGAAAAAGATAACTATGCAGGAATCTTATACTTTTTTTATATTGCCCAGAAAAAATCTGGGCTTTTTATTTGTCCTGAGAAATCAAGGAGGAAGAAATGAAAGTATTACAAGGAAATTTTACAGGAAGAGGATTAAGAGTAGGAATAGTTGCAGCAAGATTTAATGAGTTTATAACTTCTAAACTTATTGGTGGAGCAGAGGATGCACTATTAAGACATGAGGTAGAGGCTGATAGTATTGAGTTAGCTTGGGTACCAGGAGCTTTTGAAATTCCACTTGTAGCAAAGAGAATGGCAGAATCAGGTAAATACGATGCTATTATAACACTAGGAGCTGTTATAAAAGGATCAACACCACATTTTGATTATGTATGTGCAGAAGTATCGAAGGGAGTAGCAACAGTAAGTTTAAATAGTAATATTCCAGTTATATTTGGTGTATTAACAACAAATAGTATAGAGGAAGCTATAGAGAGAGCTGGAACTAAGGCTGGAAATAAAGGTTTTGATGCAGCAGTTACAGCTTTAGAAATGATAAACTTACTAAAGGGGATGTAATTATGGAGAAAAAGTACATGGAGAGAGCATTAGAATTAGCTGCTCTCGGAGAAGGAGCTGTTAATCCAAATCCCTTGGTTGGAGCTGTAGTTGTAAAAGATGGGAAGATAGTAGGAGAGGGTTATCATAAGAGGTATGGTGATTATCATGCAGAGGTATATGCCTTAAATGAAGCTGGAGATGAAGCTAGAGGTGCTGATATATATGTAACTCTTGAACCTTGTTCACACTATGGAAAAACCCCACCATGTGCTAAAAAAATAATAGAGATGGGAATCAAAAGATGTATAGTTGCATCTCTTGATCCCAATCCCCTAGTTTCAGGAAGAGGGATAAAGATGCTCCAAGATGCTGGGATAGAGGTAATTGTAGGAGTATTGGAAAAAGAAGCTAAAGAATTAAATAGAGTTTTTTTGAAATATATAGAGGAGAAAAAAGCCTTTCTATTTTTAAAGTGTGGAATAACTTTAGATGGAAAGATAGCTACAAGTGTTGGAAATTCAAAGTGGATTACAAATGAGTTGGCTAGAGAGAAGGTTCAATACTTAAGAAATAAATATATGGGAATAATGGTAGGGATAAACACAGTTCTAAAAGATGATCCTAGTCTTACAGCAAGGATAGAAAATGGAAGAAATCCATATAAAATAGTAGTTGATCCAGAGTTAAGAATACCATTAGAGAGTAAAATTGTTAATTTTGAAGGAGAAAAGAGTATAGTAATAACTTCAATTGACAAGAAAGAAGATATAAAAATAGAAAAGTTAATAGCTAAAGGTGTAAGAGTAGAGTTTTTAGATGGAAAAACTTTTAAGTTGGATAGTATTTTGAGAAGAGTAGGGAACCTAGGAATAGATGGTGTTCTATTAGAGGGAGGAAGTTACTTAATATCTCAAGCCTTTAGAGAGAATGAGATTGATGGAGGAGAGATTTTTATAGCTCCAAAAATATTGGGAGATGAGAATTCAATTCCATTTATAAAAGGATTTTCAGTAGAAAATATAGAAGATGGTTTTCAATTGGAAAATGTAAAGATTAATACATATGGAAATAATGTTTCAATGGAGTTTTACAGATAGGAAGGAGGAATTTCTATTTTTACAGGTTTAGTAGAAGAGATAGGAGAAGTTCTTAGTGTAGAGAATGGAGAAAAATCTATAAAATTAAAAATAAAGTGTAAAAAAGTTTTAGAAGGAGCTAAATTAGGAGATAGTATAGCTACTAATGGAACTTGTCTTACAGCCACAGAGTTAGGAAGTAACTATTTTACTGCAGATTGTATGTATGAGACAGTAAAAAGAACTAATTTAAAGAGATTGAAGGCTGGAGATAAAGTAAATTTAGAAAAATCAATAACACTTTCTACTCCACTAGGTGGACATTTAGTAACAGGAGATGTAGATTGTGAAGGTAGAATAGTCTCAATAACTCCTGAAGGAATAGCCAAAATTTATGAAATAGAGATGGAAAGAAAATATATGAAGTATGTGGTTGAAAAGGGAAGAGTTACTCTGGACGGAGCAAGTCTAACTGTAATGAGATTGGAAGAAAATAGCTTCGGAGTCTCACTTATACCTCATACTCAAGAGATGATAACTTTGGGAAGAAAAAAAGTAGGAGACTATATTAATATAGAAACTGATTTAATTGGAAAATATATAGAGAGACTGATGAAGTTTCAAGATGATACAAAGGACAATTCAAGAGGAATAACAATGGAGTTCCTTTTGAAGAATGGGTTTTAGAGGAGTGAATTTAGATGTTAAATAGAATAGAAGAGGCTCTTGAGGATTTAAGAGCAGGAAAGATAATAATAGTAGTAGATGATGAGAATAGAGAGAATGAGGGAGATTTTGTATGTGCAGGAGAGTTTGCTACTCCTGAGAATATAAATCTTATGGCAACTGTAGGAAAAGGTTTGATATGTATGCCAATGACAGAGGAGTATGCAAAAAAATTGGCTCTTCCTCCAATGTGCTATGAAAATACAGATAACCATTGTACAGCTTTTACTGTTTCAATAGATCACGTAAGCACAACTACAGGAATATCAGCTTACGAGCGTTCAACAACAGTTTTAAAAGCTCTAGATGAAAATGTAAAGCCTTATGAATTTAGAAGACCAGGACATATGTTTCCATTAGTAGCTAGAAAAGGTGGAGTAATAGTAAGAAATGGTCATACAGAAGCAACTGTTGATCTTATGAGATTAGCTGGATTAAAGCAATTAGGACTTTGCTGTGAAATAATGAAAGAAGATGGAACAATGGCTAGATTTGATGATTTACAAGAATTAGCTAAAGAGTTGGATGTGAAGATGATCTCAATTGAAGATCTACAAAAATATATAAAGATGAATGAACAACTTGTAAAAGTTAGTGTGAGAGCAAAGATGCCTACAGGTTCGGGAGAGTTTGAAATAGTTGGATTTGATAATGAACTAGATCAAAAAGAGCATATTGCCTTAGTAAAAGGAGATGTTGCAGGAAAAGAGGATGTTTTAGTAAGACTACACTCTGAATGTTTTACTGGAGATATATTAGGATCTCTAAGATGTGATTGTGGTTCACAGCTGAAAAGAGCAATGAAAAGAGTAAATGAAGAGGAAGAGGGAGTAGTACTTTATTTAAGACAGGAAGGAAGAGGAATAGGTTTATTGAATAAATTAAAAGCTTATACCCTTCAAGATCAAGGTGCAGATACTGTTGAAGCTAATGTGGCTTTAGGTTTTGCTCCAGATATGAGGGATTATGCTGTAGCTGTTCAAATGTTAAAAGCATTGGGAGTGAAATCAGTGAGAGTTTTAACAAATAATCCAGCAAAAATAGAGGCTTTAGAAGATTATGGAATGAAGGTAACTGGAAGAGAAGCTATTGAAACAGGATTTAATGAGACTAATGAAAAGTATATGAAAACTAAAAAAGAGAAGATGAGACATATACTAACAAAAATCTAATAAGTTAAAACTGTAAAATAATTAAAATATAAAAGGAAAAAAATTACTATATAGCAATTTTTTTCCTTTTTCTTTTATTTAATTAATATTATTGTTTATTTTTTAATTGATGATATTTTTCAACTTTTTCTGGGAAATATTTTTCTAAAAGTTTTAAATAAGTTCCGTTTGCATCAAGGGTAAGAATAGCTTGGTTAATTTTTTCAGCTAGTTCAGTTTCTCCTTTTCTAAGAGCTATAGAAGCACCTGGATGATCATCTATAACAACATCGATTTTTTTAATTTTTTTCATAACTTTAAGATACTCGTCTCCAGATACATCAGCAATGATAACGGCATCAATTTTGTTATTTTGTAGATCCATTAAAGCACCTGTCCAAGAGTTATAAAGTTGAGGTATACCACCAATTTTCTTAGTAAACTCTTCCTGTACAGTACCAATTTGTACACCTACCTTTTTACCTTTTAACTCCTCTTTGTGAGTAAGTGAGCTATTCTCATTGACTATAACATAGTGTTCATCTGAAGATACTAACATATATGGCATTGAAAATGTAACAGCTTTTTGTCTTTCAGGTGTTTGTCCCATACCAGCAATAACAGCATCAATTTTTTTCATTTGTAAAGCTGGAAGTAATCCATCAAATCCTAAATTACTCCAAACGATCTCATAGTCTAATTCCTTACCAATTGCTTCCATAAGTTCAACATCAAAACCAACTATTTTTCCATTCTCAAGATATTCATAAGGCATAAATTCTGCATTAGTACCAACATAAAATTTCTTAGCAGAAAATGAAAGCGAAGATAAAAGCACCATTAAAGATAAAATAAGTTTTTTCATAAAAATCCCTCCATGTTTTAAATATAATTATAAATTTTTATTGTTGATAAATTCTGTTTTGATCTCTGCAAGAAGATCTTTATTATTGAAGATATCCATAGCTGTAAGAGCCATTGCTAGAGTAGCTTCTTTCATTCCAATATAAGCTTCAGGTTGTATAGTGGCATTAGCAAATTCAACACTGTGACCTATGAGGTGAGCTTTAGTCAATGGGAAATAGGGGTGAATTGTTGGACAACAATGGCTCACATCTCCCATATCTGTAGAACCAGAAGAGCCACCATCACCTATTTCAGTCACTCCTTGAAGTTTTAAATTTTTCTCATATATTTCTGATAATTTTTTATTAGTTACAAGATTGGCAAAGCTAGTTTCATAATTTTCAATCTCAAGAGTAGTACCAGTGGCTAGAGCAGCTCCTTTGGCACAATTTTTAACCTTTTCAACCAACTCTTTTAAATATGAAAGTGTTTTAGCTCTTACATAGAAGTTAGCAACAGCAAGATCTGGAATGATGTTAGCAGCTTCACCACCATTACTTATTATTCCATGTATTCTAGAAGTCTCAAGAATCTGCTGTCTAAGTGCATTGATAGAGTTAAATAATGTTATTACTCCATCTAAGGCATTTATTCCTTCGTGAGGAGATGCAGCAGCATGGGCTGTCTTTCCTTTAAAAGTAAATTGTATAGCTTCCATAGCTTGAGAAGAACCACTTCTTTTGTGAGATTCACCAGTGGGATGTACTGCCATAGCTATATCTATATCATCAAAAATTCCAAGTTCAGCCATTTCTACCTTAGCTCCAAAAGTCTCTTCAGCAGGAGTTCCAATTACAAGTATCTCTCCAATTGTATCTTGTATAACCTCTTTTAATAAAATTCCAGTAGCAATACTAGTAACTCCAAAAATATTGTGTCCACATCCGTGTCCAATCTCAGGAAGAGCATCGTATTCGGCAAGGATAGCTATTTTAGGTCCATTCTTTCCACTTGAGAATTTACCAAGAAATGCAGTTGGAATATTAGCATAATTAACAGTTGTTTCAAAACCATGTTTTTTAAGTGTGTTGCTTAAGATTTCACAAGCTTTAAACTCCTGTTTTCCAATTTCAGGATTGTTGTAGATATACTCGTTAATCTCTTTAAACTCATCAAGATATTTGTCAAAAAGTGTAGAAAGTTGTTCTTTTAATTGTTTCATAATTCCCTCCAGATATTTTAAGATAAAAAAAAGCCAATACACCTTAAAAGTGTATTGACTCATAAAATTGATATACAAAAACAATGCTAGTAGAAAATCTACAAGCTTAGAGTACAATGATACTTAGGCATACTAAAAGATAAGGTATTTATTTGTCTATAAATTGTCCTTAACTTTAATGTCCTTAGTAACATAACTCTCCTCCTTAAAATATTTTACTTGAAATATATATAACATATTAAAATGAAAAAGTCAAATATATTTTTAAATTTTTTTATCTTCTAATAGTTCAACCTTTCTCATATCCTTACCTTTCAGTATATAGATCAGATCAAAAACTAAGTGTAAAATATGATCAGCAAATCTTTCAAATTTCTTACAAAGTACAATAAGATCAGTTCCACCTTCAATATTTTTAGAATTTTTCTTCATAATTTCAACAATATCACAAATATCTGCCCTAGTTAATTCATCAATCTCCTCATCCATAGTCAGAAGAGTGAATAGAGTTTTTTCATCACTTTTTATAAAAGCATTGATATATCCTTCGTAGATATTTTTTGTTTTTTTAGCAATTGGAAGGATTATATCCTTTAGATATGGTTTCATTTCAGGAGAGGTAGTTTCAATATTTTTAATTATTTTTAAGTTTGATTTTAAAATATCTCCCATTCTTTCAATTACTCTAGCACTGTTGATAAGCATAATAAGAAGTCTTAGATTACTAGCTGCTGGCTGAAATCTAGCTATTGTAAAGATAGAATCCTCTTTTATCTTCACTTCAAAATTATTAATAGTATTCTCTGTAACTAGACACTCACCATATAGAGTCTTATCAAAATTAGATCTTTCTAACATCTCAAGATTTATATCTAGAACTCTATTTAAATTTTTCAAAAGTTCAAGATAATGTTCGTTCAAACCTTTTATACTTTCCTCTAAATTTCTCATAAATAAATCCTCCTATCCAAATTTTCCTGTAATATAGTCTTCTGTTTTTTTCTTATGCGGTGTAGTAAAGATAAGTTCTGTTTTATCAAATTCCTCTAGCACACCTTGATAGAAGAAACCAGTATATTCAGATATTCTTGAGGCTTGTTGCATATTGTGAGTAACGATAATTATACTATATTTCTCTTCAAGTTGTCTGATAAGTTCCTCTATTTTAGCTGTTGAGATTGGATCTAGAGCTGAAGTAGGCTCATCCATCAATAGGATCTCTGGATTTATGGAGATAGCTCTTGCTATACATAGTCTCTGTTGTTGTCCACCAGATAATCCAAGAGATGATTTGTGGAGTTTATCTTTTACCTCGTCCCAAAGAGCAACTGATCTCAAAGAGTTTTCAACAATCTCATCAAGTTTATCTTTATTTTTTTCACCATGTAGTTTTGGAGCATAAACTAAGTTTTCATAGATGCTTTTTGGAAATGGATTTGGTTTTTGAAATACCATTCCCACTTTTTTTCTAAGTTCAACAATATCATAATCTTTATCAAAAATATTCTTTCCATCAAAAAGAATGTTTCCCTCATATTTTACATTTGGAATTAGATCATTCATTCTGTTGATAGATCTTAAAAATGTAGATTTTCCACACCCAGAAGGTCCGATTAGTGCAGTGACCTTATTTTTTTTAATCTCCATGTTAATATCTTTTAAAGCTTTAAAATCTCCATAATAAAAGTTAAAATCTTTTACTAAAATTCTAGTGTCGTTAGAATTCATTTTTTCCTCCTAATTTATATCAATTGAATATTATTATTTTTGTGAATTAAATCTATACCTGATAAAAGCACCAAGTAGATTGAAGCTTATTGTAATTACAACAAGGACAAATAGAGTACCACTCATATAAGTAGCTGGCATATTTGGAACTTGTGTTGAAATTACATAGAGATGGTATGGTAGAGCCATAACCTGATCCCAATAAGTTAATGGTAAAAATGGAAGATAGAAGGCAACAGCTGTAAACATTATAGGTGCTGTCTCTCCAGCAGCTCTAGATATACTCAAAATAACTCCAGTTAAAATTCCAGGCATAGCAGCAGGAAGAATAACTTTTGTAATTGTCTCCCATTTTGTAGCTCCAAGAGCTAGGGAAGCCTCTCTTAGATGTTTCGGAATAGCTAAAAGAGATTCTCGAGTAGCAGTGATAATAACGGGTAAACACATAATTCCAAGTGTTAATGATCCAGATAAAATCGAAACATCAAAGTTTAAAAATATAACGAAAAGTGCCATACCAAAAAGTCCGTAAATTATACTTGGTATACCAGCTAAATTAATTATGGTAAGATTGATAATTCTTGTAAGAAGATTATCCTTAGCATATTCTACAAGATAGACTCCAGTCAGTACTCCAAAAGGAACAGATATTATGATAGTTCCCAGTGTAAGCCAAAGAGTTCCAACTATAGCAGGGAATATTCCTCCAGCCCTCATTCCATCACTAGGCATCTCAGTTAAGAAGCTCCAAGATATTGCAGGAATACCTGTATAAAGTATATATCCAATAATTAGAAATATTGGGATTACTGAGATTAGAGTAATAATTTTTATCAGATTCTCTAAAAATTTAGCTTTTGATTTTTTTAAAATAAACATTTTTTCCTCCATTAAAGTTCTCTAGCTTTTCGTATAAACTTTTCAGCGATACAGTTGGTAATGAAACTTATAATAAAAAGGACTATACCAATTGTAAAAAGTGCATAGTAGTGAGTACTTCCTTGAACTACCTCTCCCATTTCAGCTGCTATTGTAGCTGTAAGAGTTCTCACTGGAGAGAGAGGGGAAGTAGCTAAGATAGGAGAGTTACCTGTGATCATAAGAACTGTTAAAGTCTCTCCAATAATTCTTCCAAATCCTAACATAACCCCAGCAAATATTCCTGGAAAGGCTGCTGGTAAAAGTACGTTAAAAATTGTTTCAATAGAGTTAGCTCCCAAAGCTAGAGAAGCTTCTTTATAAGACTTGTCAAGAGCTTCTAAAGAATCGTCAGCTATACTTACAATAGTCGGAATAGCCATAAATGCTAACATGATTCCACCAGTTAAAGCTGTGAGACCACTTGTTAAGTTAAACATCTCCTTTATAGGTCCAGATAATACATATAGTCCAATAAATCCAAGTACAACAGAGGGAATAGCGGACATAGTTTCAATAATTATTTTCATAAAAGTTTTTACTTTTGGAGAAGCATATTCAGCTATGTAAATAGCTGTAAGAATTCCAATGGGAACAGCTATTAAAAGAGCTACAATCACTACCCAAAATGAACCAACTAGAAGTGGTAAAAGTCCATATAGTTCAGAGAGTGATATCCATTTTTTTCCAAAAATAAAATCAGTTATAGAGTATGAGTTAAAAAATTTTATTCCATTTGATAATATGAATAGGAAAATTAAAAATATAATTATAATATTAGATACTCCTATCCCAAAAAGAAGATGCTTCATTACACCATCTTTAAATTTTCTTATGCATTGCATAAAAACCTCCTAAAAAATCTATATATTAAATACATAACTATATTATCTTAACAGTGTAAAAACAGTATTAATTCAATGTAAATTCTGTGTAAAAAAATATTTACATAAAATTTACACTAGATTAATAATCAATTTACATAGACACTGTATATTAATGACATAAACAAGAAATAAAAATTTGGAGGGATAAGAATGAATATCTTAAAAAAAGGGTTGTTTAGTATCTTGATAGTTGGAGGAATGTTATCAGCTTCTACTGTTGCAGAGGCAAGATCAAAAGTGATACAAGCTAAAGGATCAGATACTATATTAAATGTATCTCAATCGATAGCTGAAAACTATATGAAGGAGAACAGAGGAGCAAGAATAGCAGTTACAGGTGGAGGTTCTGGAGTTGGAATATCATCACTTTTAAATGGAACAACTGATATTGCTATGGCTTCAAGAAATATAAAAGAGAAAGAGATCTCTATGGCAAAAAGCAAGGGAATAGATGTAAGAGAGGTGGTTTTAGGATTTGATGGAATAACAATAGTAGCAAACCTTTCAAACCCTGTAAAAGATATTGATGATATAACATTGGGAAAAATATTTAGAGGTGAAATCACTAACTGGAAGGAGATAGGTGGAGAGGATGCACCAATAGTAGTACTATCTAGAGATTCATCATCTGGGACACATGAATTTTTTAAGGAGCATATTATCAGAGAGAACAATACTAAAAAAGAGTTAGAATATGGAGCAAAAACTTTGTATATGCCATCTAACGAGGCAATAAAACAGGAGATAAAGGTTAATAAAAATGCTATTGGGTATATAGGAATGGGTTATATGGATAGCACAGTAGAATCTATAAAAGTAGATGGAGTAGAAGCAACACCAGAAAATGTATCAAATAAAACATACCCAATAGCTAGAGAAGTGTACTGGTATGTGGATAAGAATGCAGAAGAAGATATTAATAAACTTGTAGATTATGCACTTTCTCCAAAAGGACAGGGAATTGTTAAAGAAGAGGGATTTGTTCCTGTAAAATAAAGCTTAAAAAATATAATATATTTATGAAGAGAGGGTATAAAAATGTTTACTTTTTGTGCCCTCTCTTCTATAATTTAGATAAAGAATATTTTTAAATTTGGAGGAGAAATGAAGATCCTAGTTATAGAAGATGATAAGGAGATACAGGAGTTAATTTTATATTTTTTAACTAAAGAGGGATATGAAGTTGATAGTGCTGATGATGGTTTAGAAGGGTTGAAATTATTAAAAGAGAAACAACACAATTTAGTAGTTCTAGATCTGATGCTACCAAATTTAGATGGAAAAAATTTTACAAAAATTGTAAAAGGAATATCTTCAGAATATGGAAATCCAACAATAATTATGTTGACAGCAAAGACAGAGATAGAAGATGTGTTAGAAGGTTTGGAAATAGGTGCAGATGACTATATGAAAAAGCCATTTGATCCGAGAGAATTGGTGTTGAGAGTAAAGAGATTTTTTAAAGATAGTGAGATTAAGAGAGAGAAGGATAGCAAATTTGAGTTCTATAAATTGAAAATAGAAGATGATAGACACAGAGTTCTCTATGATGAAAATGAGATAGAACTCTCTAAAAAAGAGTATGACCTCTTGTTATTATTAGTTCAAAATAAGAACTTGGTAATAACGAGGGAGAAGATTTTGGATAAAGTATGGAATAGTAATTACTATGCTGGAGATAGGACTGTTGATGTATATATTTCTAAGTTAAGAGATAAATTGCCAGAGCTCAGTGAACATATTAGAACTATAAAAGGAGTTGGATACAAATTAGAAGAAAAGAGATAATTATCTTAATATTGATACTGATCTTAGAGGGAATTTTTGTAGGAATAAACTCTAAAATCTTATCAAACCTATATAAGCAAAGAGTGAAACAGATATTGAAAGAGGATACCCTACTTGTAAAATTAATAGCTGAGAGAAATCCAAGAGTAAAGTATCAAGAACTTTTTTCAAATAATGAACTTAGATTTACAATAGTGGATTTGGAAGGAAAAATAATTTTTGACTCTAAAAAAACTGAGGAAGAGGAGAAGAGAATGGATAATCATCTTCAGAGATTAGAGATTCAAGAAGCTATTAAAAATAGCGAGAGTTTTACGGTGAGAAGTAGTGATACACTACATAAGATGATGGCTTATTATGCTATCTTAGTGAGAGATATAAATGGTGAAGAGTATGTATTGAGAACTTCTAACGATTATAGTAAAGAGGTATTACAGATAAGAGAGTTTCTTTTAATTCAGATACTATTTTTTATAATCTTAAATTATGTGATACATTTTTTCTATAAAAACTATATAAAAAGAGATTTCTATAATAAAATTGAAAAAATGAGATGTTTTCTTAAAAGTGGAGAGATGGAGAAGGTAAATTACTCTAAAGATGAGTATTGGTTATTTCAATTTTGGGATATTTTGAAAGAGTGGCAGGAGAAAAATCTAAATAATATATCTAGATTGGAGAAAGAGAGAAGAGTTTTATCTGAAGTCTTACATTCAGTAGATCTTTTTATTGGGTTATTAAATGTAAATGGAAGCTTTATAGTAAAGAATACATCTTTAAAATATATAATAGATCCCTATGAAGATGATTATTTAGGGGCAGTAAAACATATTGAGATAATAAAACATATTAAAGATGGAATGAGTTCTAAAAAAGATATTAGAGAAGAGCTATATATTCAAAATTTAAAAAAATACTTTTTACTGACAATGAAGTATTTAGAATTTAGTAATAGATATATAATAACAATTAAGGATATAACGAGCACTAGAGAGATGGTTGAGGTTCAGAGAAATTTTATAAACAATGTAAGTCACGAATTGAAAACCCCACTTACAAATATAAAAGGGTATTTGATAGCTTTAGAAGATTGTCCAGATAGTATGAAAACAAGATTTTTAAAAACTATAAAATCTAATGTAGAAAGGCTTGAAAATATTGTTTTAGATTTTTTAAATATATCTAAAATAGAAAATTCTAATCTTGTAAATATCTCACAAATTGGAGTTGAAAAATTAAAAAAAGAGTTACTGGATATTTTAGATAAAAAGATAGAGGAAAAAGGAGCAGAGGTAGAGTTTAATTTTGCACTCACAGATAATAGAGACTATTTGAAAATAGATTTTGAAAAAATATCTATGATCTTAAAAAATTTAATAGAGAATGGAATTATCTACAATATGAATAAAAATCCAAGGGTAATGGTAGATGTATTGGAAAAAGGGGATAGATATTTAATTCAAGTCAAAGATAATGGAATGGGAATACCTATCTATGAACAGGATAAGATATTTGAGAGATTTTATCGAATAGATCAAGCTAGAACTAGTAATTTGGGTGGAACAGGACTTGGACTGTCAATAGTAAAAACTCTAGTAGATAAGTGTGGAGGAGATTTGACAATTGACTCACAGGAGCATATTGGAACTACCTTCTCGTTCTATATTTTAAAATAAAAAGTGGACTAATATGGAGAAAATATGGTATATTAGGAGTAGATAACAAAAAGAAAAGGGGTAGAAGAATGGCAAAATTAAAACATGTAATAACAGCTTATAAAGCTCAAATGAATCCACAAGTAAATGGAGTTATAGATATATTTGGAGAGTTTGATAATCTTATTCAACCAATGTTTCCATTTCCAATGGCAAATTTATCAATAGTTGTAACAGTTAATGAGTTACAAAGACCAACTATGTTTGAAGTGAGAATAAATGCTCCAGATGATACATTAATAACTAAGGGAGAGTTTGGAATTTTACCTGATCCATTCGGTGTTGGAAAGAAAATTTTAGATTTAGAGAAATTTATAGTTGGAGAAAGAGGAAAGTATACAATAGATCTATTTGAAAAAGTAGCTGAAGATAAGGTTAAATTTATAGCTACTGAAGATCTATTTATAGCTGATTATCCACCTCAAAGAAGATTATCTGATGAGGATAAAGCTAAGATATTAGCAACTGAAGGTGTAATTAAAACTGTTAGAACTGAGTTTAAACCAGTAGAGGGAGAATTGATTAAACTTCAAGTAAACCTTGATAAGAGTATGCCTCTTGATGAAGGATATACAGCAATACCAGAAGATGATAGATTGGTTGTTGGAGATAAGGAGTTTAACTTAACAGGAATTAGAAGACAGATAGAGTGGCTATTTGGAAACCCACTACCAAAAGCACCTGAGAAAAAAGAGGAAGAAAAGGAAGAAACTCAAGAAAAAACAGAAGAAAAACAATAAAAAAACCTTGACATAATTAAGGAAAACTAATATAATAGTAAGGTATATTAAACCTTTCCCACAAAGGACCGTTGCGTTATATTAGAACGATATAACATAATTAGGAGGAAATTTTAAAGTGAAAAAGTATACTTTTATGCAAAGAAAAGAAGATGTTGTTAGAGAATGGCATCACTATGACGCTGAAGGGCAAATATTAGGAAGATTAGCAGTTGAAGTTGCTAAAAAATTAATGGGTAAAGAGAAATTAACTTTTACTCCACACATTGACGGAGGAGACTTCGTAGTAGTTACTAACGTTGAGAAATTAGTTGTAACTGGAAAAAAATTAACTGACAAAAAATATTACAATCACTCAGGATTCCCAGGAGGAATAAGAGAGAGAAGACTAGGAGAAATCTTAGAGAAGAAGCCAGAAGAACTATTAATGCTAGCTGTTAAGAGAATGCTTCCAAAAAACAAATTAGGAAGACAACAATTAACTAGATTAAGAGTATTTGTTGGAGCAGAGCATACACATTCTGCACAAAAACCAGTAAAGGTAGAATTTTAATAGGGGGTAAATGACAGTGGCTGAAATGATTCAATATAGAGGAACTGGAAGAAGAAAAACTTCTATAGCAAGAGTAAGATTAATTCCTGGAGGAAAAGGAATTGAAATAAACGGAAAAACTATGGCAGATTATTTTGGAGGAAGAGAAATCCTTTCTAAAATAGTTGAGCAACCTTTAGCTTTAACAGAAACTTTAGATAAATTTGAAGTTAAAGTTAATGTAATTGGAGGAGGAAACTCTGGACAAGCTGGAGCTATAAGACACGGAGTAGCAAGAGCTTTAATATTAGCTGATGAGACTTTAAAAGCTGCTTTAAGAGAAGCTGGATTCTTAACTAGAGACTCAAGAATGGTTGAAAGAAAGAAATACGGAAAGAAAAAAGCAAGAAGATCTCCTCAATTCTCAAAAAGATAATTGCTGGAAAATTACAGACCTCACAAACCTTGTGTTTGTGGGGTTTTTCTTTATATTTAGTTTTTAAAAAAATCTTAAAATTTATATCTATAGGTAACATATAGGTAACACACAGGTAACAAATTTATTTTTCTCTAATCAACTAAAAATAGTATTTTATAAAGAATTTTTAAGAAATATCAAATCTTTTATGCACTAAGATAATTTAACTTTACAATTCTTTAAAAAATATTATTCAATTTCACAAAAAAATGGAAATCTATATATCTGAAAATAGATGTACAAATTTCCTTAAGAAACCTTTTTATTATTTTATTAATTCTACATTTTTTCTAAGCTCTTCAATATCTTTATGTGTATATATTTTTTCAGTAGTAGCATAACTTTCATGTCCAATCATCTTTTTAATAGCTGTAGCATTTGCATTGGCATTACTAAGAAGAGTAGCAAAGGTATGACGACAATCATGAGGTCTATGTTTCATATTTAGTTGCTCCATAATAGGAATAAATTTTTCTCTGTAATAGTTATCATACTTCATTTTCTTTCCTTTAAAATTGATAATCAAATATTGATTATCTTTATTGTATCTCTTTTCTATTAAAGGTAATATTTTGGGATGAATAGGTACTAGTCTATTTTTACCAGCTTCTGTTTTTAATCCTCCTGTCATAGTCATATTAATAAGGTCTATATTTTTAGTTTCAAGTTCTAATAACTCTCCTATTCTAAAACCACTATATATCATAATAATTATAGTATCTGTAAACTCGATATCACTTACATGTTTCCATAGTAACTCTATCTCTTTATTACTAAATGGTTCCCTATTACTTTTTTCTGTTGCTTTTCCAAGGTCAACAAACTCACTATAATTTTTCGTTATAATATCATTTTGCATAGCATAAGCAAACATTTGTCCAAATAGGAACTTTATTTTCTTTTTAGTTGCTTGTCCTTTAGAACATTTATCTATTGCTTCTTGCAAATGTCTAGCTTTAATATCTTTTATTTTCATGTCATGAAGTTTTTCAACATTATTATAGGCAGCTTGATAACCTAGTATAGCTGAATGACTAACTTTAGGATATTTTAGTTTGCTCCATTTTTCATATACATCTTTAAATAAGATATTTGCTAAATCCAAATCATAAGGATTATCTAAATAATCAATCAGAGCCTTTTGTGCTTCTTTTTGTGTAGCATATGTTCCTATTAATTTTCGAATTTGTTTTCCATCTTTTTCCCATCCTTGTGTAACACGTACCATAAATGATTTTCTTCTATTTCCTTTAAGTTTTACAATGCTGCCATTTCCATTAGCCTTTCTCAATTTTATCATCTCCTTTAAAATATGACTTTATTAAAAATACTAGAAATGATATACTCTAATTGCGGTAAGAGTATATTCTCTGGTATTAATTAACCTAGAATATTCTTGAGTCTATTTAGATAGCAGTCTAAATAGGCTCTTTTATATTTAGGTACTCATATAGTCTAGTAGCATTGATATAGTATATCCAATGTTTAGACCCTTCTTTTTTGATAGCACTAGCAAACTCTGGGAACTTACCATGCTGTATAAAGACTCTTAATGTCTGTACAGGTAGCCCTAATAATTGAGCTGCTTTTTGAGTTTTTATTCTTTGCTTTTTCATCTTTATTTTCCTCCTTTCATCTTATGATATATAACTATTGAGATATTAGTTTTAGTCAATAAGATGAGCAAAGTTTACTATTGTAATAGTTTCTTCTCCATCATAGTTAAAACAAAATGAATTTATATATGTAGAAGAGTTTAGATTAAAATATTTTCTTATTTCTTGCTTTAATCTTTCATCAGTATATAATCTCCTATTAATGAACTCATCTTTTGGAAGTTTTTCCCCATATTTAGCTTTAACTAAAATTAATTCTATTAATAACTTATTTCCTCTTTGATAAGCTTTATCTTTATCATAATCAAAACTAATAGAATTTCCTTGCTCATCAAAATGATTTTCCTTACTATATAAAGGATAAAATTCTTGAATGAGAATCATTTTAGTACTTTCTTTATAAATAGTAGCAATAGGTATATTTGCACTTTTTGTTTTGTCATTATAAAACTTCATCTCTTTTTCATTTTCAATTGCTCCAAAGGGAGTAAGAGCTATTTTAAAAAATTTATTGCCACCTTTTAATAAGATTCTATTATCAAGTAAATAAGCTTCGGTAAAATTAATATTATAAGATTTGACTATCTCTAAGATAAATCTCATATTTTTCTTTCTGAATGGTGAATAATGAATATTTTCAGCTATATAATTAAAATGGAGAACTATGTCAGTTAATCCTTCTATTATATATTCTTGTGGTATTACATCTGGATATAAAAGATTTATTAACCCTTTTACAGCTTTTGTTATAATAGAATGTTTTCTAATAGGAATCTCTTTAGAAAGTTGTATATTAATCTCTCTTTCAGAGTTTTTTAAAAATTCAAGGTGTTTAAAAAAGATATTTACATTTAATCCTTTATCTCCAACCTTTAAAAATGCCTCTCTAGTCAAAGGAATAATGTCAGGATGATAAATTAAAGCTGTTTGCCTGTCCAAAATAGCCTCCTGTTTCCATTCTAAAGGAAACCCAGCTAAAATATTTTTTGCTGTAATTTCTTTAAAATTTTTAATTTTATTCTTTCCATTTCCACATTTTATAAGACAACAGTTAGATTCTGTATCTTCAACTCCATATTTAAGGAAACAACTATTTTCCTCAAAGCTTTTTATAGTACTAATAGAGTCAATATTAGGATAATCTGAAAACTCATCTAAAACAGTTATTTCTATCTCTAAAGGAGTCTTCTTTTCTTCAAATTGTGAATTTTTTGAACCCCTTAAAGCTGCATTTGTTGGAGCTTCAGAAATAATATGAGTAGTATTATTTATAGATTTGTACATACTAGTTTTGCCAGTTTGCTTTTCTCCTATAATCATGAGATGTAAATTTTTACAGACATAAGGTAATAGCTCCATTAACTCAATGAAAGAATAATATATACTTCTATAATGTGCTTTTCTTCCAATGGTATTTAGAACAAGATCAATCCTTTGGCTGAATGATTTTCCAACAAATACTGATTGTACTATATTCTGAATTTCATCTTGTGAATAATTTATTACTTGAGATTCTGTTGTAGCAAACTTTACTTTTTCTTTAGTATAATTTTCACAAGAAAATCCCTTATCAACCATTAAAATTTCTGTTAAAGGTTTTGTATTTTCAAGAGTTTTATAGCTGCTTTGAATCTCCTCTTTTTCGTTTTTTTTAGTTCTTGCCATAATTAAACCTCCTCATTTATATTTAATTTCAAATATCCTAGTTCAAGTAATTCTACTAAATTGATGTCACCTTTATAAAAATTATTTTGAATAGTTTGACTATACCTTCTATTTTCTCTCTCCATTTTCCAACTTCTATCTTGTATATATCTAAAATTTGTTTTTGGAGAAAATTTTATAGGGAAAATAATAGGTATAAAGTTATCATTCTCTTTTATTTTTTTTATATCTGTTATACTGATATTTTGATTTAATAATCTAATTAAAATTTCAATGGAACTTAAAGATGCGATTTCTAATCGAGTCTTAAATTTATAATTTTCTATATTCTTTAGAACAAGGATGTCTTCTTTTTTTAACCATTTGATATCAAGTTCATCATAGGTATTTAAAATCTCTTTAAAATTATCAATGCTTGTTTTTGAAATAACTTGATCATCAACAAGTTCATATAGTTCTTCAATTATTTTGTTCTCATTGTCCAAGAAGTCGTTAATCCAATTATAAGTTATTTCAAGAATTTCAACCCCTTTCCCTGTTAAAGGAATTAAATAAGTATATGATTCAAAAGATATCCATGCATAATCTTTTTCTTCTACATATTTAATCCCCCTTTGTTCTTTAATAAGATCGTCCCTTACATCATAAGCTTTCTTTTTGTCATTCCGAATAACAACATATTTTAATACGTTTTCCATAAAAAACCTCCTGTATTTTGTTATATAAAAATTAAAATAAAATTTAGCTATCTTCACTTCTTTTTCTTCCACATTTTTTTTAGTTTTCTGTTAATCTATTTATATAAAGCTTTCTTAATCTTTTAGGAAAGCTCCAAATAAAAAACTATGAAATTTTTATAGAATTATTATATAATATAAATTACTTAGAGTAAAAGTAACAGAAAATTGATAAAATCAAAAATATTAAAAATAATAGAAATTTTTATAGCTAAAATTATAAAAAAATGGGGGAGAAAAATGAAAAAATGAAAAAAAGAGTTTTTTTTATAGAAAAATGCACAAGAGAAAAAGATTTTGAAGAATTTAAAAATATTTTAGAGATAGAATCAAAAAAAGAAAATGAGATAGAAAAAATTATTATTAATTACTATAGTAATGACAAATTAGAAGAGAAAATTTTTTATCTAGATAAAAGAACAAAAATATTAAGAAAAATTGGAGGAATAGATGAAGTAGCCATAACATTTTGTTATACAGAAGAACAAGCAGAATATAAAAGAAATTTTGATATAAGAAATATAGATTATGAAGTATTATTTGAAGAAATTTTATCTATTTTTGATAGAAGAAAAATGAATAAATGTTTTAATTATGATTTAGAAAAAAATGAAATAACAAATATTGCAAGTGAATTAGTAGAACATTTTTATTCTCAAAATAAAGAGAAAGAAAAAATTAGAGAGATTTTAGAAAAAACTATGGAAATGGATATTATATTTTTCAAAGAAATAAAAGATTCTTATAATCAAATTAGTGACTTAAAAGAAAAAATAAAATCTTTTTTTAAGAATGAAACTAAATGGGGAGTTGAAGAAAATACTAAACAAATAAGGAGACTAGAAAATAAATATAAATATTTATATAAAGAAGTAACTCCTAAATTAATAAAAGAAATAAAAAGAAAAAGTATACGTAATTCAACAAAGAAAAGAACAATTATAATAGATATTGATTATTCTAAATTAGAGCTTTTATTTCCTAAACTTACTAAAAAATATTTAAAAGATGTTGAAAATGAAGAAAAAATAGCTAAGTTTTATACCAAGGAAGTTATGAATTTTTCTAGGCTTCAAGAACTTGTTTTAGATGAAACATTAGAAGTTTTACTTGAACAAGAGAAAAAATATTTAGACTATTGCTTAGAAGGACGATTTAATAGTAAAATACAAGCAAATTTAAAAAATGGATTTTATGATTATATATTAGAATATGATTTATATAGTAAATATAAAGAAAAAATTCAAGAATTAAATAGTATAAATTATAATAAAATTTCTGAAAATATATCTAAGGAGATAAATAAAATTTTAGATTATGATGTATTAGAAGCAATAGTAAATTTTTCTGATATTAAATATATCGAAGAGATAGAAAAAGTTCAAAAATTATTTGAAGTTATTTTGAAAAATAATAAAGAACTAGAAGAAAATGAAAAATATTTTAATTTGTCAGAAAGAATATATATAAATTATTCCGAAAAATTAATTAATCTAATAATAGAAATTTGTAATTATAAAATAAAAATTGATGATTTTTATGATGATACTATAGAAGAGGAGAGTATAGAAGAATTATTGTCTAAAGAAAAGTGTTACTCAAAAATTGAAGATTTTAAGTTATTTTATAACTTTTTAGAAAAAGAAGGTTACTTTGAAAAAATTCTTAGTAAAGTAAATAGAGAAAAAAATAGTATAAAAAATAAGGATATAAGTAAAAAGTTAAAAGAATATTATAGTGACAAAATAATAAATTTTAAAGAAATAATTGAATACATATACGATCCTAGTGAATGTATTGATTTAATAATTAAAAGATATGCTGATTATGAAGAAGTTAGATTAAAAAATAGCATTATGGAGACATATTTAATCAAAAAATTTAAATATTTAGAAACAGGAAAGAAAAGATAGGAGAAAGTTTAATTTTTTTTAGAGGATGTGAAGAGTTTTCTGTTAAAAATTATAAAAAATAGGGGCTGTTGCAAACTTAATAGCTATATGTTTTAAAATTAGCTAAAGAGATTTTTTAATCTCTTTGGCTTTTTTATTTTTAAAATAAAAAAAGGTATAAAGTACTCGAAATTTTTTCAAATTTCTAATACAATATACCTA
>NZ_JAGIRL010000047.1 GCF_019012925.1 Fusobacterium sp.
AACCAAATTAGTTCTGACTTTTTTAGTTGAGTTAATTCTTTTCTGATAATTCCATCGCTAATAAATTTACCACCATTTCTATAATTTTCTTCCTGTTTCGCAAGAGTATAGTTATAGATAAACCTAACAGTTCCAACACATTGCCATAATTTCTGCTCTTGCTCTTTGGTTGGATACAATCTAACTTTCTTTGCAAGTATCATCTTCTGTTAACTCCTTAATCATTTTTTATTATAGTTGATACCACAGTTACATAAGCAGGTTTAAAAGTATTATTCTTATCCCAATTTCTAAGAGTTTGAATTGTTTTCCTATTTTATCTGCAAATTCTCCTATTGAGTAATATTTCATATTATCACCTCAATAGTGTTATATCATAATCTTTCAATATTTTATAGAATTTTATATAAAGTTATATATTATTAACAACAGATTTAACCCTCCTAATTATTCACAATCAAATACAGTTCCAATATCTTTTCCAGAGATAAGTTCTTCGATAAATGATGGATTAGAACCATCTAAGATAGCCATTCTTACTCCACCGTTATAGCATTTTCTTGCAGCTAGAAGTTTAGTTTCCATACCACCAACACTAAACTCACTACCCTTTTCTCCACCCATAGCTAGTATATCATCAGTAACTTTTTTAACATAAGATATTCTCTTTGCTTCAGGATGTGTCTTAGGATTAGCATCATAAAGGGCATCAATATCTGTAAGAATTACAAGTAGATCAGCTTTTATAAGTGTTGCCACACTTGCAGAAAGTCTGTCGTTGTCACTAAATTCAATCTCAAAAGTAGAGATAGTATCATTGGCATTGATAATAGGGATAACACCAAATCCCAATAGAGTTTCTAAAGTGTTAGTTGTATTAGTTCTTCTCTCTCCCTCTTTAAAGTCATCTTTAGTAAGAAGAATTTGAGCAACTCTTTGATTATATTCACTCATAAAGTTTTTGTAGATATGCATAAGTTCTGCTTGTCCAACAGCAGCAGCAGCCTGTTTTTCTCTAGTAAGAGTAGGTCTTTTCTCAAAGTTTAAGCTCTTTGATCCTACACCAATAGCTCCTGAAGTTACAAGTACAACATCTCTATCTTGATTTCTAAGATCTGAAAGTATCCAAGCTAACTTATTCATCAAATGGAAGTTAAGATTTCCATTGGGATAAGTAAGAGTAGATGTACCAACCTTTATAACAATTCTCTTTGAATTTTTGATTTTTTCTCTGATTTCATTATTCATATATACTCACCTTAAAATTTATTATAATATACATTATACAGGTAAAATTATATTTTTAATAGATTTTTTTATAAAAATTTTGTAAAATGTACCTATAGGGTCATAATTATTAAGTGGAGGTTTATGGTATGGAGAGTTTAAAAATTGAGGATTTTCTAGATTATAACTATCTGTCTGAGTTAAATATTTCACCAGATGGAAAATATGTAAGTTTTTTACAACACAGAGCTGATTATGATAAGAACAACTATAGCTCAAATATCTATATACTGAATCGTGAGAGTGAAGAGTATTGTAAATTGACAGAACTCAGTGATAAAAATCAGTATATGTGGATAGATGAAAAATCAATAGTATTTTCAAGTAACAAAGATAGGGAGTTACAGCTTAGAAGTGATGAGGGAGAGAGCTGGAGTTGCTACCAAATTATAGATTTAGAGAGCAAAAAAGTTGAGGAGTATATGAGAATTCCTTTAGAAGTAACATCTATCAAAAATATAGATGGAGAGAAATTCATTCTTACAGCTCAATATGATAATTATGGAGTTGAACTCAATGGTGCAGTTGGAGATGAACGTATCAAGAAGTTAGAGAAGATTAGAGAGAGTAAAAATTATGAGATAATAGATGAGATTCCTTTCTGGGGCAATGGTAAGGGATTTACGAATAAGAAGAGAAATAGACTATATATGTATAATAGATTAAGTGGAGAGATCTATCCAATAAGTGATAGAATTTCAAATGTAAATTACTATTCATATAGAGATGGAAAAATTGTATATACAGTGAATAGATTTACTAATAAACAGGAGCAGAGAGAGGGGATATATAGTTTTGATATCAGCACTAAGAGCGAGGAGCTATTATTGGCTGGTGAGGAGTTTAGAGTTAATTTTGTAGAGTTTTTTAATGATGGAATAATTTGTGGTTTAAATGACACTAAAGATTATGGACTCAATCAAAATCCAAAATTCTATACAATAAAAGATGGAGAGCTTAAACTTTTCAAAGAAAATGATAGTTCATTAAGTAATAGTGTAGGTTCAGATTGTAGATATGGAAATAATAGAAATTTTAGAGAAAATTCAGGAGAACTATACTATATAACAACTATTTTACACAGTTCAGTATTGAGATCTCTAGATGAAATGGGAGTTGAAAGAACAATATCCTCTGCTGATGGGTCAGTGGATGGCTTTATTTTAGCTGATAAAGAGATCTACTTTATAGGAATGAAAGGTTTGAGATTACAGGAGATATACTCTATTAAAAATGGAGTAGAGAAGAGAGTAACAGATTTTAATGAGAAAATATATGAGAATAAAGAGCTTTCAAGACCTGAAAAATTAAGTGTTGTAAGCAATGGAGTAGAGATAGAGGGATGGGTTATAAAACCAACCAATTATGAAGAGGGGAAAATGTACCCAGCTATCTTAGATATACATGGTGGACCTAAAACTGTCTATGGAGATATTTTTTATCATGAGATGCAAGTTTGGGCAAACCTAGGTTATTTTGTCTTTTTCTGTAATCCACATGGTGGAGATGGACGTGGAAATGAGTTTGCAGACATTAGAGGGAAATATGGAACAATTGACTATGAGGATTTGATGAATTTTACTGATAAAGTAACCAATAGTTACCCTATAATAGAGAGAAAAATAGGTGTGACAGGTGGATCTTATGGTGGGTATATGACAAACTGGATAATAGGGCATACAAATAGATTTGCCTGTGCTGTATCTCAAAGAAGTATATCTAACTGGTTTTCAAAATTTGGTACTACAGATATAGGTTACTATTTTAATGTAGATCAAAATATGTCTAGCCCTTGGAAGAATCCAGAGAAATTATGGTGGCATTCGCCTCTAAAATATGCAAACAGAGTGGTAACACCAACTCTATTTATACACTCAGAAGAGGATTATAGATGCTGGCTAGCTGAGGGATTACAGATGTTTACCGCTATTAAATATCATGGAGTTCAGGCTAGACTCTGTATGTTTAAGGGAGAGAACCATGAATTATCTAGAAGCGGAAAGCCTAAAAATAGAGTTAAAAGGCTACAAGAGATAACAAAATGGTTCGAAGAATTTTTAAAATAACTGTTAATAAATATTTTTAAATGTGATATAATAAACACAGAACAAAGCTTTTTTTAAATTTTGGAGGTGGGTTTTTTGCATAAAGCTAATTATATTATGATGACACCAGGACCTACTATGGTTAGGGAGAATGTATTACATGCAAAAGGAAATTATTATGGGAATTCAGATTTTGATCCTAAATTTTTTGAGTTCTATGGACAATTATGTAAAAAAATAGGAAAGATATTTGGAGCAAAAAAGGCTCAAACTATAATAATGGCTGGAGAAGGAATGCTAGGATTAGACAGTGCCTGTGCAGCTCTTACTGAAAAAGGAGACAAAGTTTTAGTAATCTCTAATGGACTTTATGGTGCTGGATTCAAAGATTTAGTTGAGATCTATGGTGGAGAGGTAACAGTATTTGAAAGTGATGTAAAAGATAAAATAGATACAGATTCTCTGAGAGTATTTTTGGAGCAACATAAAGATTATGGATTTAAGTATGCAACAGTAGTTCATTGTGATACTCCTTCTGGAGTTTTTAACAATGTGAAGGATATATGTAAGACATTGAAATCAATGGGAATAATGACAGTTGTAGACACTGTTTCAGCTGTTGGAGGAGCAGAGGTAAAAGTTGATGAGTGGGGTATAGACATAGCTTTAGGTGCTTCACAAAAAGTTCTTTCTGCTACAACTGGTCTTACAATAATGACAGTAAGTGATGATGCTTGGAAGGCAATAGAGAATAGAAAATCTCCAATTCCTTCATTCTATTGTAATCTTTCGTTATGGAGAGATTGTGTAGAGAAAAAACTTTTCCCATATACTATGCCAATTGGAGAGATAGCAGCTTTAGGATTATCAATTGATAATATGTTCCAAGAAGGACTGGATAAAGTAATAGAGAGACACTATACTGCAGCAGAGTATACTAGAAATAGATTGATGGATCTAGGAATAGAGCTTTATTTAAAAGGTGGATATTCACCAACAGTAACAGCTTTCTATGTACCAGAAGGATATGATTTAGAAGAGGTATATAATCATATGTTAGAGCATCATGAAGTGATGGTAGGGAAATCTTATGGATATTTAGCTGATAAAGTTTTAAGAATAGGGCATATGGGAGAGAATGCTCGTTTCTTTAGAATAGATTACACTATGAGAGCTTTAGAGAAAACTTTAAAAGAATTAAAAAAGTAAAATTTTGTTTAAAAAAAGAAAAAAATGAGCGAGAATAACGAAAAAAATAAAAAAAATGCTTTTTATTTTTTTAAAACTTGAATTTTCCTAAATAAGATATTATAATAAAATGTACGTCTTTTGTATTACATAATGAAATTAAAAATTAATACAAAAAGAGTAATGTTATATGATAATTCTTATTTATTTTAGGAGGTAAAATGTATCTGGATATAATTTTTAAGGTTCTTGGAGGTCTGGGAATATTTCTTTATGGGATGGATAATATGTCTTCAGGAATGCAAAAATTAGCAGGAAAGAAGTTAAAAAGATTTTTAGCTGTTTTAACTACCAATAGGTTTATTGCAATATTAATGGGAATATTTGTAACAGCATTAGTTCAATCATCATCTGTTAGTACAGTAATGACAATAGGATTTGTAAATGCTTCATTATTAACATTAAAACAAGCTTTAGGAGTAATTTTTGGTGCAAACATAGGAACTACAATTACAGGATGGATTCTTGTATTGAATATAGGAAAATATGGATTACCAATAGTTGGTGCTGCAGCTATAGCACATATGTTTTTAAAAGGAGATAAAGCGAAGACAAGAGCACTTACAATAATGGGATTAGGAATGATCTTCTTAGGACTAGAGCTAATGAGTAATGGATTGAAGCCAGTAAGGGATATGCCAGAATTTGTGAGATTATTTCAAATGTTTTCTGCGGATTCATATTTTGGTGTTATAAAAGCGGCAGCTGTAGGAGCTTTAGTTACTGCTATTGTACAATCATCATCAGCTACATTAGGAATAACAATTACATTAGCATTACAGGGATTGATATCTTATGAGACAGCAGTAGCTTTGGTATTGGGAGAAAACGTTGGAACTACAATTACAGCTATTTTAGCAACTTTAAACGCAAATGTTAATGCTAAAAGAGCAGCTTATGCTCATACGATAATTAACACATTTGGTGTTTTATGGGTGACAGCAGTATTTAAACCTTATTTACAATTTTTAAATATATTTAATAATCATGATACAAATATAACAATGGCAATTGCTACAGCACACACAGTTTTCAATGTTGTGAATGTAATTTTATTTACTCCTTTCATAGGATATCTAGCAGATTTTTTATGTAAGGTGATAAAAGATGATGGTAAAGTTAATGATAGAATAACTAAGATAGATGAACTTATGTTAAAAACTTCAGGGGTAGTTGTGGAACAGACCAAAGTGGAAGTTGGAAATATGGGTAAAATGATACAATTAATGTTTGATGAAGTAAAAAAAGTCTATACTAATCCTGCTGCTTTGACAGATACAAAAGTTAAAGATTTAAGAAAGATGGAAGATGACTTAGATCTTTATCAAAAAGAGATAACTGATGCCAATTTCGTTATCCTAAATAATAAAGATATAAATGATAGTTTAAGAAGAGATATTAGAAATAACTTAATTGTTTCAGATGAATATGAAACAGTAAGTGATTATTTAATGAGAATAACTAATAGTCTAAAGAAATTACATGATAATGTTATGACTTTTACTGAACAAGAAATAGAAGTAATGTTACTATTGCATGAAAAAACTAATGAGTTTTTTAAGAATATTGATAGAGGTTATCAAGAGAAAAATCTGATATTGATAAAAGAGTGTATAGTTAATGCTAAAGAAGTAACAGCTCTTTATAAAGATGCTAAAAAGCACTATATGGATTATGGAATTAAAGAAGCAGCAACTACAATGTCTACAACTAATTTTATGGATATAATAAATTTCTATAGAAGAGTTGGGGATCATTTAACTAATATTATTGAAGGATATTCAAGTAAGTAAAAAATAATAGAAATTAGAATTATAGCTCTGTTAATGACAACAGGGCTATTTTTTTATTAAAAACAAAAAGCTTTTAAGATAGAAGAAAAAATATTATAAAAACACATATATTTAACTTGTTATAATTAATTAACACAAGTTCATAACAAGTTATAAAATTTAAAATCCTATAAATTATACTATTTTCTATTTTTTTGATTAAAAACTGTATGTTTTTTTAAAAAAAAGTTATTGACATAATAAAATAAAAAGCTTATAATTGTTATAAGAATTAAACTTGTTATAACAAGTTGAGGAGGGGTAATAATGGATATAGAAACGATTGCAATGTCATTAGTAGGAAATGCAGGAGAAGCAAGAAGTTTAGCATTTGAAGCTTTACATGAAGCTAAAAAGGGTGAATTTGAAAAAGCAGAGGAATTATTAAAAAAAAGTCATAAAAAAAATTTAGCTGCTCATGAATTACAAACACAACTTATATGTGAAGAAGCTAATGGTAATAGTACAGAAATGTCATTACTGATGGTTCATGCACAAGATCATTTAATGACTTCATTATTAGCTAGAGAGTTAATTAATGAGTTAATTGATATTTATAAAAAAAATTAAATAAAGGATTAAAGTGGAGGAAAAATGAAAAAAAGATTATTAGATTTTGGAGGCGAAGATTTTTTAAGAGTAACACCTATGGAGTTAAAACAAAGTATATTAGCTTCTGAGGGAAGAGTAATTATGGCAGAAAATGTACCAGTAGAGCAACCATATTTAAATGGAGTTACAAATGCAGAAATAGAACGTGCTGCAGGAGCAGACTTAATATTGTTTAATGTACTTGATTTAATGGAACCAGAGATTCGTGGAATTCCAAGTAATATACCACAAAGTGAACATATAAATTGGATACGTAAAGCCATTGCTAGACCTATAGGTATTAACTTAGAACCAGTAGATTTAAATGCAACTATGAATGAAAAAAGACATGAAATTTCTATAGGTAGAATAGTATCACCTAAGACATTAGAGTTAGCTAAAGAATATGGATTTAGTTTTATTTGTTTAACAGGAAATCCAGGAACTGGTGTATCAAACTCAGCAATAAAAAATGCAATAGTATTAGCTAGAAAATATTTTAATGGATTAATTATAGCTGGAAAAATGCATGGTGCAGGAGTAGATGAACCAGTGATGAATTTAGAAATAGCTAAAGAATTTGTTAATGCAGGAATAGATATATTACTTGTACCAGCTCCATATACAGTACCACACTTTATGGAACAAGATTTAAGAGAAATTGTAGATATGGTAAAAGAGTACAATAAAGGAAAAAGTATAGAAGAAAAGGTATTGATTATGGCAGCGAATGGAACAAGTCAAGACTCATCAGATGCAGATACAATTAAAAAAATAGGATTAACAGCAAAAGCATGTGGAGTAGATTTACATCATATTGGAGATTCTTTTAATGGAGTTTGTATTCCAGAGAATATATATACATTAGGAGTGGCTATTCGTGGGAAAAGACATCAATTAACAATGTTAGCTCGTTCTAATTATCGTGGACAATAATGAAATAGGGGGTTTTTATGAAAAATAATAATTTGGTAGAAAAAGTAACTTATTTTGCTGGAAAAGTTGGAGGACAGCGTCATTTATTAGGATTACGTGATGGAATGGCTGCAGCAATGCCATTAGTTATTATAGGGTCATTTTTTATGTTATTAGCACAATTCCCTTTTGAACCTTTTACAAAATGGTTACAAAAAGTTGGACTACAAGCTTTTTTTAACAAAGCAAGTGATTCTACATTTGGAATAATAGGTTTAGTTATATCTTTTTCTGTTGCATATCATTTAGGAAGTTATTATAAAATTAATAAGTTTTCAGCAGGAGTTTTATCCTTAGCTTCTTTTATAATATTAACTCCAATTTATACAATTGACATTGGTGCAGGATTCCCAATAAAATATATGGGAAGTGCTGGAATGTTTGCTGGAATAATAATTGCACTAATAACAACAGAAATTTATCGTTGGTTTGAACAAAATAACATTATGATAAAGATGCCAGATTCAGTACCACCAAGTGTAAGTAGAGCTTTTTCGGCAATTATTCCTGGATTAGCAATTGTATCATTTTGGGTAATAATAAGTATAATTTTGACATATTTAGGAGTAGAAAATATACATAGCTTAATACAATCAGTATTGGGATCGACATTAGGGCTATTAAGTAATACATTACCAGGAATAATATTGGTTATTTTTATCCAATGTTTCTTTTGGATGTTTGGAATACATGGAGCACAGGTTACAGGACCATTAATAGAACCATTATTACTACAAGCTTCAGATATAAATAGAACAGCTTATATTGCTGGTCAAGAATTACCAAATATAATAACTTATGAATTTGTATATAATTTTGTATTCACTGGAGGAGCAGGATGCCTATTTGCGATGGCGTTATTACTTTTTTTCAAATCTAAAAGTAAAGAAAATAAAATTTTAGGGAAAATTGCTTTACCACCAACATGTTTCCAAGTACCAGAATCAATATTATTTGGATTTCCAATTATAATGAATTTTAAGATAGCTATTCCGTTTGTATTAGCACCTATTACAACAACAATAGTAACATATTATGCAATGTATTTTGGATTAGTAGCTAAACCAATAGGAGCAATAATACCTTGGACAACACCTCCAGTAATAGCAGGATTTTTAGCAACTGGAGGACATATAAGTGGAGCGATTATTCAAATAATAACAATTGCTATAAATATCCTAATTTATTTGCCTTTCTTCCTTAAAGATGATAAAATGAAAATTGA
The DNA here is from genome assembly GCF_019012925.1 of Fusobacterium sp. Taxonomy (GTDB): domain Bacteria; phylum Fusobacteriota; class Fusobacteriia; order Fusobacteriales; family Fusobacteriaceae; genus Fusobacterium_A. The sequence continues at coordinate 9,204 of NZ_JAGIRL010000047.1, forward strand.
AACTGAAAAGAAAGCTGAGCTAGAAAAAAGTGAAAACGATTTTGAAAATGTTGATCTAAATAATTTTACGTTTTAAGAAAATTTAAATAAAGAAAGAAGGAGAAAGAGTGTTAGGAAAACAGAAACAAATACCTTTATATAGCCAATTAACTAAAGCTTTAAAAAAATATATTGAGAGTAATTTAGATTTTGGTGATAAATTACCAAGTGAAAAAGAAATAGGAGAAATGTATTCTGTCAGTAGAACAACTGTTAGACTTGCAATGGAAGAGTTAGAAAAGTGTGGTATGATATATAGACTTCAAGGAAAAGGTTCTTTTGTTTCAGATTTTTCATCCAATTCATTAAATTCTTTTAATTTAATTGATGAAAGAACTTTCTTTACTACTGAATATAAAACTGAAAGTTCTTTTAAAAAAAGCTTATATGGATTAACTAGTATTTTACCTAATAATATTCAGGAAGTTTTCAATGAGATAGAATTTATAAGGATTCAATATATAATTTGTTTAGAAAATATACCTGTTTTACTCGTAGATTATTATTTAAATCAAAATATTTTTAATGATATAAGTTACGAAAATTTAGAAAAAGAATTTATAGATAAAATATGTCAAAACAAGAATATAGTTTTGAAAAGAATTACAGAGGATTATAATATTGTTTTATCTTATCAAGAATTGAGTGATAAATTAAATTTGAATAATAACACACCTTTACTCTGCATAAATAAAAACTTTTATGATATAAATAATGAGTTAATAATAATTGTATCAAAGCATATAGTAACAGAGAGATTTAAATATAAAAATTTTTTAGAAATCTAAAAAGAATTTAGGAGGAAAAATGAAAAAGAAAATATATTTATTTTGTAGTGCAGGTATGTCAACAAGTATTTTAGCGAATAAAATGCAAAAGTGTGCAGATGGGTATAATCTTCCTGTAGAGGTTAAAGCTTTTCCATTAAGTGAGATAGATAGTATAGTAAAAACTTTGAATCCAGATTGTATTTTATTGGGGCCACAAGTAAAACATACTTATGAAGAAACTAAAAAAATGTATGGTGTAGATGGAACTCCAGTTGCTGTTATAGATACAAATGACTATGCTCTAGTAAAAGCAGAAAATGTGTTGAAAATGGCAGTTGTTTTAGTTAAAAATTCAATTAAAAATAAATAATTTAAATTGAAAGGTATGAAACTAGATATTATTATCTAAATATTTCATACCTTTTAAAATAGAAAAGGAGTTATATGAGTATAAATTTCAATAATAAAACAAAGGAGTTTCATCTTTCAAATAATAATATAAGTTATGTTATCAAAATATTAAGAAATGGTCAAATAGGTCAACTATATTTTGGAAAAAAAATAAAACATAAAGAAAGTTATAGTTATTTACTTGAAAGTAAAAGTCGTCCTATGGCTCAATACTTATATGAAAATGATTTTTCTTTTTCATTGGATCATATAAAACAAGAATTTCCAAGCTATGGAACAACGGATCATAGATATCCAGCTTTTGAAATAAAACAAGAAAATGGAAGTACAATAACAGAGTTTGAATATATATCTCATAAAATATTCAAAGGGAAAAAAAAACTGGTTGGATTGCCAGCAGTTTATGTTGAAAATGAAGATGAAGCTACAACATTAGAAATTTTTTTAAAAGATAAAATGATAGAAATAGAGTTAGTACTTTCGTACACTATTTTTGAAAAATATGATGTAGTAGCTAGAAATGCTCAGTTTATAAATAAAGGAGAAAATTCAGTAGATATAACAAGAGCATTAAGTTTAAATTTAGATTTACCAGATTATGATTATGAGTTACTTCAATTGTCTGGGGCTTGGTCAAGAGAACGATACATAAAAACACGAAAATTAGAAATGGGAATTCAGGCTATAAGTAGTACAAAAGGAATTTCAAGTAATGATCAAAATCCTTTTATTGCTTTAAAAAGACCTGAAACTACAGAAACTTTAGGCGAAGTAATAGGATTCAGCTTGATTTATAGTGGGAATTTTTTAGCACAAGTTGAAGTCGATACCTATGATGTAGCTAGAGTATCTTTAGGAATAAATCCCTTTGGTTTTACTTGGCATTTAGAAAATAATGAGAAATTCCAAACACCAGAAGCTATTATTGTTTATTCAGACTCTGGTTTAAATAAAATGAGTCAAACTTTTCATAATATTTTTGGAAAAAGATTGGTAAGAGGAGAGTGGAGAGATAAGTTCAGACCAATTTTAATAAATAATTGGGAAGGAACTTACTTTGATTTTAATGATGAAAAAATATTAAATATAGCTAAAGTTGCACATAAAATGGGAGTGGAACTTTTTGTTTTAGATGATGGATGGTTTGGAACAAGAAATGATGATAAACAAGGACTTGGAGATTGGGTTTCAAATAAAAATAAGTTAAAAAATGGAGTAGAAGGTTTATCACATGAAATAGATAAAATTGGAATGAAATTTGGGCTATGGTTTGAGCCAGAAATGGTAAATAAAAATAGTGAACTTTTTAAAAAACACCCAGAGTGGATACTTCATGTTCCTCAACGGAATCAATCACATGGAAGAAACCAATTTGTTCTTGATTATTCAAGAATAGAGGTTATAGATTATATATATGATATGATGTTTAAAATTATTAAAAACTCGAAAATATCGTATATTAAATGGGATATGAATCGTTATATAACAGAATGTTATTCAGTTGCTTATCCACCACAAAGACAAGGAGAAATTTTTCATAGATATATATTGGGTGTATATGATCTATATGAAAGGTTAATTAAAGCTTTTCCAAATATATTATTTGAATCTTGTTCAAGTGGAGGGGCTAGATTTGATCCGGGGATGCTGTATTATGCACCACAGTGTTGGACTAGTGATGATACAGATGCTATTGAGAGATTAAAAATTCAATATGGGACATCATTAGTCTATCCATTATCGACAATGGGAGCTCATGTATCAGTGGTTCCTAATCATCAGCTTCAACGTATAACTCCACTAGAAACAAGAGCTGGAGTTGCTTATTTTGGAAATTTTGGTTATGAATTGGATATGAGTAAATTAACTGGAGAAGAAAATAGGAAAATAAAGATACAAATTGATTTTTATAAAAAATATAGACATATTTTTCAATATGGAATATTTTATCGTCTATTAGATCCATTTAAAAATAATATTGTTTCTTGGATGGTAGTAACAGAAGACAGAAGAACAGCAATAGTTGGATATTATAAGATTTTAAATGATGTAAACTGTGCATATAGACGAATAAAACTTCAAGGATTAGATCCTGATTTAAAGTACGAAATTTCTAATTTAAATTACCCAGAAGAAATAGCAACAAAATATTGTTATGGTGATGAATTGATGAATATAGGGCTTATAACTACAGATTCATCTTCAGGTCAAGTTTTAGATGGTAGTAGAGTATCACATGATTTTGATTCAACTATTTATATTTTGAAGGTTAAATAGTAATTAAGTATGGAAATTTTGTATTTTTATAAGGTTTGAAGAAAATAGAATAAATTTCTATTAACTAATATTATTGAAGGATATTCAAGTAAGTAAAAATAATAGAAATTAAAATTATAGCTCTGTTAATGATAACAGGGCTATTTTTTATATTTATTGACAAAGCTTTCTTAAAACTATAGAATAAGAGTATAGAAGAGAAAAGGGAGTGAAGAGATGAGCAAATATGAGATAAATTTTGAAAGAGAGATCTTAAGAGAGAAAAGTGCAGGAATATTGGCTGATTTTGACAGATATTTAGAAGATAATAATATTGATTATGATGATACTAAAAATCCCATAATATTACTAGAGAGAGCAATTACAGAAATATATCGTAATATCTTCAAGCCTGAATATGACAACATGATAAGTTTAAAAGAGGCTAATGCTAAATTAGATCTTGCAACAGAGATTTTAAATAAATTGAGTTAGGGAGTAGTTATTATGGAAAGAGGACAGTATACAGAGATTGAATTTGAAAAAGCATACGAAAGAATAGAGAGACGTCTTATAGAAAATATAAGTATTACTAAGGAAAAAAGGGCATTTATCTTAGGGGGACAACCTGGAGCAGGAAAAAGTGGATTAACTGCAGTATTGGAGAGTGAGAATAAGAATCTAATACTTATAAATGCTGATGAATTTAGGAAAAAACATCCACATTATAAAGAGTTAAAAGAGGAATTTGGAGATGAGTATGTAGCTCATACTCAAAAATTTATAGGGAAGATGACTGAGACTCTTATAGATAGATTGAGTACAAAGGGATATAATATAATAGTTGAGGGAACTTTGAGAACAAAAGAGGCTCCTCTAAAAACAAGAGATATATTGAAGAGCAAGGGTTATGATGTTGAGCTTTGTATAATCCAAGTGAGACCTGAAGATTCACTATTGGGAACACATCAACGTTATGAGAAGATGATAGAGTTAGGAACAGTGGCAAGAGGAACACCAAAAGAAGCTCATAATATTGTTATAAAAACTTTACCTGAAAATTTGAGCTTTTTATATAATGGAGGTTATTTTTCAGATATAAGAATATATAATAGGGAGTTAGAATGTTTATACTCTATGAAAAAAACTCCTGAAATAGATCCTGGAATTTTGATGAAAAGGGAGTTTGAAAGAGTTTTAACAGAGGGTGAAAAAGAGAATTTAAAAGTTAAATATAACAAGCTTATAGAAAAAATGGAGAAAAGAGATGCTACTTCTCAAGAGATTGAGAACATTCTAGAGGAAAAGAGAGAAATTTAAAATTGAGTAAAAAAACACAACTTACTTTTAGAAGAAAGTTGTGTTTTTTCTTTAAAAACTTCTAGTGATAGATAAAAAGAACTCTTTAACTAATCCACCTACATCTATTCCCAACATAGATTCTAAAATCATCTTGACCAAAACTATAGAGGTAACTATTAAAAACATTGGTTTAATAAATTTAGTTCCCTTTGTAACGGCCATCTTAGCTCCTAAAATAGCTCCAAATATCATAATAATACCTATAGGGATAGAGTAGAAAAAATTAACTTTACCAAGATAGATAAAGAGAAACATACTGGCTAAATTACTAGTAAGATTTAGAATTTTAGCATTACCACTAGCATTTGTAAAGTCCAATTTAAAAATTCTAATCAGAGCAAATATTAAGAAAGAACCTGTTCCAGGACCAAAAAATCCATCGTAGAATCCCATAATAATAGCCATAATTCTTCCATTACGAATATTTTTACTATTGAGTCCTAAAAAATTATTCTCCTCTCCAAGATCCTTGTTCATTAAAGAGTAAACAAGAACAAGAAGAAGTAGAATAATAGCTATTGGATAGAGATATTTGGAATCTATAAGTACGACAGTCTTAACTCCTATAAATGCTCCAATAAGGGAGAAAGGCACCATAGTTCTAACCATTTTCCAATTTATTTTACCAGAAGCTGCAAACTTCCAAGTACTTGCTATAGTTCCTATACTTGATGAAACTTTGTTTGTTCCCAATGCTGTGTGAGCAGGTAAACCAGAGGCTAAATAAGCCGGGACTGTAATAAGCCCACCTCCACCAGCAATAGCATCAATAAACGAAGCAAAAAAGCAAGCAACTCCTAAAAATAAAAAACTACTAATATCAATATTAGTAAAAAAATCTTCAAACATTAACCTTCCTCCACTAATTTATTAAAATATATTATTTATTTTTGTAACTTGGCACAATCTCTTCAATCTCATCTTCATTAAATCTTCCATTTAATGGTTTGTAGTCAAAAAGATGTTTTTTGTTTTTAGGGATAGTACAGAAAATACTCTCACCAGGGTTTACAATATCTCCCTCTTTTATATACACAGCTCCAGAAATATAGTCTAATATTCTTTGTGATTCTTTTGAATCTAAATCCATAAGATTGATATGTACTATTTTGTCTTCTTTAATATAGTCAACACATCTCATGCACTCTTCATATTTTTTTGGTTTAACAAATACAATATCAAAATCCTTTTCCATAGTAGTCTCCTTATACTTTTATTTTAATTTTACCACAGCAGGTAGAGAAAAGTCCATACCTTCATATGATAAACTAGCTGCCTTATCACCAATATATGATTCAACTGTAGCAGTTCCAACAAGAGTCTCTTCATATCCTAAGATCTCTCCGTTGTATTCTACAGCTTCCCCTTGTTTGTAAACATTTAGTTTAGTTCCAAGCTTAAGATTATTTTCAAAACCAGAATTAATAATTATCTTATTACCAGATTTTTTTAAAATAGATGCTGTCCAAGGAGCAGAGTCAATTTTTTCTATAACTTTTTCAACTCCCTGTATAATAGCAGCTCTAAAAGCTTCCTCTTCCAAATTATTAAGTGAACCATATGTTCCAGCTCCCAATACAGTCTCAAATTTTACACTTGAGCTACCCTCTCCAGTAACAGACCAAACTTTACCATTTAAAACATCAATAACCTTTAACTCAACAACAGCTTCACCAGTTTGATATTTAGTTTTTGAGATAAGAGTTTTATTCCCAGTGATCTTTACTCCATACTTAGACACACTAGCAACAATTATATAATCTGTATCTAAGAATCTCTGCTTAGCTAAGATAGATTTTTGACCAAGATTACTTGAAAAAGCTAACTCTTCCATAACAGAGTCAAGATCTTCTCTCTCTAGGAGTGTAAATCTTTTAGAGTTTGAAAACTCAGAGATAAGAATATCTTTATAGATACTATCATTTCTTTGTGTTCCAAATCTAGAGTAGTTTTTAACTTTTCCAATAACTAATCTACTTTTAAGATTTAAATTTGCTTTTTGCACATCATACTCTCTAAGATTAGAAAAGTTATCCTCTTTTGATATATTACTTTTAACTTCAGCACTTCCACAACCTAACATTAGGAAGAGAGAACATATAGTAACAGCAATCTTTTTTAACATAAACTCACCTACATTTCTTTTAAAACAAGTTTTAATATTTCATCAGCAGAAAGGGTACTAGTAAAACCAGAGGCTTTACGATGACCTCCACCACCAAAGATACTAGCAATCTTATTTACATCAACTTCATGTTTACTTCTCATACTTCCTTTTATTACTCCAGGCTTATCCTCTCTAAGGAAGAGAGAGACCTCAGCTTCATTAAAGGCAAGTAGCTTTTCAACAATACCCTCAGTATCCTCTTTTTTAGCATTGTATTCAAGTAAATCTGCATAAGAGATAAAGTGAGATGCTAACTTTTTATTTTCATCAAATTTCATCTCAAACATAGCTTTTCCTAGTAATTTAATAGCTGGAAGAGGTTTGTTATTAAAAAACTCTCTTACAATTTTTGAAGAGTTAGCACCAACTCTTTTTAATTCACTTGCCATTTCAAAAGTATGGTAAGTAACATTGTCATGTGAAAAATTACCAGTATCATTAACTAAGCCAGTGTAAAGAGCTTCAGCCATATCCAAAGTCAAAGCTATATTACAATGTTTTAAAAATTTATAGATAACTTCACTTGTAGAAGAGATCTCCTCTACATAGTTAAGATCTCCATATAGGGGATTACTTATATGATGATCTATATTGATTACAAAGTTATCTTTAAAAAGCATTTTAGTCTCTCCAACTCTTTCAGCTGTTGCACTATCCACACATATGATAAGTTCAGGTGTGTAGTTTTCATCAGGGTTATAAACCTCTACTAGATCAATTTTTTCTAAAAATTTAATATTACTAGGGTAGTTGTCTTGAAGGACAAATCTAACATTTTTTCCTAAATTTTTAAGTGCAAGAGTAAGAGCTAAACCAGAACCAATAGCATCTCCATCAGGATTAACATGAGATGTAATGATTATATCTCCATTCACTTGCTTAATTTTATCTATAATATCATTAAAATTATTCATTTTCCTCCTCGTCAATCTTAACTCCTAAGACCTTTCTCTCCTCTTTTGTCATTCTTTTTAAACCTTCTAAATACAGTTTTTTAGGATCATGACCCAATTTAGAAGCCATTAAATTCATTACAGCAATCTCAACCATAGCTGCAGCATTTCTTCCTGAAGATATATAGAGAACCATTTTAGGAATATCATTTCCTAAAATTTCAGCCATACTATTTTGATAGTCAACAGAAGTTAGGTAATCATTACAAGATTCCTGTTCTTTTAATTCAATGACTATATCAAGTTTTTTATTGATTCTAACAGCTCCAAGTCCATAAAGTGTCTTGATATCAATTATTCCGAGTCCTCTAATCTCCATAAAATAAGGAAGATTAGCAGCAGTACCCATAATATCTCCACTAGTATCCTTCATAAATTTAACTAAGTCATCAGCTACCAATCTATGACCTCTATGTATTAATTCAAGAGCAGTCTCACTCTTTCCTACTCCACTTTTTCCAGTTAATAGAACACCAAAACCATATAGTTCCAGAAATACTCCGTGAAGAGAGATATTAGGAGTAAAATATGTTTCCAAAAAGCTATTAAAGTTAGCTATTACTTGAGATGCCTTTTTAAATGAAGATCTACAAAGTATCATCTCACGCTCTCTAACCATTTTTAAGAAGTAGTCAGGTATTTCTACATCTGCAGTCAAAACAAGGATTGGAAGTTTAAACTGAAGATATTTCTCTAGATTTTTAATTCTCTCCTCTTCAGAAAGGGTACTTAGATATTTGAACTCAGCTTTGGAAAATATCTGTACTCCAATATAGGCAGCATCTTTATAGTTTTCAACAAAACCAGCAAGAGCTAGAGCAGGTCTATGTATGCTAGTAGTTTCAATCATTGTCTCTTCTAAATGCTCCTCACCTGAAAGAACTTTTAAGTTAAATTGATTTTTTAGTTGCATTACTGAAAGAACTTTTTTATTACTCATATTTTTTTCTCCCTGCTTTTTCTTATTAGCTTGTATTAGTTTTTGAGATTCCTTCATAAAAAACTCTGCTGAATTGACTCCCATCATCTTTAGTCTGTAGTTTAAAGCTGCAGTCTCAATAATTATAGCCAAGTTTCTCCCTTTTCTAACAGGGATAGTCCATTTTGGAATCTTACCACCTAAGAACTCTTCATAGACTTCATCTAATCCAAGTCTATCATAAAATTTTTTCTCCTGCCACTCCTCTAGTACAATCAACATATCAATTCTCTTCATTTTTCTAGTGGCCTTTATACCAAAAAGAGTAGTGACGTCTATCTTGTTATTATCTTTTTGGTTATCTAGGAAGAAGTGGCTATCCATAGTACTCTTATCTATTCTATTATATCCCTCTAGATCATTTTCAGCCACTCTTTTCATAATTAAATGGTTGTCAGTGATGAGTCTATGCCCTCTCTCAAGAAGCTCAATTGTAACTCCCAATTTAGCATCTTCATAACCAGTAAGAAGTACACCGATTCCCATTACATCAAGAAATATATATCCATTAAACATCTCCTCTTTAGCCAATCTTTTAGATAGAAAGAACTTGGCTTCTCTAATGGTAGCAGATGTTCTTCTCATACTTTTTAAGAAAGTTTTATTATATTTTTTAGCACTAGCTATTAATTCAGGAAATATTATACTCTCATTAGTGGCAATAAGTGCTGGAAAGTTATGGGAAAAATAGTTATCAAATATACGAGACCTCTCTTCAGATGTTAAATTCATAAGATATTTAGCCTCTTTTCTCCCATAGATATGAATATATTTATTAAGCTCCTCATCCACTTCAAAAAAACCAATGAGTTCATAACCAATTTGATAGATACTTGGAATCTCAATTTGAAAATTCATATTTCCTTCATTTATAATCTCTAGATTGAGATGAGAGATAAACTCTCTTATAGGTACTTTTTTTTCTGAAATCAAGTCTAATCCTCTCCTTTTTTTGAAGATTTTTCAACTAATTTTTTAAAATTTTTTAAGTATTCATTATCTGTATAGAAATATTTTTTTCTCAGTAGGAAAGAGTTTTCAATCTCCTGTGTTTTCTGTTCTTTGACATAGTCAGCAACTTTTTTTTCTGCTCTGTACTGTCTATATAATTTGTTTTCAAAGAAGATAAAAACTCCCAATACTACCATATAGATGATAACTCTCAATAGATTATTTTTTCTTTTCATTCATTTCCTCTTTAAATCTACTTAGTGTATAAAAAGATCCACATAGAATAATAAGTTTTTTATTTAACTCTTTAGCCATAGAGTATGCCTTAGTTATATCATTTTCTACAGAGCAACCACTTTTATCACTCAATTGCTCAATTATTACCTCTCCAGTTGTACCTCTAGGATTATCTGCTAGAGATGTAAAGATAATATGTTTACTAATAGTTTTCATCAACTCTACCATATGAGTAACCTCTTTATCCTTTAAGATAGATGTTATGATGACAACATCTTCAGGTTTAAAATTTTTAGATATGATCTTACAAAGCTCTCTCATACCATCTACATTGTGAGCTCCATCTAAAAGAGTGAGAGGAGATTTGCAATAGAGTTCACATCTACACTGCCATACTACTTTTTTACAGCCAGATGAAATAGTTGCATCATCTATTCCCAACTCTTTTAATACCTCATAGGCAGTTAAAAAGTTTTTGAATTGATAATCACCAAAGAGGGAAAAATCAAACTTACTCTTTCCAATCTCAATATTCGTAGTAAAATTATCAAAATTCAATTTGAATTTAGCATCTCTATACTTTTCTAAGACATTTATAATAGTAGCCTTCTCTTCAGATATAGCTTTAAGAAAATCACTGTTGTTATCAGCAACAATTACCTTAGGACAATCTCTTATAATTCCAGCTTTCTCTTTGGCTATTTTATAGATAGAGTCTCCTAGATATTCAGTGTGATCTAAACTTACATTGGTAATGACACAGACCTCAGATTTACATATATTAGTTGCATCAAATCTTCCACCCATACCAGTTTCTAAAACTACATAATCAACTTTTTGATCAGAAAAAAATTGAAACATCATAGCAGTTGTAACTTCAAAAAAAGTAGGTTTAATTTCAGCTTTAGCTATTATATTTTTAATTTTTTCATAATATTTTACAATCTCTTCATCACTTATATCTCTACCATTAACTCTGATTCTTTCGTTAAATTTTAAGATGTGAGGAGAGGTATACTTTCCAACTTTATAACCTGCCTCTAATAAGATAGTTTCAATAGTTGTAGAAGTTGATCCCTTTCCATTAGTTCCAGCTATATGTATAACTTTGTAATTGTCTTGAGGATTTCCCAACTCATTGCAAAGAGTTTTAATATTCTCCAATCCCAATTTTATTCCATGCATAGAGTATGAGTAAAGTTCATTTAATAGAGCATCTATATTCATAGTCACACCTTCTTATAATCTTTCTAAGATCCCCTCTATTATAGTTTTAGAGTTTTTAGCAGCAAGTTTTACAAATTCTGGATAATCTACCTTAGCATCATCATCAGCTTTATCAGAGATAGCTCTTATAACTAGGAATGGAAGATTGAAAGTATAACAAACATGAGCTACAGCAGCTCCCTCCATCTCTGTACAGTAACCATCAAAGATCTCTTTAAGCCATTTGATCTTGTCAGGAGAAGCTATAAATTGGTCTCCACTCACTATTCTACCCTTCCATACTTTAGCTTCACCAAAAGCTTTTACTGCACAATCATAAGCTATATCTCTAAGGGTTTCATCAGTTTTAAATTTATATTCAGCCATTCTAGGAATTTGTCCTAACTCATAACCAAAGGCAGTTGTATCAAAGTCATGTTCAACTAAATCTGTAGCTATAACAATATCACCAATATTTATATCAGGATTTACTCCACCAGCAACTCCAGTAAATAATAGCATATCTACATTGAAATGACTCTTCATAAAAGTAGCACAGATAGCACCATTTACTTTACCAATACCACATTCAACTAAAACTACTTCTTTTCCTTTTAGTTCTCCTTTGAAAAAACTTAAATTTCCAATACACTCTTCCTCTATATTATTCATTACAGATTTTAACTCTATAATCTCTTCATTCATTGCACCTATGATACCTATTCTCATAAATATTTTCACCTCTATATCAAATTTTTATTCTCTAGAAATTATACCATATACTTGTATTCTAAGCAATTTATTAAAAGGTTTATTTGTAAGATAATATTATTTTTTTGGTTTTTATGCTATAATAAAGAGGTGAAATTAAAAATAGGAGAGAAGAGATGAAAAATTTAATATATAAATTTCAATTTTGGTTGGTTTTATTTTTTTATAAGATGTTATTGATGTTTCCAGAGAGTTCAAGATTTAAATTTGGAGATTTTTTAGGAAGTTTGAGTTATAGATTGATAAAAAAGAGAAGATTGATAGCCTTAACTAACTTAAAAATGGCTTTTCCTGAAAAGGATATACATGAAGTGGAGAAAATAGCTAAAGAATCTTTTAAAATTATGATAAAAGCTTTTTTATGTACACTTTGGTTTAAAGATTACTTAAAAGACAGGGTGACAGTAAAAAATAAAGATATTTTAGATAGAGAGTATAATAAGGGAAAAGGAGTTATAGCTGCTCTTATGCATATGGGGAATATGGAAGCTGCAATAAAGGCAGCTGAAGGGTATGAAGTTGTAACTGTGGCTAAAAAACAGAGAAATCCATATATAAATGATTTTATAACTAAAAGTAGAAAAGAGGATTTGAATTTAACTGTTTTTTCAAAAAGTAAATCTACAAGTAGAGAGCTTATTGAGAGATTGAACAACAAAGAGATATTTGCACTGTTCAGTGATCATAGAGATAAGGGAGCTATTGTTGATTTTTTTGGAATGGAAGCAAAAGCTCCGACTGGAGCAGTATCTCTGGCTCTAAAATTTGACATTCCTCTAGTTTGGGGATATAACTACTTCAATGCTGACAACAGTAGTACTACAGTAATTAAAAGTTTGGATATGATAAAGACAGGAAATTTTAAAGAAGATGTGTTAAGCAATACACAACTCCTTATTAGTGAGATGGAAAAAGTAATAAGGGAGCATCCAGAGCAGTGGATGTGGTTTCATGATAGATGGAATCTGTATAGTAAGTTCCATAAGAAAAAAAGATAGAAAATTATTGACAACCTCCTTAGTTTGTGATATATATTAATTGTTAGCCAGTAATTAATAAGAGTGCTAAGGAGGTATTTTTATGAGAAAAGAAGCAAGAATGTTTCAGGCAGAAACAAAGGAATTATTAAATTTAATGATACACTCTATCTACACAAATAGAGAGATATTTTTAAGAGAGTTAATATCAAATGCAAGTGATGCTATTGACAAGATAAAATTTGAATCTCTAACAGATAGTGAGATCTTAGGTGAGGATAGAGATTTTAAAATACTTATATCAGTGGACAGTGAAAAGAAAGAGATAAGTATTACAGATAATGGAATAGGAATGACTTATGAAGAGGTAGCAGAGAATATAGGAACTATTGCTAAATCTGGTTCAAAGGCATTTAAGGAGAAATTGGAAAATAGTTCAAAAGATGATATAGATATAATAGGACAATTTGGAGTAGGATTCTATTCAGGATTTATGGTAGCTGACAAGATGAGTATCTTAACTAAGTCGCCAAAATCAGATAAAGGAGTAAGATGGACTTCAACTGGAGATGGATCTTATGAGATAGAGGAGATTGAGAGAGCAGAGAGAGGAACAACAATTACCCTAACTATAAAAGATGGAGAGGAGTATAGTTCATTTTTAGAGGATTGGAAAATTAGAGACTTAGTAAAAAAATACTCTGATTATGTAAGATATCCTATTGAATTTAATAATGAGGTTATAAACTCTACAAAACCAATTTGGAAAACAGATAAATCTCAATTAAAAGATGAGAACTATAATGAGTTTTACAAATCTAATTTCCATGATTGGGAAGATCCAATGTTCCATTTTCATTTAAAAGTTCAAGGAAATATTGAGTATACAGCTCTTTTATATATTCCTAAAAAAGCTCCAATGGATTTTTACTCTAAAGATTACAAAAAAGGCCTTCAACTTTATACAAAAAATGTCTTTATAATGGATAAGTGTGATGAGTTGATACCTGAGTACTTCAGCTTTATAAAAGGGTTGGTAGATTGTGATGATTTATCATTGAATATCTCAAGGGAGATACTACAACAGAACAGCGAACTTACAGCTATTTCAAAACACCTTGAAAAGAAAATAATATCTGAACTTGAGTATATATTAAAAAGTGATAGAGATAGATATATTGAGTTTTGGGAAGCTTTTGGAAGAAACATAAAATTCGGTATTCATGATATGTTTGGAATGAATAAAGAAAAACTTCAAAATCTATTGATATTTAGAAGTTCATTAGAAGATAAATATGTAACTTTAAAAGAGTATGTAGAGCATATGGGAGATAAAAAAGAGATACTATATGTAGTAGGAGAGGATCTTGCAACTGTAAAATCTCTTCCTAAAATGGAAGCTTTAAAAGAGAAAGGTATAGATGTATTGATCTTAACTGATAAAATTGATGAGTTTGCTTTAAAAACAATGAATGAATTTGATGGAAAAACTTTCAAATCAATAAATGACTCAGATTTTAAAATGGAAGAGAACAAAGAGAAAGAGGAAGAGATTAAAAAAATATCAGAAGATAATAAAACTATGTTGGATAAGATAAAAGAGAGCTTAACAGGAAAGATAGTTGATGTAGAGTTGAGTAGTAATCTAGGAAATGGTGCATCAGCACTGCTTGCAAAAGGTGAGATCTCTCTTGAAATGGAAAAAGTTCTATCACAAATTCCTGGAAACGAGAGTGTAAAAGCTGAAAAGATATTAGCTTTAAATCCAGAACATCCATTATTTACAAAACTTCAAGAGTGTAAGGATACAGATAAATTTAACGACCTTTTAGATGTACTTTATACAGAGGCACTTATGCTAGAGGGATTCCAAATAGAAAATCCAGTAGAGTTTATTAAGAAGTTAAATAGTTTAATCAGATAAAAGAAAAAAGAGGTGAAAACCTCTTTTTTTTATGAAGAACTATTTTTTAATTCTTTCTACATATTCGTTAGTTCTAGTGTCTATTTTAATCCATTCACCTTGCTCTACGAATAAAGGAACTTGGATCTCATATCCAGTGTTGATTTTAGCAGGTTTTAATACTTTACCTGTAGTATCTCCTCTTAATCCTGGCTCAGTATAAACTATTTCTCTCTCTACGAAAGTTGGTAATTCAACTGCAACTGGAGTAGACTCATAGTAAACTACTTCTAATTCCATTTCTTCTTCTAGGTAGTATAAAGCATCTCCTAAATCTTCCTCTTTAAGTTCGATTTGATCCCAAGTTTCAGGGTTAGAGAATACATAGAACTCTCCGTCGTGGTAAGAGTAAACTGCTTTAACTTTGTCAAGTCTAATATCGTCCATTTTGTCATCTGCTTTGTAAACAGCGTCAGAAATGTTTCCTGATATTAAGTTTTTCATTTTGAATTTTACAACAGCGGCGTTTCTTCCTGATTTGTTGTATTCAGCTTTTAAAATTACAAATGGATCGTTTCCGATCTTGATTGTGCTTCCTGCTCTTAACTCTTGAGCTATTTTCATTTGTAAACCTCCTCAATATTTTTCTATGAAAATTTTTAATTTATTTATAAGATTACATTTTTGTATAAGAAAATCTCTAAAAATAGTATTGTATCTCTCTATCTTAGCAAGGTTCTCGAAAAAGTAAAGATAACTCTCCTTTCCAAGTTCCAAATTATTTTCCTTTCTAAAATTATAATCTTTAAAAAACTTCTCCATATTATCCAAAAATTCATCATCAGCAAACTCTTGAATAACTTTTCTATACTTATCTAAAAATCCCTCAATCTTATCTAGATGAGCAAACTCCTCTTGACAATATATGTGCCACATATAAGGTTTACCAGTGAGTACAGCCCTTATAAATGAGTCTTCCCCTCTGACAAAATTGAAATCAACTAGGTTGATTAACTCTTCATACTCCTCTTGATTAAGAAATTCTAAGAACCTTATCTCTATTTTACCATATTTTAACGAATTTCTAAAGTGTTCTATTGAAAAATTTTTTAAAATTTTTCTTAAACTATCTTGTGTCTTCTCTCCTAAGGCAAGTAAAACTACCTCTTTATCAAATTTTTGTAGATCTTCAATAAGTGGAATGAAATTTTTTTCGTAAGAAAAAAGAGTTCCCACAATTTTATTATCTATATTTTCAATATCAGCAAGATACTTATCCCTATACTCTTTTTTGTTCATAGCTACCTTTTTAGCTCTTTCAAGATAGTTAGAATCAGCAATAATCCCTCCACTCTTTTCAGTGAATCCAGGCATAAAGAAGAATTTTTTTAATTTTCCTTGTCCTAGAGGTGAACTTTGTAAATGAAAGTCCTCAATCCAATCTTCAGCAGAAAGGTATTCTAAATTGATTAAAAGATCTGAGTGATCATAGGCAATAGCCATATATTCCTCAGGGATTTTACAACCAAAAGCTTCTATTATCACTTGTGATGTAGATAGATCTTTTGAATTTTCTCTTAAATAATCAAAGGTGATGTATTCTATACTGTCAATAGTCTGAATACCACTATCTATTACAGATGAATTTATCTTTTTAAACTCATCCAATCTATTTAAGAAAACTCTTATTTTGCTATTGAAAAAAACTTTTTTTAACTCTTTAGCAACACGATATACTACACCAATATCTCCATAATTATCTATGATTTCACAAAATATATCAAGAGTTTTTAATTCCATTTCTTAATTCATACTCCTTTCTAGCTACATTTACCCAATTAGGACGAGCAATCATAGCTCTTCCAACTGCTACAAGATCAAGGAGATCATTTTCAACTAGCCAACTTGCTTGACTCTCTTTTTTTATATTTCTAACTCCAATAACAGGAATAGAAACATGTTTTTTTATCTCAGTTCCCATATATATTACCCAGTCTAGAGGAAAGTCACTAGGAACTTCTATCTTCTCTTTTCTATTGTATTTAGGATCAGGCACTCCAGAGGAAACATGTAAGAGATCAATACCAAGTTTTTCTAAAAACTTAGCAATCTCAATTCCATCAGCTAATTCAGGTTCATTTCCACCCATTCTATAACCTAATATAAAATTATCATCAAAAAGTTCTCTAGTCTCTTCTATCAATCTTTTTGAAAAATACATTCTATTTTCAAAAGGACCACCATACTCATCAGTTCTAGTATTCCAAAGTCTTGAATTAAGTTGTGAAATGAGATATGTGTGAGCACCATGAATTTCAATACCATCAAATCCAGCCTTTTTAGCTCTCACAAAGGCTAATTTAAATTTTTCTAGAATCTCTTCTAAAACTAACTTGTCTATATCTTTTATCCCCTCTTTAAATCCAGCATGATGAATTTGTATAAGAGCAGGAACACTGTATTCACGACATTTATCAGCTATCTTTTTCAATCCAGGAATAAATGAATCATTCCAAATTCCCAGTTGATTTTCTCTCAATTTACCATCTTCACTAACAGCAGTAGCTTCGACAATCACAAGTCCTACACCACCACGTAAAACATCTTCGTACCAACTTACTAATTCATCAGTAACATATCCATCTAATCCAACAATGGAGAATCTAACAAGTGGAGGGAGAACAATCCTATTTTTTAACTCTATATTTTTTATAGTTAATTTATCAAATATAGATGCCATACTCATCTCCTTTTTTATGAACATTCAGATTATATTATATGATAAAACATAAAAAAACTCAATATATTTTTTGTATGGGTTAAATCTTATTGTAAAAGTTTAAAATACATGGTATAATGTTATGGAATTTTTTGAAAGTTGAAAAGGAGGAGTTATTCAATGATCGCAACTAGTAATCTGGGGATGAGATTTTCTGGAAGAAAGCTTTTTGAAGATGTAAGCATTAAGTTTACACCTGGTAACTGTTATGGACTAATAGGAGCTAATGGTGCAGGAAAATCAACATTTGTAAAAATACTTTCAGGAGTATTAGAGCCTACTGAAGGTGAGGTAATTTTTGATAAAAATAAGAGAATGGCAGTATTAAACCAAAACCACTTTGCACATGAAGAGGATAAGGTTTTAGATGTAGTTTTAATGGGACACAAAAAACTATGGGATATAATAGTTGAAAAAAATGCTATCTACGCTAAAGAAGAGTTTACTGATGAAGATGGAATAAGAGCAGGAGAGTTAGAGGGAGAGTTTGCTGAACTTAATGGTTGGGAAGCAGAAACTGAGGCTGAAACTCTACTTATGGGATTAGGAATAGGTGCTGATCTACATCAAAAATATATGAAAGAGTTAGGAGAGCCAGAAAAAGTTAAAGTTCTATTAGCTCAAGCTCTATTTGGACAACCTGATGTATTATTATTAGACGAGCCTACTAACGGACTTGATATAAGAGCTATAACTTGGCTTGAAAACTTCTTAATGGGACTTGACAATACAACTGTAATAGTAGTATCACACGATAGACACTTCTTAAATAAAGTGTGTACTCACATAACAGATATAGATTATGGTAAGATTAAGATGTATGTTGGAAACTACGATTTCTGGTATGAATCAAACCAACTTATGGTAAAATTAATATCTTCTAAAAATAAAAAACTTGAGCAAAAAAGACAGGAGTTACAGGAGTTCATTGCAAGATTTAGTGCCAATGCATCAAAATCTAAACAGGCTACTTCTAGAAAGAAACTTCTTGAGAAATTACAACTTGAGGATATGCAAGTATCTAATAGAAAATACCCATTTGTTGAGTTTAAACAAGAGAGAGAAGCTGGAAACAATATGTTAAAAGTTGAAAATCTAACTAAGACAGTAGATGGAGTGAAAGTATTAGATAATTTATCATTTACTATCTACACTGGAGATAAGGTTGTTTTCCTAGCTAAGAATGATATAGTTAAGACAACATTACTTAATATTTTAAGTGGAGAGATGGAGCCAGATTCAGGAAGTTATACTTGGGGAGTAACAACTAGCCAAGCATATATGCCAAAAGATAATACTAAATTCTTTGAAAATAAGGATTTAAATCTAATAGATTGGTTAAGACCATACTCACCTGACCAGCATGAAGCTTTTGTAAGAGGATTCTTAGGAAGAATGTTATTTACTGGAGAGGAAACTTTAAAAAGTAGTTCTGTTCTATCTGGAGGAGAAAAGGTAAGATGTATGATAGCTAAAATGATGCTAACAAATGCCAATGTTCTTATGTTTGACAACCCTAATGACCACTTAGATCTAGAATCTATCACATCATTAAACAAAGCTTTAACAAACTTTAAAGGAACAATCTTATTTGGAGCACATGACCACGAGTTCATACAAACAGTAGCAAATAGAATTATTGAGATTACACCTAATGGAATATTAGATAAGACTATGAGCTATGATGAGTACTTAGAAGATGAGAGAGTACAAGCTAGATTAGAAGAGTTATATGCTGAATAATAACTAAAAGTAGAATAATTTAGAATAAGTAAAAAGGAAAAAAATTACTAATGGAGTAACTTTTTTCCTTTTTATATTTACTAAAGCTTTATAATAATGTATCTTTTTCCCTTAACTGTAATATATTCCTCTTTTTTCTTATGAAGTTTTTCAAACTTTCTGTGAGTGTATCTTTTGAGTTGTTTAGGAGGATAGTCTTTATGGAAGGCTCTAAACTCCATAAGTTGTATAGTAGCTGTAATTTCCTCTCTATCTTCAGCTACTAAATAATCATCAGTCCCAAATGTAAAAAGGATATTGTAGTAAATGGGGTCGTTTTTAATCTGTTTGAAATTAAAATTTTTCTTAGTTTGTTCAATAATATATTGCCCTAAAGCATTTAATCTATCTGACATCTATCTCTTTCCTTTCTTTTTAGTTTTATCTTTTTTCTTTTTTATAGTGTTTGTACTTTTTTTCTTCTCAATAGTAGCTTTTTTAGCAACTGAGTATCCAAAACTACCAATCGCTGTTTTAGGAACAGGAAAATACTCCCCATGAGAGTATGTTATTAAGTTAGCCCATTCAAAATGTATCTTTCCATTTTCATCAATAAGCTTTTCATCAATGTGTGAACATAATACTTCAGCTAAAAATAGATCGTGAGTTCCTAGAGGAATAATTGATTTTACTTTACACTCAATATTTACAGGACACTCATCAATATATGGGCTATTTACCTCTTTCCCCTCCTTCATAGTAAAATTCATCTCTTTGATCTTATCAACTACTCTTCCAGAACGAACTCCACAAAAGTCTGTTTCTCTAGTTAGCCTTCTTGTAGGCAGATTGATAGTAAACTCCATACTCTCTTTTATATAATCGTAGGATAATCTTTCAGGTCTAATTGAGATTGAAAGCATAGGTGGTTTTGTACATACAGTTCCTGTCCAAGCAACAGTAAATACATTATCTTTACCTTCACTGTTTCTACTTGTGACCATTACCACAGGAACAGGGTTTAAGACAACACTTCCTTTAAAAATATTTTTACTCATATAATTGCTCCTTTTTTTTAAATTCATTTTAAATTATAACATTTTTTCATATTTCTTACAATAATAATAAGGTGTAGTATTGATTAAATCTTGAACATATGGTATACTCACATTATAAGGACGAAAAAAGGTGGGACTTATGAACAATTACGTTATTTTAAAAGGAAAAAAGGATAGGTTATCTATTTATCTAAATGATGAAGTAGATTTTTTAACAATCAGAGATAGTCTTGTAGAAAAGATAATAGAAGCAAGGAATTTCATAGGAAAGGGACAGATTGCTATTGAATTTACCAATAGAAAATTAAGTGAACTAGAGGAGAATGTACTAATAGATTTAATAAAGGTGAATAGTGATTTGAATATAACCTATGTTTTCTCTGAATCTGATGGTGAAGTTGAACGGATAAAGTTTGTAAAATCTGTAACAGAAGAGGGAATTACAAAATTTCATAGGGGAACTTTACGTTCTGGAATCAAGTTAGAGTATGATGGAAATATAGTAGTTATAGGAGATGTAAATCCGGGAGCATTAATAAGAGCTAAAGGAAATGTTATTGTTTTAGGATTTTTAAACGGAACTGTCTATGCAGGACAAGATGGAGATAGAGATGCCTTTGTAGGTGCAACTCATATGAATCCAGTTCAATTGGTAATAGGGCATACTGTAGCTCAACCTATGCAAAGTAGAATCTTAGATACTAACAAAGTAGACAGAAAAGGTGGGTTTAAGATAGCGTATCTAAGTGGCAAAGAGATAAGAATAGAGGATTTTAGTACTCGTTTATTAAATGATTAAGAGTTAGGAGTGAAAAAAATGGCGAAGGTAATAGTTGTAACATCTGGAAAAGGTGGAGTGGGAAAAACTACAACTACTTCTAATATTGGAGTAGGATTAGCATTAAAAGGAAAAAAGGTACTTTTAATAGATACAGATATTGGACTTAGAAATTTAGATGTAGTTATGGGACTTGAAAATAGAATAGTTTATGACTTAGTAGATGTAGTAGAGGATAGATGTAGAATAGCTCAAGCACTGATAAAGGATAAAAGATGTTCAAATCTTTGTCTATTACCTGCTGCACAAATTAGAGATAAGAATGATGTTAGTCCAGAGCAGATGAAAAAGCTGATAGAGGGATTGAGAAAGGATTTTGATTATATCCTAATTGATTGTCCTGCTGGAATAGAGCAAGGATTTAAAAACGCAATAGCTGCTGCAGATGAGGCAATAGTAGTAACTACTCCAGAGATATCTGCAACAAGAGATGCTGATAGAATCATAGGACTATTAGAAGCAAATGATATAAGAAGTCCAAAGTTGATAGTGAACCGTATAAAAATGGATATGGTCAAAGCTGGAAATATGTTGAGTGTAGATGATATGTTGGATATTTTAGCGATAGAACTTATTGGAGTTGTACCAGATGATGAAAATATAGTAATATCTACAAATAGAGGAGAACCATTGGTATACAAAGGAGAGTCTTTAGCAGCTCATGCATATAAGAACATTGTTGAAAGAATAGAGGGACAGTCAGTTCCATTCTTAGACTTGGATATAAAGTTAAGCTTTTTTGATAAAATAAAAATGGTATTTAGTAAGTAGGTGACAAGATGGGTATATTTAGTTTTTTTAATAAAGAGGAGAAAAAATCAAAGAATGTAGCTAAAGATAGACTTAAACTTGTGCTTATACATGATAGAGCGATGCTTTCATCTGGAATGTTAGAGCAGATGAAAGATGATATAATTGCTGTTATATCTAAATATGTAGATATAGATAGAGATGCTCTTAATATAGATATTGCTGAAAATCCAGAAAATACAAGAAGAACAACATTGGTAGCAAATATTCCATTGAAAACAAAAAAAGCATAAGAGTTGAGAGAATAATAAAAAAATATGAAGAGAGATGTGAATATCTCTCTTCTTTTACTTTATTTTTCTTTTACACAAAGCACATGGTAGATACCATCTATAACTTCAGTTCCCTCTGTATCATGTTCAAATCCAGGGAAAGCTTTATCCCAAAGTGATAGTGCCTCTAGGTATTTTATTTGTGGGCTATTTTCATCACCGAAGTTTTCTCCTGACATAAGCATAGGTATTCCAGGTGGATAAGGAATAACTGAGTTGGCAGCTATTCTATTTACCAATTTGTCTGCAGGAACTAGCTCTATATCATTGCTAACAATTGAGTTATAAGCTTCTCTTGGAGTTATTTCGATTTTAGGTAGACTAGAGTAAGCTTTATTTAAAACTTCACCTAAATTATGTTCTCTAAGGTATTCAAACATCTTATCTCCAAGATCTTTAATTCCCATATCCTCATAGATTTCCTTATGACTGTCTACAAGATCAGGTAAAACTTCACTTATAGGGGCATTTCTATCATAAAGTCTTTTAAATTCTGATAGAACACTTACAAGAGTTCCCCATTTTCCTTTAGTTACTCCCATAGAGAAAAGGAACATCAATTGGAAATCAGTAGTTCTAGTAGGGACAATTCCATATTTATTTAAGAAAGCTGAAACTAGAGCAGCAGGAACACCTTTATCTAGTAATTCACCATCTTCTCCCATTCCTGGAGTTAAAATACTTACTTTTATTGGATCTAGCATACACCAGTTTTCAGGAAGATTTTTAAATCCGTGCCAAGAATCTTCTGGATGCATTATCCAAAAGTCTTGATCGTTAGCTAGTGTTTTAGTATCAGCCTCATAGAAAGGAACAACTTTACCTGAATGTTTTTCTTTGTATGATTCAGCATTCCAAGGTTTAAAGAACCAATTATTCTCTTTAGTGTATTCAGCATAAAGTTTTCCAATAACTTTACGGAATTCAACAGCTTCCTCTACTACCTCTTCCATTAGAGAGATACCAGATTCTCCATCCATCATAGCAGTAGCAATATCATTTGAAACAGCAATAGCATATAGAGGCGAAGTTGTAGCATGCATCATATATGCTTGGTTAAATCTGTTCTCATCCATTGATTTTTTACCATATCTTACATGAATAAATGATCCTTGAGAAAGAGCATTTAAAAGTTTATGTGTAGAGTGTGTAGCAAAAATAGTTGGTCCTTGATTATATTTTTCAGGCTCACCTCTCATAGCGAAATGATCTTCATAGATCTCATTAAATCTAGCATATCCATACCAAGCTTCATCAAAATGAATAATATCAGATGAAGATTCTAAAAGCTTTTCTACTTTTTTAGCATTATAAGTAACACCATCATATGTACAGTTAGTAACTACTGAATATACTGGTTTTTCATTTTCTCTGTTTTTCTCCTGAATAACAGGATTGTTTTGTATCTTTTTCAATATTGTCTCTTTTTCCATCTGTTCAGGAAGGATAGGACCAATAATTCCATATCTATTTCTTGTAGGAATCATATATATAGGAAGACCCCCACCTAAGATTAAACCTTGTTCTATAGATTTATGACAGTTTCTATCAGCTAAAACAATATCGTTATCTTTTATACATGCCTGCATAATTGTTCTATTAGAACCAGATGTTCCACCTAAAACAGAATAAGTTCTATCTGAACCAAAAACTTTTGCAGCATATTGTTCAGATTCACCAAAATATCCAGTATGGTCAAGTAGAGATCCCAATTCAGCTCTCTCTATACCCATATCTGTTCTAAATAGGTTTTCTCCATAGAAATCATAGAACTTCTTACCTACAGCAGTTTTAGTAAAACCAACACCACCTTGGTGTCCAGGTGCAGCCCAAGAGTATTCAGCTTTTTTCTCATACTTCATAATAGCTGCTGCAAGAGGAGGAAGTAGTTGTTTTCTATATCTTTCAATAGCAGCAGAGATACGCTCCATAATGAAAGCTGATGAATCCTCAAGAAGCCATACATATTCATCAATTAAAGTAAAAGTTTCAGATTTTAAAGAGTCAAGAGCTCTTTCATTTTCAGCAAGTAGAAAAACAGGAACATTCTCTTGTCTTTTATGTAATTGTATAATTAGATGTTCAAGTTTATCCTCTTGACCTTTTATACCATGTTTAGAATCCCAGTCAATAAGCATACAATCAATGTCTTTATTGAGCTTTATAATATCATTAGCATCCTCAATAGAGTTGGCATTTACAATCTGTATTCCTCTTTTTAAGATCTCCTCTTTTAAAGAGTGTAAAGCACCTTTGATACTGTTTTCTTCGTTCTTTTTAAAATCGTGAACAAATAAAACTTGAAATATTTCACCATCTAAACTTTTCATATAAAATCATCTCCTATATATTAAAAATAAATTTATGAATTAAGATTTAACTTACCTAATAAAAGTAAAATAATCGAGATTATACCAATTCCACTTAACAGAAAAGCTATAACCTTATCTTTACAAGTGAACATATCATTGCTTCTAATCTGTTTTTGTGAAACTACATATACAATAATTCCTAAGGCAAATATTGTAGTAGATACTAGAAGTAAAGATAATTGTGAAGAGAATAAAAGCCAAAGAGTGAATATGGCAGCAATTAAACCAGACATAAAAGCAAATCTTTTCTTTTTAGGTTCAAGATGAGTTAACTTACCACAAGTTACCTCTTTAATTAAGAAAAATGTACTTACAATGTATGGAGGAATAATCATCAATCCTGTTATATCTACAAGGAAAAGCCAAGCATTCTTATTGAATAGTACAACAAGCATAGCTAATTGCATAGCTATTGTAGATATAAGAAGTGAAGATGTAGGAGTTTCATTTTTATCAACTTTTACAAGAAAATTAGGGAAAACTCCATCTTTTGCAGCAATATAAGGAACTTCAGCAGTTATAACTGTCCAAGATAACCAACACCCAAGTAGAGCTATTATAATACCAATATTTACAAAAGTAGCTCCCCAATGTCCCACTATTTTTTCAAGGACATAAGCAGTTGAAGGGTTAGGTAATTTTGATAATTGAGCTTGATGAAAAACTCCGAATGATAGTATTGAAAGTGCAGAGAAAATAACTATACAAATGGCAATTCCTAAGATTGTAGCTTTTCCTACATCTTTTGAATTTCTAGCTCTTCCAGATAAAACTACAGCTCCTTCCAAACCTATGAAAGACCAAAGAGTAATAAGCATAGTACTCTTAATTTGTTGTGTCATACTACCTAAATGCTCAATTTTCCCCATCATATCATAGGTAGCAATATCTGAATTGAAACCTTTTACAAAGAAAAATAGAATGACAGCTAAAACTAAAAGTTTAGCAAAGGTAGCAATGTTATTTAAGAATGTAGCTTTTGAAACACCGCAAATAGCAATAAAATACATCAACCAGATAAAGACAGATCCACCTATAAAAGATTGAATGTTTTCACCGTTAAATATTGGATAAAAGTATCCAATTGTTTGCATTAGCAATACAGCAAAGGCCACATTTCCAAAGATTGAACTTAACCAATATCCCCATGCTATTTCACAACCAACGAATTTTCCAAATCCTGTTTTAGCATAAGCATATATACCTGATTCTAATTCAGGATTGTTATCAGCTAGGATACTGAATGTATTTGCAAGAAAGTAAATTCCAATAGCTGTTATAATCCAAGAGAGGATGACAGCTATGAATCCAGCATCAATACTCATATTGGAAGGGAGATTAAATATACCACCACCAATCATTGAACTGACAACAATTGCAACAAGTCCAATTAAGCCTAATTTGTTGTTTTTAGATTCCATATATACCTCCTGTTTGTTGAATTAATCTCTTTATAACAAGTTTATGTGATTATAATAAGAAGGAATTATGAGAGGAGAAATTGAAAATAAAAAAAGACTGAAAACAGCCTTTTTTTAACCTGTATTCAGTCGTAATAAATTACCTATTTGTTAAAAATTAATTTGTCAATTAAATATGCCATTCCACCCTCATCATTAGATTTTGAGATGAATGAGCAAACCCTTTTTATATCCTCATTGGCGTTGGCAACACAGGCAGCTAAACCAGCAGCTTTAAGCATAGGAAGATCATTGTAAGAATCTCCAACAGCTATACTTTCCTCAATCTTAAGTCCAAGTATATCCACTAATTTTCTAAGAGCCACTCCTTTGTCAACTCCTAGTTTAGTAACCTCTAAGAAGAAAGGTTTAGATATAGCAATACTGTAACTATCACCATATTTGCTCTTTAGTTTTGTATCCACTTCTTTTAAATATGAAGGCTCCTCTAATAACATACACTTAACAGCAGATGTATAGACAGCTTCTTTAAAGTTTTTAACAACTTTGTGTGGCATCTTTGTTAGATCAACTTCAACATCTATATATTCACTCTCAGTTTCAGATATAATTGTATCATCAATATATGTTAAAATATCTGTATTATTCTCCTTTGCAAAATCATACATAAGATGTAGATCCTCTTTTGTAAGACTAGCTTCAAAAAGATTTTTGTTACTTTTACAATCAGTTATAATAGAACCGTTAAAAGATAGAATAAAACTTCCATATTTTGCTAATTCTAACTCTTCAGCTAGAGTTTTCATAGCGAATGTAGGTCTACCAGAAGCAAGTACAAATTTAACTCCAGCTTCTTGAGCTCTCATAATAGCTTCCTTATCAACTTGAGATATTTTTTTCTCAGAGTTTAAAAGAGTATCATCTAGGTCAGTAAAGATTATTTTATAAGACAAAATATCACCTCAGAATTTTTCTTTACATTATAACATAGAATTAGAATTTTTTCTATTTGAAGAATAGAGAATAAATGGTATAATATATAGTAAATTCTGTATATTGAATAGATGGAGGTAGATGATGTTACTTGAAAATCTTTTGTTAGAAGCTAGAGAACAGAGGGCATCAGACATACATTTAGTATGTGAGGAATTACCAATATTTAGATTAAATGGAAGAATAGAGTTCATAGGAGAGGAGAGAGTAGATAGAAGATTTTTAAATCTATTAGTAGATCTGATCTTAAATGAGAGAGAAAAAAATATCTTATATCAGAATAGAGATTTGGATTGTAGTTTTGAAGATTCTAGAGGATTTAGATACAGGGCTAATTTTCATTGGGAAAAATCCAATATAGCAGTATCTATTAGATTGATAGAGAGAGCCAACTTGAGTATGGAAGAGCTGGGATTGCCAATAATTTTAAAAGAGCTACTCAACAGTAAAAAAGGTTTAATTTTGATTACAGGTCCCAGTGGAAGTGGAAAGAGTACAACACTTTCAGCTATGATAGAGGAGCTAAATGAGAGTAAGGCATTGAATATAATAACATTGGAAGATCCTATTGAGTATATTTTTAAGAGTAAAAAATCTTTGATAAGACAGAGAGAGGTAGGTAAGGATACACTAAGTTTTATTCAAGGATTAAAGAGTGTTTTAAGACAGGATCCAGATGTTATAATGGTGGGAGAGTTGAGAGATAGAGAGAGTATAGGAGCTGCTCTAACAGCTGCTGAAACAGGGCATCTAGTCTTGGGCACACTACATACAAATAGTGCAAGTGAAAGTATAAATAGAATAACTGATGTTTTTCCTGCTGAGGAGCAAAACGAGGTAAGAGTTAAATTAGCCTCTACATTGAGAGGTATTGTAAGTCAAAAACTTGTGAATACTCTTCAAGGAAAAAGAGTTGGTGCCTATGAGATATTAATTTCAACTCCAGCAATAAGCAATTTAATCTTAAATAACAAAACAAATCAAATTAACAGTATAATAGAATTGAATAGAAAAAAAGGTATGATACTTATGAGAAACTATTTAGAGGAGTTGTATAGTAAAAAAATAATTTCTCAAGAGGAGTATGAAGAGAACTTAGAGTAATTGGAGGAAAATGTGTTAATTAATTCAAATTTTCAAATGAATCACAGAAGTATAGAGGAGTTTGCAAGAGTTATGGTACCTGAAGCTTCTGATAAGAGTTTGGATATAAAAATAGAAAAAATAGATGGTGAAATAGTAGTAGAGTTAGAGATTGAAGGGAGAAAAGAGGTATTTAGATATCCTGATCAAGATGGAAGAATAGAGGATCAAGAGATAACAATGGTAAAAATTCTACTGTTAAAGTTTTTTAAAAAAGAGTACTCTTGGGGAGGTTTGATGGGAGTCAGACCAACTAAGGTAGTGAGAAGATTTTTAGCTTTGGGATATAGCTATGAAGAGATAAAGAAGATGATGCAGGAGTTTTTATTAGTAACTGAGGAAAAGATAGATCTTCTAATTGAAGTAGTAAAAAAAGAGTTGGAGTTTTTAGATAGAGAGCATATAAATCTATATATTGGAATCCCATTTTGTCCTACTAAGTGTAAGTACTGTTCATTTGCATCATATGAATTGAGTAGTGGAGTGGGAAGATACTATAAGGATTTTGTAAAAACTTTACTAAAGGAGATCGAATTAACTGGAGAGTTTTTAAAGAGAGAGGATTTTAGAATCTCTTCAATATATATAGGTGGTGGAACACCAAGTACATTGACAGAAAAAGATTTGGAAGATGTATTACAAGCTGTAAATAGATATATAGATATGAGTGAAGTGAGAGAGTTTACATTTGAAGCTGGAAGAGAGGACACTCTAACTGAGAAAAAACTTGAGATAGCTAAGAGATATGGAGTTGATAGAATAAGCTTGAATCCACAAACTTTTAAAGAGGAAACTCTAAAAAAAGTAAATAGAAGATTTAATAGAGAGAATTTTGAAAAGTATTTTATAAAAGCAAAAGAGTTAGGATTTATAGTTAATATGGATATAATAGTGGGCTTGCCAGATGAGACCACTGAAGATGTGCTCTATACTCTTGGAGAGCTAGAGAAGTTTGATATTGAAAACTTGACAGTACACACACTAGCTTTCAAAAGAGCCTCTAATCTATTTAAGGAGAGTCAAGATAGAGTAGAATTAGATGGAAAGAGAATAATAGGTAGAATAAAGGATTTAATAGAGAAAAAGGGGATGTTCCCATACTATCTATATAGACAAAAAAATATAATGGAGTGGGGAGAGAATATAGGATACTCAAAAACAGCTTGTGAATCTGTATTTAATATTGAGATGATAGAGGAAAATCAATCTACTATGGGATTAGGTGGTGGAGCGATCACTAAGATAGTTCTTCCTGAAAATGAGTATAGAGATTATATAGAAAGATATGTAAATCCTAAGGATCCAGCTCTTTATATAAGAGAGATGGAGGAGAGAATGGAAGCTAAGAAACAGCTATTTTTAAGATTGAAAGAGAGAGAAACTATATAATAAGATGATAGTGGGGGAAATATGAGAAAAATTTTTATGTTAATAATTATTATTTTTTCAGTATCAATTGGAATTTATGGAAATTCTTTTAAAAACAATGAAAATTTTGATATAATAATGAGTGAAAATGTTTTAGATGAAGAGAGTAAATTTTTAGATATAAATAGTGCTACAAAAGAGGAGATGACAGGAGCTGGAATCACTTTGAGATTAGCTAGAATGATAGTGGAGTACAGAGAGGAGACAGGTGGCTTTGAGAATTTAAATGAGTTAAAGAGAATAAAAGGGATAGGATCAGCTACCTATGAAAAGTTAAAGGGCAAATTTTTGATAAAAACTGAGATAGAGAAGAAACCTCTATATATCAATGAAGCTAATGATCAACTTTTGCAGTATTATGGTTTCGATAAAAAAGATATTAAAAATATTAGGAAATATTTAAATAAAAATGGTAAAATAAGCAGTAATCTAGATTTGATGGAAGTTCTTTCAGAGAAGGATTATAAAAAATATAAAACAATAATAAAGTATGATAAATTTTAAGGAAGTGAAGTGATAGAGAATGGGTAAATTAATAAGAGGAGTTAGTAAGAATGCGAGATTTTTTGTTGTGGATACAACAGATATAGTACAAGAGGCTCAAAATATACATAGATGTAGTCCAACTGCTATAGATGCTTTTGGAAGATTATTAACTGCTGGTGTAATTATGGGAAGTACTTTAAAGGGAAATGATGTATTAACTCTTAGAACAGATACAAATGGAGAGTTAAATAATATGGTTGTAACAGCAGATTCTGATGGAGGAGTGAAGGGATATCTTTCAAATCCAAGTGCTGATGTACCATTAAAAGATAATGGAAGATCTGATGTAGGGACTCTAGTAGGAAAAGGAATCTTAAAGATAATAAAAGATATGGGATTAAAAGAGCCGTATGTAGGTTTATCAGAGATAAATTCAGGTGAAATTGCTCAAGATTTAGCTTATTATTTCTATAACTCAGAGCAAACTCCAACTGTAATAGCTTTAGGTGTAAAATTAAAAGATGAGAATACAGTTGAATATGCTGGTGGATATATGATACAGCTTCTTCCAGATGCTGATGACGATTTTATAACAGCTTTAGAGCAAAAAATAGGAGCTATCAGACCAATGACAGAACTTATGGCTGGTGGAATGGATATAAAAAGAATAGCAAAACTTCTATATGAGGATATGAATGATGAAAATGCTGAAAAATTAGTAGAAGATTATGAGATATTAGAGGAGAGAGAGGTAAAATATAATTGTAACTGTTCAGCTGATAAGTTTTATAGAGGACTTATAACTTTAGGAAAAGATCAGTTAGAAGATATTTTCAAAAATGAGAAGGAGCTAGAGGCAGAATGCCACTTCTGTGGAAAGAGATATAAATTTGTAGAGGATGATTTTAAAGATATATTAGGAAAATAATAGAGAGTATGAGGTAGAGTAGATGAAATTAATAGATTCACACGCTCATCTAAATAATGAGCAGTTTGATGAAGATAGAGATGAAGTTTTAAATAGAATAAAAGATGAGTTAGAGTTTGCTGTAAACATTGGTTATGATCTTCCAAGTAGTAAGATAAGTGTAGAGTATGCTAACAAATATGATTTTATCTATGGAGTAGTAGGAGTACATCCTGTGGATATTGAAGGCTATAGTGAAGAGGTTGAAAGAGAGCTAGAGGAGTTAGCCAAAAACGAGAAAATTTTAGCTATTGGTGAGATCGGTTTAGATTATTACTGGATGAGTCAACCAAAAGAGGTACAACAAGCTGGTTTTAGAAAGCAGATGGAGTTGGCAAGAAGAATTGGAAAACCTGTTGTAATCCATTCAAGAGATGCTATGGAAGATACACTTAAAATTTTAAAGGAGTTTCCAGATGTAGGAGGAATATTCCACTGTTATCCAGGATCTGTTGATTCAGCTAAAGAGGTAATAGATAGATTTTATTTGGGAATAGGTGGTGTTTTAACTTTTAAAAATGCTAAAAAATTGGTAGAAGTAGTAAAAGATATACCATTAGATAGATTGATATTAGAAACAGATTGCCCATATATGGCTCCTGTACCAAATAGAGGAAAGAGAAATGAACCTATATATGTGAAGTATGTAGCTGAAAAAATAGCTGAATTAAAAGAGATCTCTTTTGAAGAGGTAGCAAGAATTACCAATGAAAATACTAAAAAAGCATATAAGATGATATAAGGGGAAAATATGATAATCTGTCCTGTTTGTAAAGAAAAATTGATAAAAAATGAGAGAACATATAGATGTGAAAATAACCACTCTTTTGATATGGGAAAACAAGGGTATCTAAATCTTTTACTCTCTAATCAAAAACATAGTAAAACTCCTGGAGATGACAAGGAGATGGTGCTTAGCAGAAAGAGATTTTTGGAAAAGGACTATTATAAGATAATTTCAAATAGTGTAAATGAGCTTATAAAAGAGAATCTTGGAGAGAAAAAATCTGTAAATATATTAGATATAGGTTGTGGAGAGGGATATTATACAGGAAATATAAAAAAGTTTTTAGAAAATTTGGAGATTGAGAGCAGAATAGTAGGGATTGATATATCAAAAGAGGCTGTGATAAGTGCAGCTAAAACCTATAAGAATATAGATTGGATAGTAGCGAGTGCTACAAATATTCCAGTAGCAGATGAGAGCTTAGATTTTATCATCTGTATGTTTGCAAAGATAATTCCTGAAGAGAAGATGAGAACACTGAAAAAAGGTGGAAAGTTAATTGTGGTTTCTACTGGTGAGAATCATCTAATAGAGTTAAAAAAAGTGGTTTACGAGAGTGTAAGAACAGAGTTTTACTCACCTATTGAGGATTTAAAAATATTCAAGCACTGTAAAAGAGTAAACTGTGTTGGAAAATCTTTTATAAAAGAAAATGAGAGTATAAGAAATCTATTTGATATGACTCCGTATAAATGGAGAAGTCCTAAAGCTGGAGTTGAAAGATTATTCAGCCTAGATAATTTAGAGATAACTATTGATGTAAATATTGATGTATTTGAAAAGGAATAGCTATGATATTTGGAATTGGAAATGATATTATTGAGATAGCAAGAATTGAAAAGGCTATTAAAAATGAGAGTTTCAAAAAAAGAGTATATACAGATCAAGAGATAGAGATAATAGAGAAAAAAGGTTTGGGAAGAGGAGCTAGTTATGCTGGAAGATTTTCAGCTAAGGAAGCAATCTCAAAAGCTTTGGGAACAGGGGTAAGAGGATTTAATCTAACAGATATTGAGATACTAAATGATGAATTGGGAAAACCCTGTGTAATTTTAAAAAATTCTCTTAAAGAGAAGCTAAAAGGTAAGAGAGTTGAACTTTCAATCTCACATTCAAAAGATTATGCAGTGGCTATGGCTATAATCATAGAAGAAGGAGAGAAAATTGATAGATAAAGATTTTTATAGTGAATTAGAGGAGTTTATTGCTAAATTATCAGATAAAAAAGATGATGTAAAAATTTTAAACTATGTACTGGATAGACTTGGAGCTATACCTAAAGAGGTTCAAAAATTTATTGCTGAAAAGACGGGATTGATGGAGATAACCATTGAGAATACTATTAACTTTTATCCTAAGTTTAGAGGAAAGGATTCGGGAGTAAAGGAAGTTGCTGTCTGTGTGGGAATGAATTGTGGACCTGCAGGAGGACAGCAGATATACAACGAGCTTGTAAAAATATTAGAACCTGATGAGAAAGGGTTATCTAAAGATGGGAAGATACTGCTTACTACTAAGAGATGTTTTGGAAGATGCGCTAAAGGTCCCAATGTATCTATTGATGGAGTAATTTATAGTTTGATGAATTTACAAGATGTAAAGAGAAAGCTAGGATTGTAATAGGAGGAAATTTTGGATATATTAGATATAAAGAGAGAGTTTTCTGAGTATAAGAAAAAAATAGAAGATATAAGGGGGTCTCTTTGACTTAGATAAGAGAGAACTTAAGATATCAGAACTTGAAAAAAAGACTATGGAAGATAACTTTTGGAATGACAAAAGGACAAGTTCAGCTATAATAAAAGAGATGAATGGAGAAAAGGAATTAGTTGCTGAGTTTAAAAATCTTGTATCAGAGATTGAAAATGAAGAGGTTCTTATTGAGTTTGTAGAACAGGGAGAAGTAGATTTTCAAGATGAGTTAGAGGAGAAACATCAAATTTTAGGAAGAGATGTAGAGCATTTTGATACTAGACTTTTATTAGATGGGGACTATGACTCTAACAATGCAATTGTAACTATACATTCAGGAGCTGGAGGAACAGAGGCTTGTGATTGGGCTGATATGCTATATAGAATGTATTCAAGATGGTGTAGCGATAAAAAGTATAAGATAAGTGAGATGGATTTTATGCCTGGTGATAGTGTTGGAATAAAATCTATAACCTTTATGATAGAGGGAATGAATGCTTTTGGATATTTAAAAAGTGAAAAAGGTGTACATAGACTTGTAAGAATATCACCTTTTGATGCTAATAAGAAAAGACATACCTCTTTTGCCTCTGTTGAGGTAGTGCCAGAGGTAGATGATAGTATAGAGGTAAATATAGATCCATCTGAGATAAGGGTAGATACGTATAGAGCAAGTGGAGCTGGAGGACAGCACGTCAATATGACAGATTCAGCTGTTAGAATTACACACTTTCCTACAGGTATAGTTGTAACTTGCCAAAGAGAGAGATCTCAGTTGAGTAACAGAGAGACTGCTATGAAACTTCTAAAATCTAA
This sequence comes from Fusobacterium sp., assembly GCF_019012925.1. Taxonomy (GTDB): domain Bacteria; phylum Fusobacteriota; class Fusobacteriia; order Fusobacteriales; family Fusobacteriaceae; genus Fusobacterium_A. The sequence goes on from NZ_JAGIRL010000047.1 coordinate 43,770, forward strand.
ATTGATAGAATTAGAGATGAAGAAGAAAGAGGAAGAACTTAGAAAGTTACAGGGAGAACAGAGTGATATAGGTTGGGGAAACCAAATTCGTTCATATGTGTTTCAGCCATATACTATGGTAAAAGATCATAGAACAAACTGTGAATCTGGAAATATTAAGGCAGTTATGGATGGAGATATAGATATATTTATCAATGGATATTTGAGATGGAATAAGCTAAAATAATAAAAATTGGGAAAAGTTACAAATAACACTTTAAAAAAATTAAAAATTGTGATAAAATTTAGAGAAAACTATTTATTATTTATATGGGAGAGGGAACAATGGAAAAAAAAGTAAGAACAAGAATAGCTCCATCACCTACTGGAGATCCTCACGTAGGTACAGCTTATATAGCTTTATTTAACTTAGCATTTGCTAATTCTAATGGAGGAGATTTCATCCTAAGAATAGAAGATACTGACCAAAATAGATATACTGAAGGGTCAGAGCAAATGATATTTGATGCCCTTCACTGGTTAGGATTAAACTATGCAGAGGGTCCAGATGTATCTGGAGAGTATGGACCATATAGACAATCAGAGAGATTTCATCTATACGGAGATTATGCTAGAAAACTTGTTGAACAAGGTGGAGCATACTACTGTTTCTGTACTCAAGATAGACTTGAGAAATTAAGAGAGAGACAAAAAGCAATGGGAAAAGCTCCTGGATATGATGGACACTGCCGTTCATTAACTCCAGAAGAGATCCAAGCTAAATTAGATGCTGGAGAACCTTATGTAATAAGATTAAAGATGCCTTATGAAGGAGAAACAGTTATTCACGACAGATTAAGAGGGGATATTGTATTTGAGAACAATAAGATAGATGACCAAGTACTTTTAAAAGCTGATGGATTCCCTACTTATCACTTAGCAAACGTAGTTGATGACCACTTAATGGGAATAACTCACGTTATAAGAGCAGAAGAGTGGATAGCATCAACTCCTAAACATATCCAATTATATAAAGCATTTGGTTGGGATCAACCTGAATTTATCCACATGCCATTACTTAGAAATGCTGATAGAACAAAAATATCAAAGAGAAAAAATCCTGTATCATTAATTTGGTATAAAGAAGAGGGATACTTAAAAGAGGGAATAGTAAACTTCTTAGGATTAATGGGATATTCATTTGGAGAGAATAAGGAGATATTCACATTACAAGAGTTCATAGACAACTTCAACATTGATAAAGTGTCTTTAGGAGGACCAGTATTTGACCTTGTAAAACTAGGATGGGTTAATAACCACCATATGAGAATGAAAGATATCAATGAACTTACAGATCTAGCTATACCTTTCTTTAGACAGTTAGGATATGTAGGAGAAGAGGTATCTGAGCATGAGTACAGAGCTCTTGTTAAGATAGTAGAGATTTTAAGAGAATCTGCTCAAACTCTTAAAGAGATAGCAAAAGAATCTGCAGTTTACTTTGAGGATACATTTGAACTTCCAGTAGTAACTGAAGAGATGAACAAAAAAGAGAGAAAAAGTGTAGAGAAACTAAATGAATCTATACTTGATCCAGTTGGAAAAGAGTCGATAAAATTATTTATGAAAAAACTTGAAGCTTGGGAAGGAGAAGATTTCACAGTAGAAGAAGCTAAGGAATTACTACACTCTACATTAGATGAGATCGGAGAGGGACCTGCTAAAGTTTATATGCCACTTAGAGCTGTTATTACAGGACAGGCTAGAGGTGCTGACCTATACAACGTTCTATTTATAATTGGTAAAACAAGAACATTAAATAGAATGAAAGCTATGATAGAAAAATATAACGTATTATAAGATTAGATGGTGCTAATTTTAGCACCATCTTTTACTTTATTTTTGAGTTTTTTTTGATTAATTTTACAGCAGATTTTTCCTCTGAATACGACAATGTAAATATTAATAGACTTAAGATTGAAATTGTTTTTTTCATTTTTGCCTCCTAAATAGATATACTATAAAAAATTATTTTCTAAAAATTTTGATTGGATACTTCTATTTTAAAAGCTCTATTTTCTAAATTAAAATAGATAATGATACTTATTTCATTATTATCCATTATTTTCATAGTGGTATACTCTGATGATATTCCTAATTCTGGATGATTACTGTAATTTGTAGGAATATGTTGCCAGCCATCACTTAAAGGAAAATCTTTGATTAAGATATCAGGAGTTAAATTTTTCAACTCTTTATTGTTTAATTTTATGCTATCACATGTTTCATTATAAAATATGATCATAGAATTTATTATACCCTCTTCAATAGCTTGGGTAGGACTATCATTCTCCAAGATATTTTGATTGGCTATTGTAACTTCCAAGAGTACACCATCTTTTTCTAAAAGTCTAATAATCTTTCCACCTTTTAAAATACTTTTTTTATCTTTTGATAATGACCAATTTGTACGCATGTTATAGTAATCTTCTCCAACTAGTGGATTTAAAAAATAGGGCTTTTTATCACTTATTTTCCAACCATTATTAATAAATTCTTTTAAAGCACTAGGGATAGGAAAATATATTCCATTGACTTCAATTCCAAATTTATTATTATATTGTATCATACTGTCTTTATTCTCCATTTTTTCTGAATTAATTGAAAGAGTATTTCCAAATAAAATTGTAGAAATATTAATAAAAAAACAAATTATAATAATTAAAATCTTTTTCATTGCTATAATCTCCTATATTTTATGAATGATTTTTTATAGATACAGTTATATCAAAAAATTTCTGTAACACATTATTTTCTCTATAATAACTATCTATCTCAGGAAAAATAAATTCTTCAAGATTTATTTTTTTAAATTCCCATAATTTACTATAAATAAAAGGAATTTCCTACTTCTTTTGAAAATCTACTGAATCCTTAATAACTATTCGATCATCATTCTCATCATAAAGTGTTCCATCTATGTTAAACCTTTGCTCTTCTATCATTTTTCCATTATTTATTTTAGCTTTTAATTGAAGATTGCCATTATCATAATAAACTTCATAAATTCCTTCTTGAGTATTATTTTTAAATTCTTGTCTTGTCCATACATTTCCATTTTTATAATAATCTTCTTTTAGACCATTAAGTTCTCCATCTTTATAGTTTATTATTGATTCTAAAGTACCATCTTCTAAATAAGATTTCCATTCGCCGTCCTGTAGATTGTTTTTATAACTTCCTGAAAGTCTTATATTTTTATTTTCATGATATTCTTTGAATTCTCCATTCATCTCACCATTTTTATAAATTACTTCTCCTTGAAGATTTCCATTTGGATAGTATGCTTTAAATTTTCCCTCAAGTATACCATTTTTATAGTTTGCAGATACCCTTAAGTTCCCTGTATCACCATAATATTGTTCTGTAAGTCCATCTCTTTCTCCATTTTTAAAGTTAGCATTGTCAATTAGGATTCCATCTTCTGTGTATAATTGGAAAAGTCCATTCTGTTTTCCTTTTTTCCAATGTCCTATCTCTTTGATATTATTTTTAAAATATATGACATTTAATCCATCTAGCTCTCCATCTTTGTAAGAGTAGATATTTAGGTATGAATCACTTCCACTTTTGACTCTGCCACTAAATATTTTATTATTCTCATCATATAATTTAGAATTGATATTTTGAAGTTTAAATTCATCTTTTGCAGGTAAATATCTATAAAAAGAATATCTATTTTGATAAGTATAAGTTCCAACTGATATTATAAATAAAACTACTATCCCTAAAATGACTTTAACTTTCATAGAGTTCCTCCTAATTCATTATCTTAGTATTAAAACATTATTCTAATAATTTTTGAAATAAATGATATTATTAAAAATATAGTTCCTATTCCTAACCAAATATATTCTCTTCCTTTATTAGTTCCATCTTCAGCTATCCAATATTCTTTAGGATTATTTTTATTTACTAATAACTTATACTCTTTTCCAATTTCATATTCTACATAATTAGCGTCTTTTAATTTTTTCATAAAATTTCTAGTTGCTTTTGGCATCTGATCAATATTTATATTTTTTAATTCATCAATTTGTTTTTTAGATGTATAACTACCTCTGTACTCTTCTTTATAAGTTATTCCATCTATTGTGTATCTAAATATAGGAAAGCTTCTTCTTAATGTTGGAGAATAAGTATAATCAATAAGAACTCCTTTTACACAAATATTATCTTTCATAGTTTTGTTATATTGAAAAAGATTGAAACTTCCTATTGCTATGAAAACTATTCCTATTATTTTTAACATATTTAACTCCTTTTTTCTTTAATAAAAAATGCTCATAACAAAATTATTCTTGAATTAAAAAAATAGTTTTTGTCATAAGCATCACCTCTTTGTGATTAGAATATAAAGTTTTGTAATATTTCTAGTTGATATGAGTATACTACAAAAAATTAATTTTAGCAAATGTAAGTTTAAAAATTATACAAATACAAAATAGTGTTTATTAAATGTTTTTAATGTTTTAAAATTAAAGTAAACATATTTTTTATTGGCAAAAATAAAAAAATATGATGGTGGAGTAGGAATGGCAACAATATCAGCGACATTTGATGTAGCTGAGAAAGTTGAACTAGGAGTAGGTTATTCAGTAGATACAACAGGAGAAGGAGTAACAACAGGAAAGGTTACTTATAAATTTTAGAGATTCAAAAAGAGATAAATAATTTTTTAAGACTTTCTTTAAATTTAAATAAAGAGAGTCTTTTTTTATAAAAATATGTTAAAATATAATAAGGAAAAGATATGAAGAGAAAATTTAGATAGTAGATTGAAGATAATAGAAAATCTATACAACGAAGTATAAATTTTTTAAAATGAAATAATAAACCTACTAATATTTATAAAATAGGAAAAGAAAGAATAAGAAGAGCTGGAGAATTAATTAAAATGAGACTTACAGAGATAACAGAAGAATTAATAGAAAAGTTAGCAGAGCTAAATCCATTACCTATCAAGTTTATCTTTAGAGATTCAGCTTTTGGAAGTAAGATTGGGTTAAAAGAGGAAACTTTTAGAAGATTAAAAACGTTAGTAGAAAGAAATTCAGGACTTACTAAAAAGGCATATACAGTAGAATTTATATAGGGGGTACGCTTTATGTTAGAGGGTCAAGAAAAAATAATTTTTCAAAAGATAAAAGAGATATTACAAGAAGCAAGAAATAAAGTATATAAAGTAGCAAACAACGCTATGGTAGAAGCTTATTGGAATATTGGAAGAGTAATAGTAGAAAAACAAGGTGGAAATGATAAGGCTGAATATGGTACAGCCTTATTAAAAAATCTTTCAAAAGAGATGACTAAAGAGTTTGGAAAAGGATTTACAATAGCAAATCTAAAAAATATGAGACAATTTTATTTGACTTTTCCAAAAAGCTACGCACTGCGTAGCGAATTGAGTTGGACACATTATAGATTACTTATGAGAATTGAAAATGATAATGCTAGAAATTTTTATATGGAAGAGTGTATAAAATCTAATTGGAGTACAAGACAGTTAGAAAGACAGATAACAACTCTTTTTTATGAAAGAATACTATCAAGTAAAAATAAAGAGAAAGTAGCTCAAGAGATTTATAAGCTAGAGCCACAACCTAAACAAGCAGAGGATATAATAAAAGATCCATATGTTTTAGAATTTTTAGGACTACCAGAGAATATGGATTTTTTAGAGAAAAATTTAGAACAAGCCTTGATAGATCATTTACAAAAATTTTTACTAGAACTTGGAAGAGGTTTTTCTTTTGTAGCTAGACAGAAAAGAATAACTTTTGATGGTAGACATTTTTATATAGATCTAGTTTTCTATAACTATATATTAAAATGTTTTGTCCTAATAGATTTAAAGATTGGAGATTTGACACATCAAGATTTAGGACAGATGCAAATGTATGTTCATTACTATGAAGATAAGATGATGACAGTGGGGGATAATCCACCTATAGGGATAGTTCTTTGTGCAGATAAAAGTGATTCAATAGTAAAGTATACTTTGCCAAAAGGAGAAAAACAGATTTTTGCTTCAAAATATATGCTATATTTACCAAGTGAAGAGGAATTACTTTTAGAATTAAAAAAAGAATATGATATTTTGGAGCAAGAAAAGAATTTAGAAGATGGGAAATAGAGTTGTATTTCAATTTGAAGAACTAGCTTATCAAGAAAAAGCTATTAATTCAGTAGTAGAACTTTTTAGAGGATTGCCTAAAGAGAGAAGTGTGATATATTTAAGTACCAGAACGAATAGTACTTTATATGGAATCAGTGAGAAATAAAAATATATTTACAGGAAAAAAACTACTAGAGAATTTAAGAAAAGTTCAATTAGAAAATAAGCTTTTTTTTGACGATAAAATAGAAAATAATAACTTTATAATAGAGATGGAAACAGGAATAGGAAAAACTTATGCTTATTTAAGAACAACCATAAGATTATTTAAAGAACATGGATTTAAAAAGTTTATAATAGTTGTTCCTAAAATTTGATTGGATTAAAAATTATCAAGATTTTAAAAATAGATTCGGTGTAAAAGATAATATATAATAAAAGTAGGGTTACTTCAAATTGAGGTAGCTCTTTAAATAAAATATAGATGGGGGTTATATGATAGAAAAGTTATATGGAAAAAATATAAATTTTTTAATAGGATCAGGAGCAAGTGCTGGGGCTATTCCTACTTTAGCAACAGAATATGAAAAAGATGGAAAAAATTTAAGTATAGAAGAAATTTTAACAGTGGAAAAAGATAATAAAAATTTAAGAAATCTTATATATTTATATTTTTATCAAAAAATTATTAAAACAGGTTTTTTAGAAGATATAAAAGATTCTATTGTTATGAAAAATTATGAGAAATTTCTTGAGCAATTAATAAAATTTATGTATCGAGAAAATTATCAAAAAGAGAAAAGAATAAATATTTTCACAACAAACTATGATTTATTTTTTGAAAAAGCTATTGATAATTTAATTGGGAAATATGAGTTTTATTTTAATGATGGTTCAGCAGGAAATATAACAAGAAGATTAAGTATGAAAAACTATCATAAAAAAGTTTATCATACTGGAAACTTTGATAATTTCAATAGAGAAATTCCAATAATAAATTTATTTAAAGTTCATGGTTCTGTATCTTGGAAGTATGAATATAATGAAAAACAAAAAATTGTTGGAATAAATGTAGATTATCAAGATAAAGAAAATAAATTGACTGAAGATATTTTATTAAAAAATTTGAATAAAGAAGAAATAAAAAAGATATTACAAGATCCAGAAAATATTTCTAGATTAGAAAATATTAGAAAAAATCTTAGAGAAAAGTTTGTACTTATTTTTCCTGAGAAAGATAAATTTGAAAAAACACTTTTTGAAGAATATTATTATCAGTTTTTAAGACAATTAAGCTATGAGTTAGAGAGAAAAAATACAATATTAATAGCTTTTGGTTTTAGTTTTGCAGATGAGCATATAGCAGAAATGATAAAAAGAGCTTGTAATAATCCAACATTACAAATATTTATTTTCTGTTATAAAGAAGATAATAGAGAAGATGTATTAAAAAATTTACATTTAGAGAAATTTCCTAATAATATTATTCCAATTATTCCAAAAGATAATGGAAGCATAGATTTTAATACATTTTTAAATAAGTTATTTGAAATAGAGAGTGATAAGAATGGAAAATAATTTTGAAGTAGGTATAGTTTGGGGGGTTAATGGAACTAATATTATAATTAAAATGTATGATATATCAAGTGATTTTAAATATTTCTATAATGGAGAAGAATATGAAGGAGTTAAAACTGGGGGATATTTAAGCATTACTAGAGGACACATTGATATAGTGTGTCAAATAGAATCTGAAGAGATTAAAGATAATTTTTCAAAATTACTAACTAAAGAAGAGAATGAAAATATTCTTAATAAAGAAAGATATGAGCGATTTGTTTATGCTAAATGTATTGGATACTTTGAAAGAGGAACTTTTTTTACTGGAGTAAAATATGCACCAGTTATATATAATACAGTAAAAATGATGAGTAAAAATTTGGTTGAACTAATGCTTACTCCTCAAAAAAAAGATAATAAGATACCTTTTATCATAGGAAAAGATATAAAATATGGTATAAATATGGATTTACCATGGAATAAGATCTTTAATACTCATATAGGGATTTTTGGAAATACAGGAAGTGGAAAATCAAACACTTTAACTATGTTATATAAAACTTTATTAAATCATGAAGAATTAAATTTAGATAATAGTGAATTTGTTTTCATAGATTTTAATGGAGAGTATGTAGGAGATAAAGTGTTTAACGAAAATAAAGAAATACTTAAATTAAATACAAATAAAGAAGAGGATAAATTTTCATTAAATGAAAAAAACTTTTGGAGTGAAGAAGTTTTAGGAATATTGTTTCACTCAACTGAAAAAACACAAAAACCTTTTTTGAAAAATATGATAGAAGGAAGAGAACAGTTTTTAAAAGAAGAAGAAAGTATAAATACTAATATTTTAAAATATATAAAAAGTATGTTTAAAAAAATTCTCCAAACAACAAACCCTAAAAAAGAAATGTTAGAATTATTAAAAGATGTTTTAAAAATAGGAAATATAAACATAGATTTTAAATTATTAAAAAGAATAGAATGGTTTAATAGTAATAGTTGTTTTAGAGTTCAGTTAGATTTAAATATTCCTTTAGAGAATAAGATAAAAGCAGATTATAATATTGCAACAAATTTTTTATATTCTCAGAATATTAACGCTTACATTGAATTGTTCAATATAGATAGATTAAATTTTGCTGAAGAAACAGTTTTAGATTCCTTTGATGAATTAGAAATAAGAGTAAGATTAGATTTAATAAGAGGATTATTGGTAAATTATGTACAATATGATAATATAAATCCATTAATTTCTAGAATAAAATCAATATCAAAAAGTTTAAGAAAGATAATGAAAATTGTTTCTGAAACAGAAGATAATGGTAAAAAAGTTAAAGTAATATCTTTGAGAAATTGTAATCAAGAAATAAAAAAATTATTTCCAATTTTATTAGCAAGAGAATATTTTGAAGCTCATAAAAATAAAACAAGAGCAGAAGTAAGAAATACATTTCATTTAATAATAGATGAAGCTCATAATATTTTATCTTATCAATCGAATAGAGAAGCTGAAATTTGGAAAGATTATAGACTAGAATTATTTGAAGAAATAATAAAAGAAGGAAGAAAATTTGGCTTTTTTCTAACTGTATCAAGTCAAAGACCAGCAGATATTTCAGAAACTATTATGTCACAATTTCATAATTTTTTTATTCATAGATTAATTAATGAAAAAGATTTAAGATTAATTGATAATGTTATCTCAACATTAGATAATTATTCAAAAGGACTTATTCCAACTTTACCACAAGGAGCATGTATATTAACAGGAACAGCTTTTGATTTTCCTCAAATTATTCAAGTAGAAAAAATAGAAGATAAAGATGAAAGACCAAATAGTGATGACATAAATCTGGTTGAATTATGGAGTAAGAAATGAAAAAGAAGGCAGATAATCTAGGAGTAAAAGAAGTTAGAGAATATTTAAGAAAACAATTAGATGATTTAAAAGCTAGAGGAATTAAAGAAACAGAAATAAATACAGAAACAATAGTAAAAAAGTTAAATATAATTCAAGCAATATCAACAGTATGTTCAGCTATGAGGAGTTGTGGATATGAATATGAAGAAATATATTCTCCACCTAAAGGAAATAACTTTTAAGTATAAGTTATATTAATTAATAGTAAGATAAAAAATTATTTATTAAACATAGAAGTTGAAGAACTAATCGTCAAGTTGACGATTAGTTCTATTTGTCAAAAAATGTAAAAAAATTAAAAAGGAAGGAGTACGAATAGAATTAATATAGGTAATGAATATAATATATAATTTTATTAGGTTCTATGGTATAATCAAAAGAAGAAATGAAATATTAATATTTCTAATGATAAATTTACAGAGAAAACTTCAGATTTTAAAAATAAATTTGGTGTAAAAGATAATATATAATAAAAGTAGGGCTACTTTAAATTGAGAGAGGAAAGAAAAAATGAAAGTAACAAAAAATAAGAATCAAAAATTAAAAGAGTTATCTCATTTTAAGGGAACAAATAGAATATTGGTTGAAGATATTGAAAATCCTATAGACAAAACGGAGAATAAGTTTGATGAATTAGAAAGATATTCTTTAAGAAATTTTATAAAAACACCTAAGGATCCAACAGAGAAAGATGAAGAAAAAAGAAAAAAACAGGAAGAAAATAAAATAAGAAGAGAAAAATTAAGAGATTTTTTTTCAAGCTATGAAATATATTTAGAACAGAATGAGATAAAATTAAAGAAGATAAAAGAGCCAAAAGAGAAAGTAGAAGAGGTATTTACGATAGATATAAAAGGAAATTTTAATTATATTCCAACTCCTAAATTTTCTTTATTAGAAGTTTTTATGAAGATGAGAGAACTTTTAGATTATGACAGGAAATTGAAAAATGTATATTTAAAATCAATTAAAGATATTTTTGAAGAGTACGGATTTGAAATTGAATTTAAAATGGCTAAAAATATAACTATTGAAAGTGTGATAAGCATGAAATAAAACACTTAAAAAAGGGAAGAATTATAAAGATGGATATAGTAAAGAGTTATACAATAATATAAGTGGTAAGGATGATTTTAAATATTTTATAAGTTGAACAACTGAGAATCTTAAAAGAAAAGTTAGTTATAGAACAGGAAGAGGGTATAAAAGAGATAGCTTTAAAGTATTATTTGGTGATGGATTTAAAAGAGTTGATGTCGATATAGAGAATATGGGATTGAATTATGACTAGACATTGCTTAGAACTTTAATTAGTAAGATCATTGTTGCAAAAGGGCTTTATCCAAGTTTATGAATTGAACATAAGAGCATACTTAATAATTTTAATCTAGCTATTGGGAGTGTAAAAGTAAAATTTTAGAGATATTTTATCAAAAATTAAAATATAAAAATAGGTATCTACCAATTGAACATGTTGTTAAAAAATAAAAGGAATAGTGATAAAATTCTTCATAAGAGTGGTTTTAAGCTCAAAAAATAATAATAAAATTAGTTGTAAAAAACCTGTGAAGTGTAAAAAAATAAGAAGTTATAAGCCAAAAAATTTATCAGCTTAAGACCACTCCAATTTAGAAGGAGACTAAAACTCAGTATGGTATCTTAATATATATAGTTATTCAACAATACAACTATACTATGGACAAGTTCTCAGAAGGAAGAGACAAGACTATAAAGTACAATGGAAGCATTGAGTTTAGATCATATGCTTTGTATGCGTTCTTTGAGTTCTTAGGTTTTGTATATAACATTGAGTTATTGCTTTGGGCAGAGATGGAAGAGAGATGTTTGAGTGCCCAGTAGTAGGGGAATAGATTGTATTAAATGAGAAAGTCTCTTACAAGTTATATCAGAATGGAAAGGTAGAAGTGAAAGGACTTTAATTGATTTCAGGTTACTTGATTACTCGAGTGACTTATTGATCAATTAAAAATAGGAGATGATAAAATGTTTTGGATAATATTATTTTCGCTGATAGGATTTTTAGCAATAGGTGTATGTATGTTTGGTATGCATGTGTCTTAGTGATCGCGGACTTTATAAATAAAATATTTCAATTAATTTTAAATGATGAGGAAGAGATGTAAGTTTAAGACTACTCTAATTTAGGGGTAGTTTTTTTATATAATTGTTTTAATGAAGAATATGTTTTAGTTTCTTTTGGGATATTTAGAATAAAGATAAGAAAATGGAAAAAAGAATTTTATAATAGTTATATAATTCTATAAATTAAATGAGTGTATTATAAAATATTGACACAAATAGAGAAAGTATTGTATAATAAGAAAACATAATAAAAAATAGTTCTGAAAGATTAAAAGGGAAACAGGTTAAACTCCTGTACGGTCCCGCCACTGTGATGTTGACAAGAGTATAAAACCACTGAAGAAATTTGGGAAGGATACTTGAGGATGAAACTAAGTCAGGAGACCTACTATTTTTTAACTTTAATTGAATCTGCGAGGACAGATAAAATTTATTTTTTGTCGTCTTTTTTTTAGTTAAAAGACGTTTTTTAATTTTTTGTAGAAAGGGAGAAAGAATGAAAAAAATATCATTATTATTTATTGTTTTATCATTAATTTCAGCTGGTGCAGATAAAGAATTAGCTTTAAAATTAGAAGAGAGTGTTATATCAGGTGAAGGATTTTACACAAGTGTTAGAGAAACCCCAAAAACAGTGTATGTAGTAACTTCTGAAGAGATAAAAGAAAATGGAGTTCAATCTTTACCAGAAGCATTAAATATGGTACCGGGTATAAAAATTGCAGAGGGATATGATGGAAATGGAATAATAGACATAAGAGGTCAGGGAAAACAATTTAATAGAAATACAGCAATAATAGTAGATGGTGTAAGAATGAATCCTATTGATTGGGGAAATGTAGATTTATATAGTATTCCAGTGGATACAATAGAAAAAATTGAAGTAATTCCATCAAATGCCTCAGTAGTTTATGGAGATAATAGTGTAGGAGGAGTTATAAATATTACAACTAAGAATAATCAGATTGGAAATAAAGTAGTATTAGGAGGAATGTTAGAGTCTTATAGTGGAGCCAAAGGAACAATAGATTTTAATGTAAATTTAAAAAATACTACAGTTTTTGGAAATTATTTAAATAAAAAAAGTGATGGATATAGAGAAAATTCCAGATCAAAATATGAAAATGTACAATTTGGAATAAATACTAAATTAAATGAAAAAAATAGTATTTTATTTAAATATGGTTATAATAATAGTTACAAAAGATTAGCAGGAGATTTATCTCAAAAACAATATGATGAAGATAGAAAACAAGCTAAAAAAATGACAGAATGGATGTTCAATGAGACAAATAGATTTTTAGGGGCATATACCTATAAAGATAATAATTTAGAAATTATAGAGCAATTAAGTTATCAAGAAACAAGAGCTGATGGGGATACAAATTATAAAGTAAAAAATTTAAAAGAATTGGATAATACATTAAAATTAAAATATATTTATGGAAAAAACAAAATAATTACAGGAATAGATTATTCATATGGAAAAGCAAGTATTCCTAAAAATAAAGTTATAAGAACAGATGAGAAAGAAGCTGTTGGAATATTTATTTCAGATACTTATTCAGTAAACGAAAAATTAGATTTTCAAGCAGGGGTTAGGTATCAGGAAACGGAATACAATTATAGTAAAAATTTTAAAACTTCTCTAATTAAAGATAATACATATTCAAATATGGTTTTTAATATAGGAACAAATTATAAATATTCGGAAACAGGTTCAGCATATTTAACTTTTGGAAAAGATTTTAGAACACCTTTGAGTAGAGAAATGGTTTCTTCAAATGGTTGGTATGAAGATATAAAACCTCAAGAATCTTATTCAATTGAATTAGGGATAAGAGATTATTATAAAGATACATACTTTAATTCTTCTATTTTTTATAGTGTAACTGAGGATGAAATTTATTTTTCTTCACGAAAACCATCAGATCCTAATTTTAAAGATTCGGGAGTAAATACAAATTATGATGGAAAGAGTGAAAAGTTTGGATATGAATTATTAGCAGAAAAAATTATAAATGATAAATTGAGATTAACAGGAACATATTCATTTTTATATTCAAAATTTAAAAATGGGGAATTTAAAGATAAATATATACCAGGAGTATCTAGAAATAAAGGATCATTAGGAATACATTATAAATTAACAGATAAGTTAAATATGAATATGACAGGAACTTATTATGGAAGTGCCTATGCTTGGGCAGATGATAAAAATATAAAACCTAAAATTGATCCATATATAATTTTTGATGTTAATACAAGCTATGAAATCAATGATGATTTCAAGATATATGGAGGAATAAAAAATATAGGAAATGAAAAATACTGTGATAGAATAGAAGATAATTCAAATTCAAACTCAAGAAAATATTATCCCGCTATGGAAAGAAGATATTTTGTAGGATTTGAATATAGAGCTATATAAGGATTTTAGCTATGAAAAAATTATTAACAAGTTTATTATTTTTTTTTCAAATAGTTTTATTATTTGGAGAAGAGAGAATTATATCTTTATCTCATTTTACAACAGCAATCTTAGTGGAATTAGGTCAAGAAGATAAAATAGTAGCAAGAGGTTGGGAAAGAGGGAATGATTTTTCTGAAGAAATACAAATTAAATTAAAAGATATTCCAAAAATATCTGATGGAGTTCCAACAAAAGAAAATATTTATTCTTATTCACCAACTTTGCTTATTGGTTGGAAAAGTGCCTTTACATCTACAAATTTGGGAACAAAAGAACAGTTAGCAAAAAATGGAATAGAAATATTTTATTTTGAATCAGCTTCAAGTAATGGAAATATTGAAACATTTTATGAAGATCTAAGAAAATTGGGCAATATTTTAAATATTCAAGATAAGATAGAGAAAAAAATAACAGAAATAAATAAAAAAATAGAATCTCTAGAAAAAAAGAAAGCCGAAACAATAATTTTTTTAAGTAATGTAGACCAAACTCCAAGTGTTATTGGAGGAGGTGGATTATTAGAATTTTTAATAGAAAAATCAGGATATATTAATATTTTTAAAGATGTAAAAAGGAACTATTTTAATTCTAATTGGGAAAATATAGTTGATGCTGAAATAGATAATGTAGTAATTTTAGCTTCGAATGAAAAAGAATTTATAAAGAAATATAAAAAAATTCTAAGAAATAAATATTTTGTGGAAAAAAATGCAATGAAAAATAAAAATGTATTTTATTTAAATTATATGTATACAGCACCAAATTTAGAGTTAGGTGACTTAGTAATAAAATTAAATAAAAAAGAATTAAAGAGAGCAGAAGAAATATTAGAACGAGGAAATAATGGAAAACAAGATAAAAAATTATAAAATATTTTTAATACTTTTACTAATAATGATAGTTTTGCTATTTACTTTTATTGTAACAATAGGATCTGTTTCAATAAAAGGAAGTACTGTTTGGAAAATAATAATTAATAAAATTTTAGGAGAAGAAGTTCTTGTTAAAGACTGGAAAAATAGTATTGAAATAATAGTGTGGAATATAAGAATACCGAGAATAATTGCATCATTATTATCAGGAGGGGCATTAACTTTAGTTGGAATATTGATGCAATGTTTAACTAAAAATCCATTAGCAAGTCCTTATATTTTAGGAATTTCATCAGGAGCAAGTACAGGAGCAGTATTAGCTATAATATTTTTTAATAATATTATGTTTTCAGTTCCTCTAGGTGCTTTTATACTTGGAAGTTTAACAGCTTTTATAGTATTTTTCTTTAGTGAAAAAGATGGATTTTCAAATACAAAATTAGTACTTACGGGAGTAGCTATTTCATCTCTATTTTCAGGATTAACAACCTTGATAATAACAATTGCACCTAAAGAAAATGATGTTAGAGATGCATTATTTTGGATGTCAGGAAGTTTAAGTGGAATAGAATGGGAAAATATTCCGATAATAGGGATTGTTCTAATTGTGGCAACTATATTAATTTATCCTAGATATAGAGAAATGAATATTTTAGTAACAGGGGATGAAAATGCTTTAACTTTAGGAGTAAATGTAAAAAAAATAAGAATATTTCTAATGTTAATTTCGACACTTGTAACAGGAATAATAGTTTCAAATACAGGAATAATAGGATTCGTAGGATTAATTATTCCACATATAACAAGAGTATTAGTAGGGGGGAATCATAAAAAAGTTATACCTTTAGCAATACTTTTAGGGGGATTATTTTTAATGTTGACTGATACAGTAACAAGAGTAATATTTTCTTCACAAGAAATTCCAATAGGAGTAATAACTTCAATAATAGGAGTACCATTTTTTCTTCAAATGCTAAGAAAAAGAGGGTATAAATTTAGAGGGGAATAAAATGGATTCAATAATAACTATAGAAAAATTATCTTATTCGATAGATAATAAAAAAATATTAAAAGATATCTCATTAAAGGTGAAAAAAAGACAAATAGTGGGAATTATAGGTGCAAATGGCTGTGGAAAAAGTACTTTATTGAAAAATATTTATAAGTATTTAAGTAGAGATTCGGGAAAAATAGAGATAGATTCCATTTTAATTGATAACTATAAAGTAGAAGAGCTAGCCAAAAAAATAACAGTATTATTACAAAATCAGAATATAAATTTTGATTTCACAGTAGAAGAATTAGTAGAAATGGGAAGGTTTATTCATAAAAAATCAATTTTTGATTCATTAAAAACTGATAATATAGTTAATATGTCATTAAAAGCTGTAGGAATGTATGAATTTAAAGATCGAAGTTTTTTAGAGCTTTCGGGAGGAGAGAGACAAAGAGTATTAGTAGCAAAATGCTTATCTCAAGAGAGTGAGATTATAATTTTAGATGAACCAACTAATCATTTAGATATAAAATACAAAATTCAAATAATGAATATAATAAAACAATTGAATAAGACTATTTTAACTGTGATACATGATATAAATATAGCTAGTAATTATTGTGATTATATATATGCTTTAAAAAACGGAAGTATTATATGTTGTGGAACACCAAGAGAAGTTTTAACAAAAGAAAATATAAAGAATATATTTGATGTAGAATGTGAAGTGATACCACATCCTAAAACTAAGTTACCATTAATTATTTTTTAAAATAGGGACTGTAAATCTACAGTCCCTAAAATATTAATCATTTAATTTTAATACAGAAACGAAAGCCTCTTGAGGAATTTCAACGTTTCCTATGCTCTTCATTCTTTTCTTTCCTTCTTTTTGTTTTTCAAGAAGTTTTTTCTTTCTTGTAATATCTCCACCATAACATTTAGCTATAACGTTCTTTCTATAAGCTTTTATAGTTTCTCTAGCTATAACCTTTGCTCCTAGAGCAGCTTGGATAGGGATTTCAAATTGTTGTCTAGGAATAACCTCTTTTAACTTTTCACATATTGCTCTACCTCTACTATAAGCACCATCTTTGTGAGCTATAAATGAGAAGGCATCTACAGGTTTACCAGAAACAAGTATATCAACTTTTACAAGATCAGATTCTTTATATCCAACCAACTCATATTCGAATGAAGCATAACCCTTAGTTCTTGACTTAAGTTTATCATAGAAATCTATAACGATCTCAGCAAGAGGAAGTTCATAAGTTAACATTGATCTATTTTCATCAATGAAATCCATACCGATAAATATACCTCTCTTCTCTTGACATAGTTCCATTACGTTACCAACATAATCTTTAGGAACAATTACCTTACCTCTTATAAATGGCTCTTCAACAGACATTCTACCTCTTCCACCATCTGGGAATTCACAAGGGTTATCAATAACTAAGACCTCTTGATTTTCCATATTTACTCTATATTCAACTGAAGGTGTAGTAGAGATAAGATCTATATTGTACTCTCTTCTAAGTCTTTCAACAATAATTTCCATATGTAATAATCCTAAGAATCCACATCTGAATCCAAATCCTAGAGCTATTGAAGTTTCAGGAACAAATGTAAGTGAAGCATCATTAAGTTGTAATTTTTCTAAAGCTTCTCTCAAATCTTCATAATCATCAGTAAATAGTGGATAAACTCCAGCAAATACCATTGATTGAGCAGGTTTAAATCCTTCTAATGGGAAGATACAAGGTCTATTAGTATGTGTGATAGTATCTCCAACTCTAGTATCATGAATAGTTTTAACTCCTGTGATTATATAACCAACTGAACCAGAAGTAAGTTCGTTTTGAGGTTTCATAGTAGGAGAGAATACTCCAACTTCTAAGACATCAAAATCTTTTTCAGTTGACCAAATTCTAATTTTATCTCCTTTTTTAATACAACCATCTAAAACTTTAACATATGTAATTACCCCTCTATAATCGTCAAATTTAGAGTCGAATATTAAAGCTTTTAGAGGAGCTTCCTCATCATACTCAGGAGCAGGAACTCTTTGAACTATTGCTTCTAATAGCTCTTCAATACCAATTCCAGTTTTACCTGAACACATAACAGCATCATCAGCAGGTAGACCGATTACATCTTCTATCTCTAACTTTACCTTATCTGGATCAGCAGCAGGAAGATCTATTTTATTGATAACAGGAACAATCTCAAGGTTATTTTCAATTGCTAAATACACATTGGCAAGAGTTTGTGCCTCTACTCCTTGAGCAGCATCTACAACAAGTAGAGCTCCTTCACAAGCTGATAGAGATCTTGAAACCTCATAGATAAAGTCCACGTGTCCTGGAGTATCAATTAAGTTTAACTCATACTCTATTCCATCTTTTGCTTTGTAGTATAGAGTTACTGCTTGAGCTTTTATAGTTATTCCCTTCTCTCTCTCCAAATCCATAGAGTCAAGAAGTTGCTCTTTCATCTCTCTTTTAGAAACAGCACCAGTATATTCAAGTAGTCTATCTGCAATAGTTGACTTTCCATGATCTATATGTGCAATGATAGAGAAGTTTCTTTTATGTTTTTGTAACATTATTACCTCCTAATCTAAATCTATTTATTCACATAATATTATAAAAGATAATACAAAAAAATACAATATTTTTTTACTTAGAGATGAAAAAAGGAAAAAGATTATTCTAATAAGCATCAGCCACTAGAAGTAACTTTTTCCTTTTAATAGATTAGCTATTTAATTTTAACTTAAAAATACACTATTTTTTTAAGTTAGGCATAGTTTGAACTAATATATCATCTATGTTTTTTACAAGTTCAGCTTGAGCTGCTAAGAAAGCATCTACATCTCCACTGATCTCAATAGTTTCTATAATATCTCCTTGAGCAACATTATCAACTATTTTTTGGTCATCTTCAGAAACAACCTCACCAAATATTGTGTGTTTATAGTTTAACCAATCAGTAGGTACATGAGTTATAAAGAATTGAGAACCATTTGTATTAGGTCCAGCATTAGCCATAGCTAATAATCCTTTTCTATCAAATACTACTCCCTCTTTAAATTCATCACCAAATTGGTAACCAGGTCCACCAGCACCTGTACCAGTAGGATCTCCACCTTGAATCATGAAATCAGCAATTACTCTATGGAATTTTAATCCATCATAATAACCTCTTTTAGATAGGTGTACAAAGTTTGTAACTGTCATTGGTGCAACTTCTGGGAATAATTTTAAATTGATATCTCCCTTAGTAGTTTTTATTTTAGCATTTAATACTATATTTTCCACGTGATTTCCCTCCTTAATATTCAACGGTTTACCAGCTTTTTTATGAGCTTGATAATAAAATCCTCCAGCTATTATTAGCAGAAGAATAACTATTTTTAAAAATTTCATAGTTCCTCCATATTCTAACATATTTTTTTAATTTTTCATAGTTTGATTATATGTGTTTAGCATATCATCTTTAGAAATAGTACCATATATCTCATAGGCCCATTGAGAATCCAGCTTTTTATTGATATTATCTATATTTTTTTGAACTCTTAGTATCTTTTCTTCCAAGGCTCTATACTCTTCACGAACAGGCTGCAATCTGTAAATACATTCGATTTGCTCCTCTTCCTGTATAGCATTTTTAAGATCCATAGCAAGTTTATCTTCACGATCTAATACTGAATTAACCTTATCCAGAAGATTGTACTTAGTATTTTCCAGCTGTTTCTTTTCATATTCAAAAAGTTTTTTTACAACTTCAGCACCTGAATTATCTTTTAGTTCTTCTCTAATTTTTATTTGTGAATCTATAAATTCCTTAGTTAGATTGTTCTCTTTCATAATATCAAAAATATATTTTTTTATATTTTCGATTTTTTCACTATCTATTGATTTTTCTTGATCATCCTCAATAATTTCAGCTTTTAATCCCTTTAAAAGTTTCTCATATTTTGGAATAACTTCATTTTCTAAAATCTCAATAGCTGAGATTTCTCCGTTATTATTTAATTCATCTAATCTTCTGTTAATTTTTATAAAAATTTGAAGTATAACCTCAATAGAAAATTTTAGAATCTCATTATACTCTTTTCTTTCCATTTCTCTCTCCATAATATTGATAGTAGTGACACTCTATACCACCATTATATAATTTTCTATTTTTTGTAGATTTTTTACCAAAAGCTTTCTCAAAACCTTTGTGAGATGTGATAATATAGTAAGACCATTTTGGTATTCTCATTCTACAAATATCTCCAAGTAAGCCATACAATCTTTCAACAGCTTCCTCATCTAAAAGTCTATCTCCATATGGTGGATTTGTAATAAGTGCTCCATACTCTTCATCTCTTTCCATATCCAAAAAGTTTTGACACTCAAGAACTATATCATCTTCAACTCCAGCTTTTTGCATATTTTTTCTTGCAATTTCAACAGTATCTGGATCAATATCAGAACCATAGATTTTTACCTCTTTATCATAATCTTCCATAGAAAATGCTTCATCTCTTGCATCTATCCATTGATCTTCAGGGATAAGTTTCCAATCTTCACAAGCAAAATTTCTATTAGCACCTGGGGCTATATTCCTAGCTATCATAGCAGCTTCAATAAGTAAAGTTCCTGTACCACACATTGGATCTACTAGAGGTAGTTCTCCACCTTTCCATCTTGATAGTAGAACAAGAGCAGCAGCCATAGTCTCTTTTATAGGAGCTTCATTTTTAATAGCTCTATAACCTCTTTTATGTAAAGGATCTCCACTGGTGTCAATCATCACAAGAAATATATCATTATGAGCTTGAATTTTTATAGCAAATTTAGCTCCATCTTCATAGAAATAACTTTTTCCATACTTCTCTTTTAATTTTTCTACAATAGCTTTTTTAGTTATTTTCTGTATATCAGATTTAGAAAAAAGCTTAGATTTAACAGAACTTACCCAACTTACAGGGAATTCTCCATTCTCTTCAATAATATCTCCCCAAGGTAATCTTTTTATATTAGTAAAAAGTTCCTCAAAAGTGACAGCTTTAAACTCCCCCATCTTAATAAATACTCTATCAGCACATCTTAAGTGAAGATTAGCTTTGATAATGTCACTTATAGTCCCATCAAACTCAACTCTTCCGTTAAAAGCTTTAACATTATCAAAGCCTAGAGCTATACACTCATCTCTTACAACACTCTCTACTCCCATAGTAGTAGAGGCAATTAAAGTTATCTTATCATTCATCTATTTGTTTCTCCTCTTTTCTTAAAAGTTTTAAGTAAATTAATTTTAACATTCCAAATATAGGGACCCCAAAGAACATACCCACTGGACCAAAAAGGCTACCACCAATCAATACAGAAAGCACAATCCAAAATGTTCTCATACCAACTGTTTCACTGACAATTTTAGGACCAATTATCCAACCATCTACAAGCTGTGCAATTGTAATTGCTAAGGCTAAGAAGATTAACTTGTATGGGTTGGCAAGTGCTACCAAGAAAACAGCAATAATTCCAGCTACAATAGAACCAACATATGGGATCATATTTCCTAACCCAATCATAATACCACTGATTACAGCATATGGTGTTTTTGTCACAAACATTACAGCAAAGGTAATAAAACCAACTGCAGTAGAAACAATAATTCTACCCCAGATATAGCTCATTAGAATTTTCCTAGATTTTTCTAAAAAGTTAATAGTAGCTGAACTTTTTTCTGCTCCAAAAATAATTGAAAAAATATTTCTCAAAAAACCAATAAAATACTCTTTATCAATTAAAATTAGGAAGGCTAGAAAGAATCCAATAAAAAATTTTGTAAGGGCAACCCCCCACCAAACAATATTCCAGAAAGCAGATAGTCCAAAATCCTGTATAGATGTCATATTATCTCTTATGAAACTATTGATACTCTCTCTGATCTCGGCATCACCAATAGTTAGAATATTTTTTTCTTTTAGAAAATCAATTCCTAAAGTTGCATATTTTTCGATTTGCTCCTGCATCACAGGAAGTTTATCATATAGCTCTCTCAAACTTTTACCAACTTGAGGAACGATTATGGCTATTCCAATAAAAATGATGAAACCAACTAAGATAATTGTAGATATTACAGCTAAAATCCTCTTCATATTGAATTTTTCTTCTATTAAAGAAACTACAGGATCTAAAAATATAGTTATAAAAAAAGCGTAGATAAGCGGGGTTAAATACCCAACATACTTACTATATATAGCTATAAAAGCTTCATGTTCTTGAAAAAAGCTTTGAATAACTACTAAAATAATACCAATTCCTAAGAATTTTAAAGATTTTTCTTTAGACATTTTTCACCTCTATTTAATAATATAATCTAGATCATCACTATTATTTTTTTCCCCCACAATTTTGATAAATAATTTATCAGGAATACCAATTATAGCTTCACCAGGTGAACTTATCCAACCTCTTTTAACATTGATTTTTCTAGGTGAGTTAGATGTGGTACATCTAACTTTGTTATCTTTAAACTTAATAGTAACTCCGCCTAAAACTGTATCAACAAAAATATCCCTCTCCTCTTTTTGTAAAGGGTAGACATATTTTAAATTTCCATCAACATAGATCTCAACTTTTGAAGGTTTCTCCTCTCCCAGTTTGAGGATTCTACTTCCTAAGATAGAAAAAAAAGCTATAAAAAATAGATATATAACCAAATCCCCAATTCTAAAGTATTTTTTTTTGTTTTTCATATATTAATTGAAAGCAACTCCTATTTTTTCTCCCATATAAACTTTTGTTTCAATTCCATTTTTTGTATTCTCTATTAGGTCTTTATCTATTTTTATCTTATCTTTTTCAAACACAAGAATACAAGTAGAGCCACCAAAATAGAAGTATCCCTTCTCTTCTCCTTTTTTTACAAAACTATCTGGAGTGTAGCTCTGTTTTATTCCACCGACCATAGTAGCTCCAACCTCAAACATAGCTATATCACCAAAATTTTTAGTTTGTAGAATGGAAAACTCTCTCTTATTTTCACAAAAAATTCTAAAATTTTTCTTGATTGCATGGGTAGAAACAGAGAAGTAATCACCATTGATAAGTTTACTTGCACTTATTTTTCCATCACAAGGAAAATGAAATCTATGATAATCTATAGGAGCTAATCTCACAATTAGAAAAACTCCACCTTCATATTTTTTAGCTAGTTCACTATCTTCAAAGAACTCCTCCAAAGTAAATTTATCCCCTTTTATAAAGAGCTCTTTCTCTTTTTCCAAATTTTCAAATACAAGGATTTTTCCGTCTGCTGGTGAAGTTAGGACATTTTCATCAAAGTCAATACTTCTAGCACCATCTTTTAATTCTCTATAGAAAAAATCATTAAAAGAGGTAAATTGATCAATAGTTTTTTTAGCTTCTTCAATATTGATATCCGCTTCCTTTATAAAACTAGGGATCTTTTTAGTAGACTCCTTCTTATCCATCTGTTTACCATAGTAATCAGTAAGAAATTTCTTTTTTACCACAAGGTTTAGAGGAAGTTCTCCAAAAGGATTGTAGTATAGAAACTTTAAATATTTCTCTCCTGGCACCTTTTCAATCTTAATCTCCCCTGTTTTTCTCTCAATATACTTAATTTTATTAAACTCCATAATTACACCTTTCTAAAATAATGTCTATCTAATTTCAGCTTTGATATTTTTTATTAGTTTGTATTTTAATTCAAGTAGATCAGCTGAAAGGTCAACTTTATATTTATGTGGATTTTCAAGTCTTTTTCTTTCAGGAGAGACTTTTTTTAGACTGTCTAGATAGTATTTTTGACAACCCATTATATCAAATAATCTCTCATATTCAGCAGTATTAATCTCACCATTGATTATATAATCATTAGTAAGTCTTTTAATTGTATACTCTCCCTCTTTTAAGTCACTAAATTTAAAATCATATTTTTCATCTCTAATAGTAAGATTTTTTCCTTGAATAAGTAGCTCTCTATCAGAGTCACCATTCATAAGAGTAATCAGATCAGCATAGGCAAATCCATGATTATCATAGACTCTATATACCTCTTTAAATCCAGGATTGGAAATTTTAACAACATCTTCAGAAAGTTTAATAACAGGATTATTATCAATCTGAACAATTTTATATACTCCACCAAAACAAGGATTAGACTTACTTACAGCAATTTCATCACCAACACCATAGATATCAGCACAAACACCCTGCTCTCTAAGAGATCTTATTAACTCCTCGTTCAGTGAGTTAGTTAGTACAATTTTAGCTTTCTTAAATCCAGCTTCATCTAGAATTGCTCTACACTTTTTAGAAAGATATGCCAAGTCTCCAGAATCTATTCTAATTCCATAAATTCCCTTGTATGAATCATCTATCCCACAATTTTTAAAAGCTTCAATTGCATTTTTAATTCCCATTCCTAAAGTATTATAAGTATCAATTAGGAGGATTAAAGCATTTTTCTCTCTATTTTGTCTATGTTTTATAAAAGTTTCAAAAGCAGTTCTCTCAGCTTCACTTCCAACACCGAAAGTCTGTACATATGAGTGAGCCATAGTACCTATACTAGGGATACCATATTTATACTCAGTAACCAAATTAGAGTGGTTAACACACCCACCTATAACAGCAGCTTTATTTCCAGCAACAGCACTGTCAAATCCATGAGCTCTTCTACTTCCAAAAGATGAAACCGGAACTGGATAGGCAGCTCTAGTGACTCTAGATGCCTTAGTAGCAATAGCCATCTGCATATTAAGAATATTAAGTATAGGAGTTTCTAAGATTTTTGCCTGAATTAGAGGAGCTTTTATTGTTAATACAGGCTCATTAGGATAAGCTATCTCTCCATCTCTCATAGCATAAATATCACCAGTAAATTTCATATTAGAAAGATAATCTACTAAGTGTTGCTCTTCAATTATCTCAGAAAAATACATTCTCTTCTCCTCAGTAGATGTGTTATTTAGAATCTCGATTAGGTTGATAACTTCTTGAATCCCTGCTATTACAGCAAAACCACCATCTTCAGTTTTTCTGAAAAAAACATCAAAAATAGCTATTTTTTCCTCCATGTGCTCCATTAGAAAAATATCACTCTCTGTATATTGATATCTATCTGAATTTATAACTTTTGCAAATTCCGTTAATGTTTTTTTTCTCGCCATAAAACTCTTCTCCTTATAAATTTTAAAGATATTTCTATGTAATTATATCACTATTTTCACAATATTTCTAGAATCATCTTCTCTTTTGTGAAAAATAATGTTATGATATTAAGTAAAATGTATTGAGGTGAAAAATATGAGAGCAGTAATACAAAGGGTAAAATATGCATCTGTCACTGTAGATGGAGAGATAGTTGGAAAAATAGAAAAAGGGCTAATGGTACTGTTAGGTGTGACACATACTGATGGAGAAAAGGAAGTAAATTGGTTAGCAAATAAGATAAAAGACTTGAGAATTTTTGAGGACGCAGAGGGAAAAATGAACTTAGGTTTAGAGGATATAAAGGGAGAGTTACTAGTAATATCTCAATTTACTCTATATGGAAATTGCATAAAGGGACGTCGTCCAGGGTTTACAGAGGCAGCTAAACCAGATTTAGCTAATCCTTTATATGAAAAGTTTTTAGAGAAATGCAGAAGTTTTGGAATAAAAACTGAGTGTGGAATTTTTGGTGCTGATATGAAAGTTGAACTTTTAAATGATGGACCTGTGACATTAGTTATTGATACAGCAGATGTAGCTAATCTAAAATAAAATTAAATTAGAAAAAATAAAGAATTGTTATACATTTTAAGGTTGATTGAATGATCAAACTTTTACCGTATTAACAATTCTTTAGATTTTTTATAAAAAACGCGTAGATTAACTATTGGAATCATAGTAATAATCAATTCCAAGATTTTTTAAAAATATAGAATCTAAGCCTTGACTATAGAAAAAATTGAAAATGAGAGGTTGTTCTATTTCTACATTTTCTTTCATAAAAATTAGTGTTTCTAGAGTACGAGGTTCTACAAATTTAGCTTTAGAACTCTCTATTATAGAGAAGTTAAAAGCAAAGTTTCGCTCCTCTTTTATCACAACTTTATATTTAAACTTATTAGAAAAAGTTTTATGAAAATTATGCCAATCAATTACACCTTTTATATCAAATATAAAAAGTTCAGGATCAAGATTTAAATCTTTTATGATTTCATCTATCTTTTTAAAGAAATCTTTATAATCTTGTAGTAGATTAAATCTAATAGTGTAGAAAAAATAAGTTTTTATAAAGTTTTTTTCGAGAATCTCCCTACAAGCTTTTTCAAACATATTAAGAGCAAAATTGTCAAATATCTTCTCTTCACAAGCCATTTGATACATATACTCCTTATCATTGAATCCCAGAGTGGAAAAATCTTTCATAACCTTATAACCAAATATTAGATTGTCCCTTGTTGAAATAACAGGTATAAATTTGAATTTCATCCTGTCTAAAACTCTTTCAAAGTATTTCATGTATTCACCTCAGTTAAAAATTATCAAATTTTTTAATGAATGTAACCAATAAGTTTAAATCAATAAATCTGTACTCTTCTAATTTCTCTTCATTTAATTCATTTATTTTCTCTCTAAATGGCAATTTTTTAGCAATATTTATAGAGGTATCTATAAATTTTTGCTGTGAATCATCTTTAATAAAAAGATCTCCTAAAAAATTATCCTTTGAAATAGCAATTGATTTATAAGGATTGTCAAAGTTGTTAAGATTACTAAGTATAGGATCTGAGAGTAAAATATGACCTTCATAAATCTTATCTCTAATTATTTCAAGTAACTCTAATAGATCTTTTTTTTGAAAAAAAAGCACTTCATTGCTCTCTTTATAAATGTTATATACTTTGCTATTGTTAGTTATTATAATATAATCCATGAGTATTCAACCTCCCCGTTATTTTATTAACACATAAACAGAGAATAGTCAAGAGGAAAGAAAAAAATATTAAAAATAAAAATAAATAAAAAAAGTGTTGACAGAAATTAAAAAAGTAGATATAATTACTTTTAGTAAAAAAAAAGGTACAAATTGGAGGGAGTAGTATGAAGAGCTTATTAAGTATTAGAAATTCTAAGTTTAATGATTATTTTCTTAATATTTCTTTCGATTTTTCTTTTAAAAATATATTTATTTTAAAATTTATTAATTATTATTTAAAGATAGTGATATGACATTTGATGTTATATCATTTTTTTTGGGAAAATTTTAGTATGTTAAGAAATGTAGGAGGTCAAAGTGAGAGGAAAACTTATTCTTGAAAATGGTATGAGTTTTGAAGGGAAAATTTTTGGTGAGTTAGGAGAAACAGTTGGTGAGATAGGATTCAACACAGGAATGACTGGTTACCAAGAGATTTTAACTGATCCTTCAAATTGCGGACAAATGGTAGTGATGACATACCCTATGATAGGAAACTATGGAATAAACATAGAGGATATGGAATCTAATAAAGTTCAAGTAAGAGCTTTAATAATAAAGGAAGATGCAAAGCTACCAAATAACTTTAGATGTGAAATGACTTTAGATGGTTTCTTAAGACAATATAATGTAACTGGATTTAAAGGAATTGATACAAGATACCTTACTCAAATAATTAGAGACAATGGTGCTATGAAAGCTATAATAACAGCTGAAGATTTAACAAAAAAAGAGATCCAAGAGAGATTTGATAGATTTTCAACTAAGGAAGCAGTAGCTGAAGTAAGTACAAAAGAGATCTATGAGATAGCTAATGAAGGAAAAAGAGTTGGAGTTCTTGATTTAGGAGTAAAAAATAGTACTCTTAACTATATGAAAGAGAAGGGATTTAACGTAGTAGTATTCCCATATAATACAAAAGCTGAAGAGATACTAGCTCAAAACTTAGATGCATTAGTAATTTCAAATGGACCTGGAAATCCAGAGAATTTAAGCGAGACAATAGAAGAGGTAAAAAAATTAGCTGGTAAGATAGCAATATTTGGAGAAGTATTAGGAGAGCAGGTAATAGCACTTGCCTTTGGTGGAAAAGTAGAAAAATTAAAATATGGTCATAGAGGTGGATATCCAGTAAAAAATCTAGAGACTGGAAAGGTAATAATCACTTCTCAAAATACAGGATATGTAGTAAGTGAGGCTCCTGAAGGATTTGAGGTAACTCATCAAGGAGTTAACGTAAAAACAATCGAAGGAATAAAAAATGAAGCTTTAAAAATCTGTGGAGTTCAATATATGCCAGATTTATATAGAGATTCAAATGATGTTTTCGAAAATTTTTTAAAACTTGTGTAATAAATTTTTAGGTTATTTAAGGTATAGAATTTAACAAAATTTTAGGAGGAAATGATGTTAGATAAATCAATAAAAAAAGTATTAGTAATAGGTTCAGGACCAATTATCATAGGACAAGCAGCAGAGTTTGACTACTCAGGAACACAAGCTTGTGAAACATTAAAAAACGAGGGAATAGAAGTTGTATTAATAAACTCTAACCCTGCAACAATAATGACAGATAAAGCTGTTGCAGATAGAATATATATAGAACCAATCACAGCAGAGTTTGTAGAGAAAGTAATAGCTAAAGAGAGACCAGATTCACTTCTTGCTGGAATGGGAGGACAAACTGCATTAAACCTTGCTGTTGAATTAACAGAGAAGGGTATATTAGAAAAATATGGAGTAAGAGTAATAGGAACTTCTGTTGAATCAATAAAAAAAGGTGAGGACAGAGAGATCTTCAGAGAAACAATGGAGAGAATTGGAGAGCCTTGTATTGAGAGTGAGATAGTAGAGAGTTTAGAAGATGGAATTAAAGTTGCTGCACAGATCGGTTATCCAGTTGTAGTAAGACCAGCTTACACAATGGGAGGAACTGGTGGAGGAATTGCCTACACTCAAAAGGAATTAGAAGAGATACTATTAAAAGGACTAAAATTATCAAGAGTTGGACAAGTGTTAATAGAAAAATCTATCTTAGGTTGGAAAGAGATAGAGTATGAGGTAATGAGAGATAAGAATGGAAACTGTATTACAATATGTAATATGGAAAACGTTGACCCAGTTGGAATCCATACTGGAGATTCAATAGTTGTAGCTCCAACACAAACTTTATCTCATAAAGAAGCTGTAATGTTAAAAAAATCAGCTTTAAAAATATTAGATGAGGTAGGAGTAATTGGAGGATGTAACGTTCAGTTTGCTCTACACCCAAAATCAATGAAATATGCTATTATTGAGATTAACCCGAGAGTTTCTCGTTCATCAGCACTAGCTTCTAAAGCAACTGGTTATCCAATAGCAAGAGTATCAACAAAACTTGCTTTAGGATATACACTTGATGAGATAATAAACGAAGTAACAGGGGAATCATATGCTTGCACAGAGCCAACTATAGACTATATAGTTGCAAAAATTCCTAAGTGGCCATTTGATAAGTTCAAAAATGCAAATAAAGTATTAGGTACAAAAATGATGGCAACTGGAGAGGTTATGTCAATTGGAGATAACTTTGAGGCAGCTTTCTTAAAAGGATTAAAATCATTAGAGATAGGAAGATTTAACCTTGAGCACCCTTCAGTTAAGAAATTAACTATGGAAGAGTTAAAGAAAGCAGTTGTGAGACCTGATGATGAGAGAATATTCGTAGTTGCTGAAATGTTAAGAAGAGGATATATCAAAGAAAAATTACAAAAAATCACTGGTATAGATAAGTTCTTTATGGAAAAAATCGAGTGGTTAGTAAGACAAGAGGAGATCTTGAAGAAAACTAAATTTAAAGATTTAGATCCAGAGTATTTAAGAAAATTAAAGAAAAAAGGATTCTCTGATAGAGGAATTGCTGAATTGATGAATGTTACTGAAGATGACATCAGAACAAAAAGAGAAGAGCACCACATAATACCAGCTTATAAGAGAGTAGATACTTGTGCTGCTGAGTTTAAAGCTCAAACATCTTACCTATACTCAACTTATGATGAGCATGATGAAGTAGAAGTAGAAAATAAAAGAAAGATAATAGTTATCGGTTCAGGACCAATAAGAATTGGACAAGGAATAGAGTTTGACTACTGTACAGTTCACTCAATAAAAACACTAAAGAAAATGGGAATAGAGAGCATAATCATAAACAATAACCCAGAAACTGTATCAACTGACTATAATACAGCTGATAGATTATACTTTGAGCCATTAATCTTAGAAGATGTTTTAAATATAATTGAAAAAGAGAAACCAGAAGGAGTTGTACTTCAATTTGGAGGACAAACTGCTATAAAACTTGCTAATGCTCTATCTGATAGAGGAATAAAGATATTAGGAACTTCAGCTGAAAAAATAGATGAGGCAGAAGATAGAGAGAAATTTGAAGCAATGATGGAAGAGTTAGATATTAAGAGACCAAAAGGAAGAGCAGTTTGGGATATTAACCACGGAATCGAGATAGCTAACGAGATAAAATATCCAGTATTAGTAAGACCTTCTTACGTACTTGGAGGACAAGGAATGGAGATCTGTCACGATGAGTACAACTTAGTAAAATACTTAGAGTCATCATTTGAAAGAGACCCAGAAAACCCAGTATTAATTGATAAATACTTAAATGGAATAGAATTAGAAGTAGATGCTATCTGTGATGGTAAAGATGTATTAATTCCAGGAATAATGGAGCACTTAGAGAGAGCAGGAGTTCACTCAGGGGACTCAATCACTATCTATCCTCAACAAAATCTATATGAGGGAACAGAGGAAAAAGTATTAGAGATAACTAAAAAGATTTCTCAAGCTTTAGAAACAAAGGGTATGATGAATATTCAATTTATAGCTTATGAAAATGAGTTATATGTAATAGAAGTTAACCCAAGATCTTCAAGAACAGTTCCATATATATCAAAAATATCTGGACTTCCTGTAATTGAGATAGCAACAAGAATAATCTTAGGTGAGTCATTAGAAGAGATAGGTTATGGAACAGGAATCTATAAGAAACCTAACTTAGTAGCTGTAAAAGTACCTGTATTCTCTACTGAAAAATTATCAAGTGTTGAGGTATCATTAGGACCAGAGATGAGATCAACAGGAGAGGTACTAGGAGTAGGAAATAATGTAGATGAGGCAATCTATAAGGGATTATTAGGAGCTAAGAGAGTTCACTTAATTCAAGATAGAAAGATATTAGTAACTATTAGAGATAAAGATAAAGAGGAGTTCTTACCAATAGCTAAGAGCTTAGTAAGACATGGATCTACTCTATTTGCAACTAAGGGAACACAAAAATTCCTAGCTGAACACGGAGTTGAATCAACTTTAATCAATAGAATGGGAGAGGCTTCACCTAACATTGATGATGTATTAAAAAATAGACAAGTAGATCTATTAATCAATACACCTACAAAAGCAAATGACGCTCAAAGAGATGGATTTAAAATGAGAAGAGCTGCTATTGAATATGGTGTAGATGTACTTACTTCATTAGATACAATCAATGCAATCTTAAGAATGCAAGATAGCCATATTGATGAGAATAAATTAGATGTATTTGATGTAAGTAAAATCTAATTTGAGATTGTAGATATTAAAAATTTAAATTGAGATTATTGAAATAATCTTTAGAAAAGGGAAAAAGTTACTTTTAAAATTAGTGTTTAGACAATACTGATTACAGTGATTTTTCCCTTTTTCTTTACCTCGGTTTTAAATTATTATTTTTTTCTTAATAAAGATAATTATTTATTTTTTATATAAAAATATGATATAATAATAAAAATAAGAAAAAAACAGTATATTGATATGGGAGGAAATAAAATATGAGAGATTGTATTTTAATTGGAGTAGCAGGAGGAAGTGGAAGTGGAAAAACAACTGTTGCAAACAATTTAGTAAAAGCTTTTAAAGCTGATGATGCAGCTTTAGTAGAGCAAGATGCATACTATAGAGAATTAACAAATATGACTTTAGAGGAAAAAGCAAAGGTAAATTTTGATCATCCTGATTCAATAGAGTTTGATTTATTAAGAAAACATCTAGTAGCTTTAAAAAATGGTGAAGTTATAGAGAGACCTATTTATGATTTTACAACTCACTCTAGAAAAGATGGTGTTGTAAAGATCAATCCGTCAAAGATAATTATAGTTGAAGGGATACTAATTTTTGCAGTACCTGAAATAAGAGAGTTATTTGACGTAAAGATATATGTTGATACAGATGCAGATGAGATGATATTGAGAAGAATAGAGAGAGATATGAACGAGAGAGGAAGAAGTTTTGAATCAGTAAAGAATCAATATCTTACAACAGTAAAACCAATGTATTTAGAGTTTTGTGAGCCAAGCAAACGTTATGCAGATATAATAATTCCTAGAGGTGGAGAGAATAAAGTGGCTATTGATATGATTTTAAGCACTTTAAGAGGACATCTAAATAAATAGAGTATAATAGTAAGGACACTTTATTTGAAGTGTTCTTATTTTTATATTGTATAAAATTAAAATTGTAGACATAAATAGTAAAAAATATTATAATGTATTGTATTTACTATATTTTTAGGAGGGCAAATGAGCAATAAAGGAGAATTAGTTTTAGAAAGTATTAGAACGACATATAGAAAGAAAATATGGAGTAAATTTATAAAGGGAATAAAAGATTTTAATTTGATAGAAGATGGGGATAAGATAGCAGTTGGTGTGTCAGGAGGAAAAGATAGTCTACTGTTATGTAAGTTATTTCAAGAGTTAAAAAAGGATAGAAGTAAGAATTTTGAGGTAGCATTTATCTCTATGAATCCAGGATTTGGTTCTATGGATATGGAACAATTTAAAAAAAATCTAGAGGAGCTGGATATTCCTTGTGAAATATTTGATGCAAATGTGTGGGAGGTAGCTTTTAGAGAGGATCCAGATAGTCCGTGTTTCCTATGTGCTAAGATGAGAAGAGGTGTACTTTATAACAAGGTTGAAGAGTTAGGATATAATAAATTGGCTTTAGGACACCATTTTGATGATGTTGTAGAGACAGCTATGATAAATATGTTTTATGCAGGAACAGTGAAAACTATGATACCTAAGGTTAGTTCTACAAGTGGAAAAATGGCTGTAATTAGACCTCTTGTCTATATTAAAGAGAAGGATATAATCTCATATACTCAAAGAAATGAGATAAAGGCAATGAGTTGTGGATGTCCAATTGAGTCTGGAAAAGTGGACTCAAAAAGAAGAGAGATAAAAAACCTATTAGCAGAGTTAGAGAAGACAAACTCAAATGTAAAACAGAGTATTTTCAATTCGCTGAAAAATATAAATATAGATTATGTAATGGGATATACTAAAGGAAATAAAGATAAGGGTGAGATATAGTAATGGAAAAGAAGAACTCGATCTTAAAAAATATTGAGGGAAAGGGGTTTGGAAAAACTATCTGGAGTCCAATAGGTAGAGCTATGCATACCTATAATATGGTTGAAGAGGGAGATAGAATAGCAGTTGGAATCTCAGGAGGAAAGGATAGCTTGACCACTTTAAATGCTCTAGTGAGAATAAAGAAGATAGCTCAGATAGATTTTGAGATAATTCCAATACACATACATCCAAATACTGATAAATCATCTTATGAAAAAATTGAAAAGTACTGTAATGAGCTTGGGCTTAAATTACAGGTAGAGCCTACTAATCTAAGTGATCTACTATTTGGAGAAAAGGAGGTAAAAAATCCTTGCTTTTTATGTGGAAGAATTAGAAGAGGAATATTATATAGAATAATGAAGGAGCAAAATATTAATAAACTTGCTTTAGGACACCATAAAGATGATATAATTGAAACTTTTTTGATGAATGTATTCTATCAAGGTAACATGAAGATGATGAAACCTAGTTATATTTCAGAGGAGTATGGGGTAAGAGTTATTAGACCATTAGCATATGTTGAGGAAAAAGATATAATAAGATATGTAAAAAAACAGGAATTACCAGTTGTGCAATCTGATTGCCCATATGAAACTAGTGAAAACTCAAAGAGATTGAGAGTTAAAAACCTAGTTAAAGAGTTATCATTAGAGAATAAAGATGTTAGAAGTGTAATATTTAATAGTATAAAAGATATGTTAAACTAAAATTAACTACTATTTTTTTTAGAATATGGTATAATTATAAGTGTAATATTATTTTTTATGAAGAAAACAGGGAGAAAATATGAATATCCTAATTATTCAACGAGATGAGAGACAGGGAGAGTATATAGCAAAAGGTTTGAAGGAATCAGGGTATAGTGCAGATTATACTTGTAATTATGAGGAGGCACAACACTTTTTTTCAATAGCAAGTTATGATTTTATTATAGCTGATACTATTATTTCAGATATCTCAGGAATTGAGTTTTGTAAGTATATAAGAGGTATAGATAAAAGAATTGGAATGATATTTGTATCTAGTGATACAGATATAGAGACTAAGATAGGAGTATTAAATAGCGGAGCTGATGATTATATAGTCAAACCATTTCTTTTTGTTGAGCTACTTGCAAGAATAAGAGCAGTTGTGAGAAGAAGTTCTGACAGAACAGGAGATTCTCAAGATAATATTTTAGTTGTAAAAGACTTATCTCTAAATTGTTTAACTAGAGAGGTTAAAAGAGGGAATAAAACAATTGAGTTGACAACCAGAGAGTACATATTACTAGAGTATTTTATGAGAAATAGGAATATAGTTTTGACTCGTACTATGATAAAGGAGAAGATTTGGGGGATAGATTTTATATCAGATACAAATATAGTAGATGTATATATAACTCACCTAAGAAATAAAATTGATAAAAATTTTGAAGAGAAACTTTTTCATACAGTTCGAGGAGCTGGCTATGTATTAAGGTGATTAAGGAGAAAAAGAGATGAGTTTTTATGAAAGAATGTTAATAAAAGTTTTAGAAAAAAGTATGTCAGCACAGGATAGCGAGATACTAAAAAAATTAAAATCGGGAATAGACTTGAGTACACAGGATAAAAAAGAGCTAGAGGAGCTAATCGACAGTCTATAATCAGGAGGAAAAATGAAGTTTATATATGATAGGAATAAGACCGCTGTAATATTTGGAGAGAAGGAGTATAGTTACAGAGATATTATTCGTAGAATAAAGTATTACTCAACAATGTTGAATGTTACAGAGGGAAGAGTTGTAGTTACAATGGAGAATAGACCAGAGATGATCTGTTCTATTTTTGCAGTGTGGGATAGGGATAATACAGCAGTAGTTCTAGATTCAGGATATACTGGTGAACAGTTTGCCTATGCATTTTCAGACTCTGAACCTAGTTATATATTTACATCTAAAAAAATATATGAGAGAGTTAAAGAGGGAGTTGAACTTTCTAAGAGAGAGATAGAGATAATTACAGTTGATGATATAGTTGTTCCAGAGGATTTTGAACCAAATAGTTATGAGGTGGATATAGCAGATATGGAGAAAATAGCACTATTGCTATACACTTCAGGGACAACAGGAAATCCTAAAGGGGTAATGTTAACTTTTAATAATATTGAATCAAATATTAAGGCTGTAAGAGAGATAGAATTGGTAAATGATAAGGATAGAGTACTAGCAATACTTCCATATCACCACATACTACCATTGAACTTGACAATGCTTATGCCTATGTATTTTGGGACATTCTTGGTAATATTGGAGGAGTTATCTTCCGAAGCGTTAAAAACAGCTTTGAAGAAACACAAGATAAGTGTAATAATAGGTGTTCCAAGAGTATGGGAGATGTTGCATAAGGCGATAATGGGAAAAATAAATAAGAGCTATGTAATCAATAAATTATTTAATTTATGTAAAAAAGTGGACAGTTTAGCTTTGAGTAAAAAGGTATTTAAAAAGGTTTCAGATGAGCTAGGTGGCTCAATGAGAGTATTAGTATCAGGTGGAGCAAAGCTTGATGCAGATATTTCAGCTAATTTCAAAGCATTAGGCTTACCAATAATAGAGGGATATGGACTTACTGAAACATCTCCTATAATAGCTTTTAATCGTCCAAATAACAATGTTATCGGCTCTGTTGGACAATTGATTCCAGATATTGAGGTTAAAATAGCAGAAGATGAGGAGATATTAGTAAAGGGAGCCAATGTAATGAAGGGTTACTATAAGAATCCAAAAGCAACATCTGAGGCTATTGATAGTGATGGGTGGTTCCACACAGGAGATTTAGGAAAATTTGAAAAGGATTCTCTATTCATAATTGGAAGAAAGAAAGAGATGATAGTTTTATCTAATGGAAAAAATATAAACCCAGGAGATATAGAATCTTCTATATTAAAGGAAACAGATTTGGTAAAAGAGATAGCTATAATGGAGTATAACAACCATTTAATGGCTGTTGTATACCCAGATTTTGATCTGATAAAGCAGAGAAAGATAGCTAATATCAAAGAGACTTTAAAATGGGAGATCATTGATAAATACAATGTAACTGCCCCAAAATATAGAAAAATCTTGGAAGTTAAGGTAGTAAAAGAGGAGTTGCCTAAGACTAAGCTTGGAAAAATTAGAAGATTTATGTTAAAAGATTTTCTTAATAAGGCTGATGAAAATGTAAAAGAGAACAAGGAGATAAAGAAAGAGAGTGCTACTATTCCAGAAGATATAAGTTTACAGTATGGAAAGCTAAAAAAATATATTGAAGAGAGCTTCAATGTTGAGGTAGAACCACAGTTTCACCTAGAATTAGATTTAGGTTTGGATTCTTTAGATATAGTTGAGATTCTTTCATTTATAGAATCAAGTTTTGGTGTAAAGATAAATGAAGAGGAGTTTAGTAACCTAAAAAATATTTTAGATATAGCTAAATTTATAAAGGAGCAAGGCGGAGAGTTCCACGAGGAAAATATAGATTGGAAGAGCATTCTAAATCAAGATATAGATCTAGAGCTACCTAGTTCAAGTTTTATGACAAGATTTACAAAGTTAATATTAAAACCAATATTTGCTCTATATTTCCGTCTACGTAAATTGGATACAGAGAAGATTGGAGAAGCACCAAGTATCTATGTAGGAAATCACCAAAGTTTCTTAGATGCTTTAATATTTAACCAAGCTATGCCAAATAAAAAATTGAAAGATACATATTTTATAGCTGTGGCAACACACTTTGATACACCTATGAGAAGATATTTAGCTGATAAGGGAAATATTATAATAATAGATATAAATAAAAATCTGAAGGAGACTCTACAAATATCAGCTAAAGTATTGAGAGAGGGTAAAAATTTAGTTATCTTCCCAGAGGGAGCTAGAACTAGAGATGGAGAGTTACAAGAGTTTAAGAAGACATTTGCAATTTTGTCAAAAGAGCTAAATATTCCTGTTATTCCTTTTGGAATAAGAGGAGCTTACGAGTCTATGCCATATGGAAGTAAGATGCCAAAATCGTCACCAATAGATATTAAATTCTTTGATGAGA
Source organism: Fusobacterium sp. (assembly GCF_019012925.1). Taxonomy (GTDB): domain Bacteria; phylum Fusobacteriota; class Fusobacteriia; order Fusobacteriales; family Fusobacteriaceae; genus Fusobacterium_A. The sequence continues at coordinate 81,355 of NZ_JAGIRL010000047.1, forward strand.
TAGAGCCAGAGGAACTAACTGTTGATGAGATAGTAAATGATGCTAGAAAAGATATAAATGACTGGTTAAAAGAGAGCTAGTATGCAAATTAAAATTGATGATAAAGTAAGAAATTATATTGAAATAAATAGCTATGAAGGGATTATCTTGAAAAGAGAGATACAATCTTTTGGCTGAGCTGGTTGTAGAGATATAATTCAGGGTGAATTTATAAAAGATAGTTCAGTTTTAAATATAAAAAATATTAGATACAGTATAGAAGATATTGAGGGGATAAAAGTGTTTATCCCTGAGTATCTAAATTTAGACAAGATTTGTGGAATTAAGATAAGTAGATTATTTAGTGTTTTTAGCAAAGTTATGTTATTGAATATTGAAGTAACAGAGATTTAGTATCTCAAGGGGGATTTAGTGAATTTTGTAAAAGATTATAATAAGACAGCTATTATTTATGACGGAAATAAAATTAGTTATAGAGAGGTAATTGAAAAGAGTAAGATTTTTTCAAAAAAGGTGGATATAGGAGTACAAGATAAGGTAATTATCTTTATGGAAAATAGACCTGAGTTACTATATAGTTTTTTAGGAATTTGGGATAGAAGAGGAACTTGTGTATGTTTAGATGCTAGTTTTAGTGGCGAGGAGTTAGTATACTATCTAAATGACTCAGATGCTAAGTATATCTATACTTCAAAAAATAATCTAGAAGCTACTAAGTCAGCTATAGCTTTAAGTGGCAAAGAGATAGAGATAGTGGTTGTAGATGAGATTGAGTGTAATAGCATAGAGATAGATGAGTATGTTCTAAAAGCTCCTGAGAGAGAGGATATAGCTCTGATGCTATACACTTCAGGAACAACAGGAAATCCTAAGGGAGTAATGTTAAAATTTGATAATATTTTGGTAAATATAGAGGGAATTGATAAGTATAAGATGTTTTTACAAGAGGATATAGTATTGGCTCTTTTACCTATGCACCATATATTTCCATTGCTAGGGGCTGGAGTTGTACCTCTATCAGAAGGGGCTACTATCATATTTTTAAAAGAACTGTCTTCACAAGCTATGTTGACAGCAATGCAAGAGCATAAGGTAACAATGATGATAGGAGTTCCAAGACTTTGGGAGATGTTACATAAAAAAATTATGGAGAAGATCAACTCTTCTAAACTAACTAAGAGCATCTTTAAATTAGCAGAAAAGATAGATAGTATCTCAATAAGAAAGAGAATATTTAAGAAGGTTCACGAAGGATTCGGTGGAAGTATAAGATTTTTTGTATCTGGAGGTTCAAAACTAGATCCACAAATATCAAAAGATTTTTTAACACTTGGTATTCAAATATGTGAAGGATATGGAATGACTGAGACTGCCCCAATGATTGCTTTTACTCCAATAAATGAGATAGTTCCAGGATCAGCTGGAAAGATACTACCAGGTGTAGAGGTAAAAATTTCAGATGATGGGGAGATACTAGCTAAGGGTAGAAATGTAATGGCAGGTTACTATAAAAGACCTGAAGCAACTGCAGAGACAATAGATAAAGATGGTTGGATACATACTGGAGATCTAGGAGAGATGAAAGATGGATATCTATATGTAACAGGACGTAAAAAAGAGATGATCGTTCTATCCAATGGAAAAAATATCAATCCTGTTGAGATTGAACAATGGGTAATGGCTAATACAAACTTAATACAGGAGATAGCTATAGCTGAGGTTGACTCAGTATTAACAGCTATTGTTTACCCAAATTTCCAAAAAATAGTAGATGAAAAGATTAGTAATATAAAAGAGACATTGAAGTGGGGAGTAATAGACAAATATAATGGAAAAGCTCCAAACTATAGAAAGATACTGGATATAAGAGTGGTTCAAGAGGAACTACCAAAAACTAAATTAGGAAAAATTAGAAGATTTATGTTAAACTCCATAATAAATAAAAAAGAGGAGGAGAATATAACTATTGAAGAACCTAATTATGTAGAGTATAAAGAGTTGAAAACCTATCTTGAAAAGATAAAAAATAAAAAGATAACTCCAATGGCTCATTTAGAGTTAGATTTAGGTTTGGATTCACTTGATATGGTAGAGTTACTTACATATTTAGAGACTAACTATGGAATAAAGAGTGAAGAGAGTATAATAGTAAATAATGCAACTGTAGAAAAATTAGCTCTCTATATAAAGGAGAATAGAGGAACAGGAAACTTTGAAGAGTTAAACTGGAAAGAGTATTTGAATAAAGCAGGAAAGATAAATCTTCCAGCTTCGAGTATAGCTATTCATATAATAAAGACTATATTGTGGCTACCTTTAACTATCTATGTAAGAGTAAAAAAATATGGTGTTGAGAATATCCCGAATGACAGACCAGTTATTTTTGCTGGAAATCACCAAAGCTTTTTAGATGCTTTTGTATTTGGCTATGCTACACCATTTAAAAACTTGATGAACTCATACTCACTAGCTAAGATAAAGCACTTTAATAAAGGGCATATGAAATTTTTAGCAAACCATTCCAATGTAATATTAGTAGATATAAATAAAAATCTAGGTGAAGTATTACAAACTATGGCAAAAGTGTTAAAAGATGGAAAAAATATAGTTATCTTCCCAGAGGGAGCTAGATCAAGAGATGGAAAGATGTTGGAGTTTAAGAAATCTTTTGCTATTTTAGCTAAAGAGTTGAATGTGGATATATTACCTTTTGGAATAAAAGGAGCTTATGAAGCCTTCCCAAGCAACTCAAAATTCCCTAAACCAGCTAAGGTTGAGATAAAATTCTTCCCTCCTATATCTCCAAAGGATAAAAGCTATGATGAGATAGTAGATGAAACTAGAGAAGTTTTAGTAAACTGGGTAGAAAAATAAAAAAAATTGAAATTTGGTAACATATGTTACAGACTTTTTCTGAAAAATATAGTATACTATATTAGTAAACTATTTAGAGGAGGATTAATATGTTATCACAAAAAACAATAGATATAATAAAATCAACAGTACCTGTATTGAAGGAAAGAGGTGTAGAGATAACTCAAGTTTTCTATAAAAATATGTTGGGAGAGAATCCAGAGATAAAAGCTATGTTTGATCAAGATAAGCAAAAGGATGGATCACAGCCTAAAGCACTGGCTATGACAGTTTTAGCAGCTGCTCAAAACATTGAGAACTTAGGAGTTTTAATGCCTGCTGTTGAGAAAATAGGAAAGACACACGTAAATTTAAATGTTAAACCAGAGCATTATCCAATAGTTGGAAAGTATTTGTTAGGTGCAATTAAAGAGGTGTTAGGAGATGCAGCAACAGATGAGATCTTAACAGCTTGGGGAGAAGCTTATGGTGTAATAGCAGATATATTTATTAAAGTTGAAACTGATATGTATAATAAAAAATAGAGTAATTACTAAGGTTTGATGTAGAAATTTAAGGCTTTCTTCAAAAATTTTGAAGAGGGTCTTTTTTTATGTATGGTTAAAAATATGTAGTGCTAAAGAAGATATTTGATTTATGTACAACTATGTTACCAATAGTTGAACATAAAGGGAGCCTTCAATAAAAATATTGAAAACTCCCTTTATTTAGCTATTTTTTATTTTTTGTACAACCTTATAACTAAGCAGTTACAAGGTTTGATACTTATTTAAAGCTTTTAGTATTAAGTAAAGTTTTAGCAGAAAATAGCCATGATAAACTACATAAACAAACATAGAGTAACTATAAACATTTTATACTAAAACCTCTTCTTATTATATTTCTTCCTATAAAATTCTATTAGCACTCCTCATAATTTAAAATAATATTTAGCAAAAATAATTCCAATTATAATTGTAAAAAAAACAACTAAATAATCTTTATTTTTAATATCCTCAATTATTTTTTTTATAAAATAAACTAATAAAATCGAAATTAACATTCCTGGAATCAGTGATAATACCAACATATTTTTTAAAGCTAAATCTACTTTTCTAACAATTAACACATCAAATATTGTAAATAAAAAAGAAATAAAATAATAAATTAATATCTTCTTAATCATAATAATCAGTCCTCTATTTTTATAAAATTTTTTCTATCATATATTGACTGCCCTGCTCCAATTGTATTAGCAACATCATTAATAAATACTTTAGATTCAAAATTTCTTTTAGCTCCTTGAATAACAGTTCCATTCGTTGAAGATTTTAATTTAATATTCTTAATTTTAAAATATCCATTTTCATAACTTTTTGAAAGTTGACTAAAATTTTTAAATTTAAATAACCTTTTAACTGCTTCTCTAGAAGAAATTAACCCATATATAAAAACAACTCTAGAATACATGTTTTCTCCTTCTTGCCTCATTGTTTTTTTCATTTCTTCATTGTTCACAAAAACACTTACAATTTGTCCAACAATTTTTTGTAAAATATCTCCTTGTCCTTTTAATTCATAGACACCATTATATTCCATTATAAAATCATAAAGAACAGAACCAAATGTACTTCCACCTACAATAATACTTATTCCTACTGGAATTGTAATTGTTCCTCCAGTTGATAACACTAACCCCAATCCTGATAATCCAAGACCTAATAAAGTTCCATTTGAAACATTTCTTATATCTGGAATATGTACCTTATAATCTAATCTTAAATTACTTGATAAAAAATCCATTGTGTAATATAGACTTGACATATTATAATCATGCTTAAAAACTGCAATATATGATAAATCAGAATAAAACTCTTGTACTCTTTGAATACCAGCATTTAGAATATAATGTTTTGCAAAACCATTTCTAACTATTTTTATTTCTAGTTTCTTTATTAACTCATTTTTATTATTCTTCCACTTAGACAGTTCCAATTCTTTTGGTACACTTAACATTTTTCCTTTCAATATCACAGTACCGCATTTCAAATCTAAAGAAATATCTTGAATATCTTTATAATCTAATTCTAAAAAAATACTTCCATCAAAATTTATAATTTTAAAACTTGTCCTCTCATCAGTTTCATATTCATATATCTCTATCTTTTTAAATTTAGATAAACTTTTCACAAACTACCTCCTACTTTATTGAATTTAACATATCCATTTTTCAACCTCTCTTTTATATTATAACGATTTTATTCATTTCAGTTAAGAGCAGTTTTTTATTTTTGATTATTTCAATCTGATAGTTTTTCAGGTTTTACAACAAGGATATTTTTTTCATTGATATAGGTAACAAAACCAGGTTTACCACCCTTTGGTTTATTGATATATCTTTTTTGAGTATAGTCAACACTTATCTTATCTCCAGTGAAGCCCTTACTATAAAAAGCAGCAATTTCAGCCCCTCTAAAAAGTATATCATCAGTTAACTCTTCACACTTTATAATGACATGAGAACCTGGAATATTTTTACTATGTAACCAGATGTCATTTTTATCAGCGACTTTAAAAGTCAGATTGTCATTTTCTATATTGTTTCTACCATATAAAATTTTGTAGTTTTCCCCTTCAACTACTCCATAACCAATCTCTTTACTTTGTTTTTTAGATTTTCCTTTTTTATTATTTTGTTTTAAATATCCTTGAGATATAAGTTCCTCATGTATCAACCTTAAATTACTAATATCATTACTTGTTTCAATAAAAAGTTTGATACTGTTTAGATAATCTAAATCTTGAGAAACCTCAACTACTCTTCTAGAGTTAGCTTCAAGTCCTCTTTTTAATTTATTATATTTTTTATAGATTTTTTCAAGATTCTCTTGAGGTGTGTGTTGTGGCTCTAGAGGTATCTTTATCATAGTATCGTTATAAAAATCATAGGCATCTACTGAAGACATACCTTTTTTTACAGAGTATATACAAGAAGCTAGAATATCTCCTTGCTCCTTATATTTTTCATAATCGATTTTATCCTCTTTCTCTTTAGCTAGTACTTTAAGTATTTTCTCATCCTTTTTAACTCTTTTTATGATATTATCCATAAGTTGACTTTTTAAAGAATCAAAACTACTTGAAAGATTTTCAGAAGAGATGTAATAGTTGATGATCTCTCTGAATGATTCAAACTCTAAAACCTCATCATATTTAGATTTTGGAGTGATATTAAGAACAGTAGCTAGGACAATTCTTTTACTGTTTAAAAATATTTTTGGAGCTAAGTTGCTATTTAAAATATCTTTAAAATCTTGAAAGCTGTTGAGACTTTGTAAAAGAACTTTTCCAACACCCTCTACACTCTTTAAAAGAGTTCCATTTTCTGAAAACTCTACAAATCTTTTTTCATCTAGTTCAAGAGGAGATATTTTTTTCTCAATAATTGGTTGTTCATAACTGATACCTGGGAACAGTGCTCTCAATCTGTTCTCTTCAAGAGAGAATCTTTTAAGAAGATCAATTATCTTATCATTTTCATCTGTAAAGATAAAGTTTGAGTATTTTCCCATAATTTCAAAATATATATTATAGTTTTTGATCTCACCAAGTTCATTTATTTTAGAAAACTTAAAATTAAGTATTCTATCAAATCCCAATTGAACGATATCAGTTAGCATAGCATTGAGAAGGTGTTTCTTCATATTGGCTGCCAAACCAGCACTACTTTCAAGAACTCCCTCTTTTGAATTTGTAATGTAACATATTGGAAAATTTGGATTACATGAAAATACAAGCTCCATTTTACCAAAGTATATTGATAGAGAAGTCTCTGTATTTTTTGTAATTTTATTGATTTTTTTTCCAGTAAGATTATCTTTTAGTTCATCTTTTATCTTATTTAAAGATACTCCATCAATATAAAACATTATATATCACCATCTTTAGTCAGCTTTTATACCAATTAGATTTTTAGCATCTAAAATATCTAATTCAACAATCTCACCAGTAGGAGATTTTATAACAAACACCTCTTTAGATGAGTGAGGCATAACCTCTACAACACTAAAGTTTTCAATTCCGTGACCAGCAAAGTATTTCTGAACAATAGGAGTTCCTTTTATCTCTACTATTGATACTTTTTCACCAACAGCAAAATCAACGATTGTAAGTGGTTTAAAGTAATCAGTTTTTTCTTGTAAAGCACCAAGAATTAGTTCAAAGATCTCAATAAAATGACTTAGATCTTTATCAGCTATATTTTCAGTTATACTAGACATAATCATTTTATGATAGTTATTGTGATAAGTTAAAGCTTTACTTCCCTTATCAGTTAAAGAAACATATACCTTTCTTCTATCAGAGTTTGAACGGATTCTAGTGATAAATCCCTTCTCTGTAAGCTTAGATACAGCCACAGTAGCAGTTCCCATAGTTATTCCAATCTTATCAGAAAGTTCATTCATAGTAAGAGATTCTCCACCAATTGCTTCAATTAGGTGTAACTCAGTGTGAGTTAAGCATTTTATACCTCTTTTAAGAGCCATATCTTCAGTTTTATAAAATAGTTTATAAAAGTCTTCTAATATCTCATTTACTTTATTAATATTTTCAGTCATCACAGTCATATATTAACCTCTCTTTAAATTTTCTATTCTTTCTTTATAGTCTCCAGAGAAAACATAAGAACCAGCTACAAATATATTGGCACCAGCTTCTATACATCTTCCGATTGTAGCATCAGTAATTCCACCATCTACTTGGATATCAATATTTTTGCTCAAAGCTCTAACATCTTTTATTTTTTGTATAGAACTCTCTATAAATTTTTGTCCACCAAATCCAGGGTTAACACTCATAACAAGAACCATATCTAATTCATCAATTATATATTTAAGAACATCAACAGGAGTTGCAGGATTTAAAGAAACAGCAGCTTTAATTCCAAATGATTTAATCTGTTGAATAACTCTGTGTAGATGTGTAGTTGACTCAGCATGAACAGTAATTAGATCAGCACCAGCCTTAACAAAATCCTCAATATATCTTTCAGGTTTATCTATCATTAAATGAACATCAAAAACTAATTCAGTTTTATTTCTTATAGCTTTTATAACAGGAGCACCAAAAGTGATGTTAGGAACAAAAATCCCATCCATAACGTCAATGTGTACATAATCAGCACCAGCCTTATCAATTGCTATAACCTCTTCTCCTAATTTGCTGAAATCAGCAGATAATATAGAAGGAGCTATTTTTATATTACTCATATCTATTCCACCTCTCATATTTTAATTTATCATAAACTTTTTTATAAAACTCATATCTTTCCTTGCTTATTTCTCCACTCTCTACAGCATTTTTTATTCCACAAGAGGGTTCATTCAGATGTAGACAGTTGTTAAATTTACAAGCACCTCTATTTTCAAACTCTGGGAAAAGAGCTATCAATTCCTGAGCATCTTTTATATCTGGAAGTTCTACTGAAGAGAAACCAGGTGTATCAATTATATAACCACCATCTTCCAACTCAAGGAGATTAGTATCCTTTGTAGTATGCTTTCCTCTTCTCAGACGTTTACTAGTTTCACCTGTTTCAAGTTTTTTCTCATTTTGCAAGAGATTTATAATACTTGATTTTCCAACACCACTCGGACCACCAAAGGCAGTAATTCTATCTTTTAGGAATAGTTTTAACTCATCTACTCCAATGTTTTTTTTCTGTGAGATTAAAAAATATCTTATGTTTAATTTCTCTAAAAATCTTAATCTCTCTTTTATCTCATCTAACTCCTCATCAGTGAGCAGATCAATCTTATTGATGATAACTATTGGCTTTATTTTGTAGAAAAAACTTCTCAAAAGTAAAATGTTTAATCTTTCATAGTCAATATCTGGATCCTTTCCAGCAAATTGTATCACAAGATAATCTATATTTGCTACTAAAGGTCTTTCAACCAAATTCTTTCTTTCATAGATATTTACAATAGAATTGTCTTCAGAAATCTCTACAATATCTCCAACGACACAGTTATCTTTACTCTCTTTTCTTTTTAAAATACCTCTTAGTTTACATTCGTAAATATTGTCTTCACACTTAACATAGTAAAAACCCTGTATTTTATTGATCACTCTTCCTTTAATTTTTAATACCTCCTAAAGTAGTTTAATTATTTATAACTAAATCAATAGATGATCCAGCAGGAATTTTAGTTCCAGCACTTACACTACTCTTTATTATAACATTTTTCTTAACTTCAGGTACAGAAGAAAATTCAACATTTCCAACTATAAGTGCATTTTTGGTAAGAAGTTCTAAAGCTGAATCAAAACTCTTACCGATTATATCAGGCATTCTAATCTCAGCTACCTGTTCTGAGCCATTTACAAGAAATGATACTTTTTGTCCTTTTGTCATCAATGTATTAGTAGGAGGATCAGTTGCCACCACCTCATTATACATACCTTGAGTCTTTATAGATACAACTTTATCAACAATAAGTCCTTTTTGTTCAGCAATAACTTTTGCATCTAAAAAGTTCATTCCTGTTAGATTGGGAACGTCAATAAGAGCAGATCCCTTGCTCACCCAAACCTTAATATTTCTATTTTTTTTGACAATAGCATCAGCTTCAGGCTCTTGCAAAAATATCTCACCTATTGGGAGATCAGAAAACTCCTCTCCAACCTCTCTGATATGAAGTTCACTCCCTTTTAACATCTCTTGAGCTCTTTCTAAAGTGTATGTTTTTAGGTCAGGAACCTTATAATATTTTTCATTAAAGTAGATAATTTGAAAGATATTTAGAAAAAATATCCCCAATAAAATGAATCCTAAAATTATTCCACCCCAAATAGAGATTAATTTTTTATCCATTAATTCCTCCATAATTTTAATTTCTTTATAATAATGATAATATCATAAGATACATAAAATATCAATAACTACTTGATAATTTCTAGATTAAATGATAAAATATATCGTAATTGATTTTATTAAAATATAACTTCCCAAAGTTGTATTTTAAAAGGAGGATATGGAGTGGATTATACTATTAAAACTCTTTTAACAAGAGAAGAGGTTGAAAAAAGAATCAAAGAATTAGCTAAAGAGATTGAAAAGGATTATCAAGGGAAAGAATTAGTAGTTATTGGACTATTAAAAGGTTCTATAGTTTTTATGAGTGATCTTATAAAAGAGATAAACCTACCTCTTGTAATTGATTTTATGAGTGTTTCTAGTTACTCTGGAACAACAAGTACTGGTGTAATCAAAGTTTCAAAAGATACTACTATTGATTTAAAAGATAAGGATATCTTAATAGTTGAAGATATAATTGATACTGGATTAACTTTAAGTCACGTAAAAAAATTATTCCAAGATAGAGGAGTTAAATCTCTAAAAGTTTGTACTCTATTAGATAAGCCTAGTAGAAGAACTGTTGAGATGAAAGGTGAGTATGTAGGATTTGAAATCCCTGACGAATTTGTAATAGGATATGGATTAGACTATGATCAATATTATAGAAATTTACCTTATATAGGAGTAGTTGTAAAAAATTAATTGGAGGGAAAATGTCCTTTAAACATAAGAAAAAATTTGGACAGAACTTTTTAACTGATCAGAGAGAAGTGTTGAGAAAGATTATGGAAGTTTCAAATGTTCAAGCTGAGGATACTGTTTTAGAGATAGGGCCTGGTGAAGGAGCATTGACAGCACTACTTTTGGACACAGCTAAAAAGGTTGTAACTGTTGAAATAGATAGAGATTTAGAAAAAATATTAAGAAAAAAATTTGATGGAAATCCTAAGTACACTCTTGTAATGAATGATGTACTAGAGACTGATTTAAGAGAGTGTGTAGGAGAAGGGACAAAGGTTGTTGCCAATATACCTTATTATATAACATCACCTATAATCAATAAGTTGATTGAAAATAGAGAGATAATAGATGAGATATATATTATGGTTCAAAAGGAAGTGGCAGAGAGAATCTGTGCTAAAAAAGGAAAAGAGAGAAGTGTTTTAACTTTAGCAGTTGAATATTATGGTGAGGCTGAGTATCTTTTCACTATCCCTAAGGAGTTTTTCACACCAGTTCCTAAAGTGGATTCAGCTTTTATGTCAATTAAACTATATAAAGATAAGAGATATGAAAATCAGATTCAAGAGGAAATTTTCTTTAAATATGTTAAAGCAGCTTTTGCTAACAAAAGAAAAAATCTTTTGAACAACTTCTCAAGTCTAGGATATTCTAAAGATGAGTTAAGAGTTGTTTTAGAAAAAGCTGGAATAGCTGAAAATGAGAGAGCAGAGAATCTATCAATTGATGATTTCTTAAACTTGATTTCAATTTTTGAAAATAAATAGAATTTAGAGAGTGGCATCACTCTCTATTTTAAAATATTGGAGGAACTATGTTAACAAGCTACGAATTTTTAATTCAAAGTAGAAAAGAGGACATAGATTTTATCAATAAGATAATAGAAGCCTATGAGGGAATAGGAGTTGTGAGAACAGTGGATGCTAATGCAGGACTTTTAAATGTGATCTCAACTGATGATTTCAAAGATTATGCAAGAACTATTATTGAAGATTTGGATAAAAACTATGGAGTAGAAGCAAAAATAATTGAAGAGGGAGCCTGGAAGGGATCACTTTATATAAATAAAAAATAGGGAGGAAAAAATGGAGAAATTAGAAAAATTAATTAGATACATCATAGAAGAGTTAGTGGATAATAATTCAGAAACAAGAATTACATATGATATGGTAGATGATACTGTAGTATTTAAAGTGAACGTTGCTCAAGGGGAGATGGGAAAAGTAATTGGAAAAAATGGATTGACAGCAAATGCTATAAGAGGAGTTATGCAAGCTGCTGGAGTAAAAGATAAACTTAATGTAAACGTTGAGTTTTTAGATTAGGAGGGTGCATGGAACTTTTAACAATTGGAAAAATATCAGGAACTCATCATTTAAAAGGAGCTGTAAAAGTTGTATCAAATATAGAGAATATAGAGATACTTTTAGGAAATAGAATAGTTATAGAGAGCGACTCTAATAATCAGAGAATCCTTACAGTAAAATCAGCATCACATTTAGTTGGAAATAAGTGTGTTCTAGAGTTTGAAGAGATAACTAATAAAACAGAGGCTGGAAAGTTAAAAAATGGTTTTATAAAGGTTAGAAGAGAGCTATTAGGAATAGGAGAAGATGAGTATCTTTTAAACGATCTATTGAATATGAAGGCTATAGATGTGGATAACAATGAGGAGTTAGGATTAGTTGTAGATATTTTTGAAACAGCTGCTCACGATATTCTTGTTATAGAATCAGGGAAGACAGAGATAATGGTTCCAGATATAGATGAGTTTGTAAAGAGAATAGACTTTGATAAAAGAGAGATATATATCCATTTAATTGAAGGAATGAAAGAGGAAAAAGGTAAAAAATATCAACAAGATGATGGAATGGACGAGGAATAGTATGAAAATAAATATTCTTACTCTTTTTCCTGAGATGTTTTCAGGATTTAAAAGTGAAAGTATAATAGGTAAAGCTTTAGAGAGAGGATTGCTTGAGATAAACATAATCGATATTAGAGATTTTTGTTATGATAAACATAAGCAGGCTGACGATATGCCATTTGGTGGTGGAGCTGGAATGGTTATGAAGATAGAGCCACTATTTAGAGCTTTAGAAACAGTAAAAGGAAAGGTTATATATACCACTCCTCAAGGGGTTAAATTTAATCAGCAGTTAGCTATATCCTTATCACAGGAAGAGGAGATAACGATTATAGCAGGACATTATGAGGGAATAGATGAGAGAGTAGTGGAGAATAAAGTTGATTTAGAAGTTTCAATAGGGGATTTTGTTTTGACTGGAGGAGAGTTACCAGCTATGCTGATGGCTGATTGTATAGCTAGATTAGTTCCTGGAGTTATAAAGAAAGAGTCCTATGAGAATGATTCTTTCTTCAATGGACTACTAGATTATCCACAGTATACGAGACCAGCGGAGTATGAAGGATTAAAAGTTCCAGCTGTATTGCTATCAGGGCATCATAAAAATATTGAGACTTGGAGATTAAAAGAGAGTTTGAAGAGAACATATATCAGAAGAAAAGATTTACTAGAGGGAAGAGAATTAACTAAAGTAGAGAAAAAGCTCCTAGCTGAGATAAAAAAGGAACTTGGGAAGGAAAGATAATGATATATAAATTTGGAGAGAAGATCCCTAAACTGGGAAAAAATAATTATATAGCTCATAATGCCACTGTAATAGGTGATGTAGTTACTTCAGAGAATGTTTCTATATGGTTTGGAGCAGTGGTAAGAGCTGATATGAGTAGGGTGACAGTAGGAAGAGATTCAAACATTCAAGATAATTCAACTGTACATGGAGATACACCATATCCAGTGACAATTGGAGAGAGAGTAACTATAGGACATAACTGTATTATTCATGGATGTGTTATTGGAGATGAGTGTGTAATAGGAATGGGAAGCACTATTTTAAATGGTAGTGTAATTCCTAATAACTGTCTAGTAGCAGCAGGATCAGTTGTCACTCCAAAACTTCAAGCAAAAGAGGGAGATCTCATAGCTGGTTCTCCAGCTAGAGTAGTTAGAACTCTCACAGAGGAGAATAGAGAGTATTTAAAATATGCCTATAAGGTTTATGTTGAAGATATAGAAAAATACAAGTCAAATTTAGAGGAAATTTAGGAGAAAAAAATGAGAGAAAAAGTTTATTTAGGATTAGTTCACTATCCTGTTTATAATAAAAATAATAGTGTAGTTTGTACATCTGTTACAAATTTTGATATTCATGATATATCTAGAAGTTGTAGAACATATGATCTAGCAGGATATAGATTAGTAGTTCCTGTAGATGCTCAAAAAATGTTAACAGAGAGAATTATAGGGTACTGGCAAGAGGGTACAGGAGGACAATTTAATAAGGATAGAGAGGATGCTTTCTCAATAACTAGAGTGATGAACAGCATAGAGGATACAATAGCTGAGATAGAGGCAAAAGAGGGACAAAAGCCTGTAATTATAACTACATCAGCAAGAATATTTCCTAATACAGTAGGATATGGAGAGTTATCTCAGAAGATATTTGAAGATGATAGACCATACTTATTACTATTTGGAACAGGTTGGGGCTTAACTGATGAAGTAATGGATATGTCAGATTATATATTAGAGCCAATTAGAGGAAATACAAAATATAATCACCTATCAGTTAGAGCTGCTGTGGCTATAATATTGGATAGATTATTAGGAGAAAAATAGTCTATTTTGGAGGAACAAATGGATAGAAATGAGATAAGAATAAAACCACAAGATGGAATTTTTAGGAAGATGGGAATAAAAAATGTAGATGTTGCAGAGATTGTATTCTCACAAAGAAATAAAAAAATGAGATTTAAATGTTCTGTTCCTTCAGTTAATGATCTAAATGAATTAGATGTCATCTATGAGAATATAAAGAAAAATTTTGGAAAAGAGCTGGAAGTTGATTTTACAGTAAGCTTTTTAGAGAAAGATATAAGAAAAGAGCAGTTGATAGAGATAGTAGAGAGAGCAATCATAAGATTGAAAGCTAGAAATGCTATCTCTAAATCTTTTTTATATCTATATAGAATAACTATTGAAGATGAACGTATAAATATAACATTAGCTGAACAGAGTGCTATAGATATATTAAAAAACTCACAAATTGATGAGAAGTTAGAGAGTATTTTAGAGAACTTTGGAATATATAATTTTAGAGTAAATTTTGTATTGGGAGATTTTACTCAAGAGGTTTCTAAAATTGAAAAAGAGAAACAGAATGAGATTATCACTTTATCAGCTAAAATAGATATGGAAAATCAAAAGAATGCTCAGCAAAATATTAATAAAAATAGATCGCAAGAGGTATTTGTAAAGAGTGCTGGATTCTCAAAAGGTGGATTCTCTGCTAATAAGACAAAGGAGATTAAAGGGAAATCGATACCATTAGAGGAGTTTTTTGAACTATATGATGATGATACTTGTGTAGTTGAAGGAGAGATATTTGCACTGGAGTCAAGAGATATAAAAAATGATAGGGTAATTATGACTATTAGAGTAACTGACAATAAGACATCTCTAACTACAAAGATATTTTTAGAAAAGGATAAACCTCTTGAGATAAAAATAGGTGACTATGTAAAGATAAGTGGAAAGAAACAGACAGATAGATTTTCAGATAATGAAGAGATAATGATGATAAACTCTATAAATAAATTGGATAGAGTTAAGGAAACAAGAGTAGATAAATCTGAATTAAAAATGGTAGAATTACACACTCATAGTAAAATGAGTGAGATGGTAGGGGTAGCGGATATATCTGATATAATCAAACAAGCTATTGCCTATGGACACCAAGCAGTTGCAATTACAGATTACTCTGTTGTTCATGCTTTTCCATTTGCATATAAAGCAGCTAAAGGAAAGGATATCAAGCCAATACTTGGTTGTGAAATGTATATGGTAGATGATGAGGCAGAGATGGTAAGAAGTTGTAAGGACTCACCTATTATGGAGGAATATTTTGTTGTATTCGACTTGGAGACAATGGGACTTAACTCACATGAGCATGAGATAATAGAGATAGGAGCAGTGAAATTACAAGGAAATAGAATTATAGATAGATTTTCACAGCTAGTAAATCCAAAGAAAGCTATACCACAAAAGATACAGGAGCTTACCAATATAACTCAGGATATGGTAGACAATATGCCTACTATAGAAGAGGTGTTACCAAAGTTTATGGAGTTTGTTGGAGATGCAACTATGGTAGCTCACAATGCAGCTTTCGATATGGGATTTATAAGAAGAGATGTAAAGAGATTGTTAGGCTATGATTATACTCCTGCAGTAATAGATACACTTCAGATGGCCAGGGATCTTTATCCAGATTTAAAGAGCTTCGGGTTGAAAAACTTAAATAAGGTCTTAGGATTATCTTTAGAGAGTCACCATAGAGCTGTAGATGACTCACAAGCTACTGCAAATATGTTTATCATCTTTATGGAGAGATATTTGGATAAGGGAGTTACTAATCTAAATGAGATAACAGGAGCATTTCCAATAAATTTGAAGAAGCAGGATACACATAATGTAATGGTGTTAGTGGAGAACTTAGCTGGATTAAAGAATATGTATAAGCTTGTTTCAGAGGCTCATATAGATAACTATGGAAATAAAAAACCAAGAGTTTTAAAGTCACATCTTCAAAAATATAGAGAGGGCTTGATAGTTGGAAACTCATTGACTGTACATTTTTCTAATGATAGTGAGTTATCTGATTACTATATGAGATATGATTATGAAAATATAGAAAAAAATATAGAGTTTTATGATTATATAGAGCTGTTACCTAAAGGAGCTTATGCTGAACTATATGAAGAGGATGGAACGGGAAGTATCTCATCTTTTACAGCTATTGAAAGTATGAACAGCTATTTCTATCAATTGGCAAAGAGTAAAGGAATTATGGTTACAGCTAGTTCGAATGTTCACTATTTAGAAGAGGAAGATTACAAGATTAGAAGTATTTTACTATATGGTAGTGGAACAGTTTTTAGAAAAAATCAATATATGATAGATAATAAATTTTTCTTTAGAACAACTGATGAGATGTTACAAGAATTCAGTTATTTAGGAGAAGAGGTGGCTAAGGAGATAGTTATAGAGAATACTAATCTTATAGCTGATAGAATAGAGAAGATAAAACCAGTTCCAGATGGATTTTATCCTCCTAAGATAGATAATGCTGAGAATATAGTAAAAGAGATGACGTATGAAAAAGCTTATAGAATCTATGGCGATCCACTTCCAGAGATTGTTGCAGCAAGGTTGGAAAGAGAGTTAAATGCCATCATAGGAAATGGATTCTCAGTGCTTTATCTCTCTGCACAAAAGCTGGTAAAAAAATCATTAGATAGTGGTTATCTAGTAGGGTCAAGAGGATCAGTAGGATCTTCACTTGTAGCTTTTATGATGGGAATAACAGAGGTTAATGCCCTTTATCCTCACTATATCTGTACCAATCCAGAGTGTAAACACTCTGAATTTATAGAGAGAGAGGGAGTGGGGATTGACTTACCAGAGAAGGTATGTCCAAAGTGTGGACAGATGTATAAAAGAGATGGATACTCAATACCATTTGAAGTATTTATGGGATTTAATGGAGATAAAGTTCCAGATATAGACCTTAACTTTTCAGGAGAGTATCAATCTGAGATACATAGATATTGTGAGCAGATGTTTGGAAAAGAGAATGTATTTAAAGCAGGAACAATCTCTACACTAGCAGAAAAAAATGCTGAAGGTTATGTTAAAAAGTATTTTGAAGAACATGATATGAAAAATAACAGAGCTGAGATAATTAGACTTGCTAAGAAGTGTGAGGGAGCTAAAAAGACAACAGGACAGCACCCAGGAGGAATGGTAGTAGTACCAAGAGACCATACAATCTATGAGTTTTGCCCAGTACAAAAACCAGCTAATGATGAGAAAAATGACTCAATCACAACTCATTTTGACTATCACGTAATGGACGAACAGCTTGTAAAACTAGATATACTAGGACATGACGATCCGACTACTATAAAGCTACTACAGGAGTATACAGGAGTGGATATATACTCAATTCCACTTGCAGATCCAGAGACACTAAAGATATTCTCAAGTACAGAGTCACTAGGTGTAACTCCAGAACAGATAAATTCAGTTGTAGGAACATTTGGTGTACCAGAGTTCGGAACTCCATTTGTACGTCAGATGTTGATAGATACAATGCCTAAGACTTTTGCTGAATTAGTTAGAATATCAGGGCTATCACATGGAACAGACGTTTGGTTAAACAATGCTCAGGAGTTTATAAGGCAGAAACAAGCAACACTTTCTCAAGTTATAACAGTTCGTGATGACATAATGAACTATCTTATTGACCAAGGTATAGAGAAAGGAACATCATTTAAGATAATGGAGTTTGTAAGAAAGGGACAACCTACAAAAAATCCTGAAGGTTGGCAAGCATATTCAGACTTGATGAAAGAACATAATGTAGCTGAGTGGTATATAGAATCTTGTAGAAGAATAAAATATATGTTCCCTAAGGGACATGCTGTGGCTTATGTAATGATGGCAATGAGAATAGCATACTTTAAAGTTCACTATCCGTTGGCTTTCTATGCTGCATATCTATCTAGAAAAGCAGAGGATTTTGATTATGAGATTATGGGAAATCCAGAAACAGCTAAGGCACATCTAGAGATCTTAAATAAAGAGCCAAAATTGGATGTTAAAAAGAAGGCTGAAATGGCTATTTGTGAGATTATTGTAGAGATGTATGCTAGAGGATTGGAGTTCTTGCCAATAGATATATATAAATCTGGTGGTATTAAATTTACAATTGAAGATGGAAAGATTAGAGTTCCTTTAATTGCACTTGCAGGTTTGGGAGGAGCTGTTATTGATAATATTATAAAGGAGAGAGAGGAGAGTAAATTCTTATCTTTTGAAGATCTAAAGAGAAGAACAAAGGTTTCTCAGACAATAGTTGATAAATTAAAAAGTTTAAAGGCTATTGATTCATTGAGTGAAACAAACCAAATTTCTCTTTTTTAGAAAAAAAAATAAAAATAGTTGTAAAATTAGCAGTGATGTGGTATAAAAGATAGTATGAGTACTTATAGTAATTGCTATAAAGATTAAGGAGGATAATCAAATGACTAAAAAAGAATTTGTAGATTTATATTGTGAAAAGGGAGAGTTTACAACTAAAGTTGATGCTGAGAAAAAAGCTATGGCATTTCTTAATGTTTTAGAAGAGGCTTTAGTAAAAGGAGAAGAGGTATCATTCTTAGGATTTGGAAAATTTGAAGTATCTGAAAGAGCTGCTAGAACTTGTAGAAACCCTCAAACTGGTGAAGAGATGAAAGTTGAGGCTAAAAAAGTTGTTAAATTCAAACCAGGAAAAGCTTTATCTGAAAAAGTAAATAAATAGTAATAAAAAACTCCCTTTTGGGAGTTTTTTTTAATCTATTTACTATCTTTATGAAAATAATCCAATAATTCAGAGTATTTATGAAGAGTGAATCTCTTTTTATTAACACTTATCAATCCCAATTCAGTAAGAAGTTTAACCTGTCTTGAAACAGTCTCTCTCTTAGCACCTAACATCTCAGCTAAATATGTTATTGGAAGATCAAAATCAATTAAAATTCCTTCTGGAGTCTCTTTTCCAAAATCTCTTCCCAATTTCCAAAGTTTGAAAGCTATCTGTCTATCAACAGTGATTGAGTTAGAGATATTTTTTAATTGATGAGTTAATTTTTTATTTTTTTTGATTAAAGATTCAATAACAGCCTTAGATAATGAGTGACTGCTCTCTAAAATCTTAACAAACTCTAATCTAGGTATCTCTAGAAGCTTTGTAGGAGCTAATAGCTCACAGCTTAAAGTTGTAACGTTTTCAAAAAGGATTACCTCATTTATAAGATTTCCCTCTCCTAAAAGAAAGATAACTTTCCTTGAATTATCATCATTAGCTTTATAAAGTCCAGCTACACCCTCTAAAATAAAATAAATAGTATTTATCTTCTCCTTATGTGAGTATAGAAGATCACCTTTTTTATACTCCTTTATTTTTGAGATAGCAGATAAGCTATCTTTTGTTTCTTTATCTAAGTTGTCAAGTAAAGCAATTTTATTTAATGCTCTTTTCATTTACACCACCTTTTACATATTGATAATATATTATATAGGAAAGCAAAAGATTTTACAATAAATTTTTTAGTAAAGAGATAAAGAATATAGAAAATAAGGAAAATTTAAAAAGTATATATAATATATATTTTACAAAAATAAAAAATTGAAGTAAAATAAACCGAATAAAAAATGATAGAGGAGCAAATGACAAGATTATAACTGTGGAGTTTTGCAGGCAATGAAACAGTTAGAAAGGGGATTTTGCCGAAATAGAAAAAAATGCTAAATTTTTCTGTTGGCAATATGAAGAATATTCATATTGTTGTCATTGATAAGAGTCAATGGAGAGCTATCTGTGTTTTTATACAATGTTTTTTTGTATTGTAAATTTATAGCACAGTCTTTTCAAGACTGTGCTTTTTTTATTAAATCAAAAAAGTTTTAGGAGGAAAATTAAAATGGTTGAATTTATTAAATTAATGCCGGTTTTTATCTTAGCGGCACTTATGATGTCAGGGTTTGATGCTTTACTTGCTACACCTCTAGCAACAGTTGCTGCAGCAATAGTTGCTATGGTAACAGAAAAAAGAAACTTTTCAGAGGTGGTAGATGCAGCATTGGCAAATGTGAGGGAGATTACTGTTGCTCTATTTATTCTGATGTTGGCTTATGCTATGGCTGAGGTATTTATGGCTACTGGAGTTGGAGCTGCTATCATCAATGTGGCTTTGAGATTGGGAATTACAGGAAAAACAGTTGCTTTGGTTGGAGTTGTTGTTACCTCTATTCTTTCAATAGCTACTGGATCAAGCTGGGGTACTTTTGCTGCTTGTGCTCCAATATTCTTATGGTTAAATCATATTGTTGGGGGAAATATTATGTTAACTATGGGAGCTATAGCTGGAGGAGCTTGTTTTGGGGAT